>JAYTVE010000153.1:0-6842 GCA_043744185.1 Gemmatimonadota bacterium | reverse complement strand
ACGGTGGGGGCGCGGAAAAGGTGCGACCGCCGGACGGTCGAGGTTCTGGCGCGGCCGGAGTTGGAGCCGGCTCCGGCGCAGCGGTGTCAGGCGCGCCTGGGGGCTCGACGGGCGCCAGCGAAGAGTCTGGCGCCGGCGCGACTCCCTTCCCCGTGTTCGCCTCCAGAACCTTGCGCCAATCGCCCTCGGCCACGCCCGGGGCCAAGGTGCCTGCCGCTTCGGGCGCGTCGGGCGTCACGGCGCTGCGCTCCCGCGCTCCCGTGCTGCGCGGCGCACCGCCACCCACTGCGCCCATCATGCGCAGCACGTCGTCAACCGCGAGCCCGTCGAGCACGAGGTCGGTCTCGCCCATGTCGCGGCGCTGCTCCAGATAGCGTCGTAGCTGCTCTCTAGCGTCCACGAATGAGCGCCTCGACGCGATCGAGGATGGCGTCCGCCACGGCGTCCTTCGACGCGAGCGGCAGCGCGTCCGGTGTACCATCCCGGCCAATGATCGTCACGCGATTGGTGGACGTGCCGAAGCCCGCGCCTTCCTCGGTGGCGTCGTTGGCGACCACGAGGTCGAGATCCTTCGCGGTGAGCTTGGCCCTCGCGTGCTCCAGGACCTTCTCTGTCTCGAGCGCGAAGCCGACCACCACCGTGCCGGGTCGACGCGCATCACGCGTCGTCTTGAGGATGTCCGCTGTACGCGTGATCGCGATCGCGCCCGGCGTACTCTCCTTCTTGAGCTTCTGCGTGGCCGGAGTGGAGGCGGTGAAGTCCGCAGGCGCAGCGGCCATCACGAGCACGTCGGCATCAGCGAGCGCCGAGCGCACGGCCTCGGCCATCTCGGCGGTGGTCTCGACCGCGACGGGCGCCGCGCCGCGCGGCAGTGCCACCTCGAGCGGGCCATGCACGAGCGTCACGCGCGCACCACGGCGATGCGCCGCAGCGGCGATCGACACGCCCATGCGTCCGCTCGAGCGATTGGACAGGAAGCGAACCGGATCGACCGGCTCGCGCGTCGGCCCTGCGGTTACCACCACGTGCTTTCCTGCGAGCGCACCGTGCGGCTCGAGGAGCCGCGCCGCTTCGGCGACAATGGACTCCGGTTCAGGCATGCGTCCCGCGCCCACGCCCTCGCTCGGCGAGGCGAGCGGACCCACCTCGGGCGACAGAACGTGATAGCCCAGCGACCGGAGGTGCGCTGCGTTCGCCTGCACTTGCGCATGGCCCCACATCTTGTCGTTCATCGCCGGCACGATCAGCACGGGAGCACGCGTGGCGAGGAGCACGGCGGTGATGAGGTCATCGGACTGCCCCGTTGCGCTGCGCGCCAGCAGGTCGGCGGTGGCGGGAGCGATGATCACGAGCTGCGCGTCGCGCGCGAGCTTGAGGTGATCGAGCGCGCGCCCTTCAGCGATCAACTCGGTGTGTACGGGCCGTCCGGTGACGGCTTCGAAGGTGATGGCACCAACGAACTCGCGCGCAGAGCGCGAGAGCACGACGTCCACCTGGGCTCCGGCCTGCGTGAGCAGACGCGCGAGCCAGACCGACTTGTAGCTGGCGATCCCCCCGGTGACGCCGAGACAGACGCGCGCACCGTCGAAGGGACGCATCGATCCCGGCTCGCCCGCGAGTCTTATTCGGTCGGGCGCTTGCGCGGCACGACGCGGTACTCGACGCGGCCGCCGGAGAGTTCCTCGAGCGCGCGCGTCGTGAGCTTCTTTTCCTTGCCCGTGGACGTGCGCGGAAACTCGTTCACCATCCGGGCGAACTTCGCCGCGATGAGGACGCCGAGGTACTTGTTGGCGGAATACTTCGTGAGCTCGTGGGGCGTGAAGACGCGCATGATGACTACCGGTTGGCGTAGCGGCGGATTTCGGACTTGAGCTGCGACACGAGACCGCGGGTGGTCTTCGAGACACTGGCCACCCGTTCGTGCCGGACCTCCTCGGCATCCACGATGGCCGAAACGCGGCGGACCGTGGCGTCGAGGTCGTCGTTGACGACCACATAATGATAACGAGGGACCTCCTGAAGTTCTTCGAGGGCGGCCCGGAGCCGGACCAAATGGGCCTCGCGGCCCTCCGTGTCCCGGTCCACCAGCCGCTTCAGGAGCACCTCCCCGGAGGGGGGGAGCAGGAAAATCAGGACCGACTCCGGAAAGGCGGCATGGAACTGCCGAGCCCCCTGAACGTCGATGTCCATCATCACATGCTGGCCGCCCTTGAGGATCCGGCGGACCTCCGAGCGGAGGGTGCCGTACATCCGGCCGTGCACCTCCGCCCACTCTGCAAACTGCTTGCGGCTGCGGCGACGCTTGAACTCGGCCACCGAGAGGAAGTGGTAGTCGTGGCCGTTGACCTCGCCCGAGCGCGGCGCGCGCGTCGTGGCCGACACCGAGTAGCCGATGCCTGAGCGGGTCGCGAGGAGCCGCTTCATGACCGTCGTCTTCCCGCCGCCGGAAGGCGCCGAGAGAATGATAGGAAACGGGTTCACTCGAGGTTCTCCACCTGTTCGCGGATGCGCTCCAGCTCTTCCTTGATGGCGACGACGTCGGCCAGCATGGGCGCGTCGTTGGCCTTGGATCCGGTGGTGTTTGCCTCGCGCAGCATCTCCTGCAGCAGGAATCCGAGGCGCTTCCCCACGGGTTCGCCATCGGTGGCGGCGAGTGCGTCGCGGAAGGCCGTCAGGTGCGACCGGAACCGATCGACCTCCTCGTGGATATCGAGCCGGTCGGCAATGATCGCGATTTCCTGCGCGAGCCGCTGCGGGTCCACGGCCACCGCGCCGGCCAGCTCCTGGACGTTGGCGCGGAGCCGGTCGCGATGTTCGATCATCCGCACGGGTGCGCGGATTGCGATCCGCTCAACGGCCGCGCCGACGACGGCGAGCCGCTCTCGAAGCACCTCCCCCAGACGCGCCCCCTCGGATGCCCGCGTGCTGTCGAGCGAGCTCACGGCTGCATTCACGATCGCGACCAGCTCGGCGGCGGTGCCCGAATCTTCGTCGGGTGGCCGCGCCACGATCACGTCGGGGAGCCGCAGGATGGTGGCGACGTCCAGTGCTTCCGAGAGACCGTGCCGCGCCTGCAATTCGCGAAGACGAAGCACGTAGGCCTCGAAGCGGGCGTCGTCGATCACCACCGCCGCTGTCTGGGCGTCATCAACCGCCGAGCCGATCACGCGCGCACTCAGCGACACGTGCCCGCGCGCAATTCGAACGCGAAGCGCCTCGCGCACGTCGCCCTCCCAGCGCGCGAACGCGCCGGGCAGCTTGATCGACGGGTTGAAGAACCGGTGGTTCACCGTGCGCACCTCGACCGAAAGCCGCTGCGCACCCACCGCCCCGTCGGCGGTGCCGAACCCGGTCATGGATCGGATCATGAGTAACCCGTAAATTACGACAGGACAACGCGTTGGTCAACGTTGCGGGGTCGCGTCCGGGCTCAGTTCCTGAATTCCCAGCGAATGCCGTAGACCGAGACGGAGCGCGGCATGATCGTGCCGGGAAGCTGCGTGTAGATGTCGCCGGCAAGATTGAGAATCCGGTAGCTGATCACGCCGCTCATGATCCGGATCTCGAGCTTCGCGTTCACGGTTCGACTGAAGGTGCTCGCGAGCGACTTCGTGCCCGCCTGGAACGCCACCGGCTCGCGGTATTCGTGGGTCAGACTCGCGAGCAGGCCGAACACCCCGCTGGGAAACCGCGAGAGCCAGCGCGTCTGCAGGAAGAGTTCGGTCCGCGTCTGATAGCGCGGACGATAGAGCCCAGTCTTGTCCCACGAAATCGCGACGACGTCGGCGAAGATGTCGCTGTAGATCCGGCCGCGCAGCCCAACAAAGACGCCCTGCGCGTTTGGGACCAACGCGTTGCTGAGCGTTGAATCGAAGCGCGCCGGCGCCGCGAGATACGCCGAGTCGCGGCCCAGGACGCCTCCCGTCAACCACAGGTCGTTCTTCAGGCGCAGGCCCAGCTCTCCGCGCCAGCCGTACCCCTTCACGCGCGCGCCGCTGTCGGTGCCAGCGCTCATGCCGCCGTAGCTGCCCGCGAGGGCGAGCCACGACCGCGGCAGCAGTCGCACGCTCACGTCACCGCGTGTCGATCCCCGTTCGTTGGCGCGCTCGGCGTACGCTTGCAGCGTGATCCAGCCGCGATCGTAACTCGCTCGCACCTGCGGACTCGCGGTGCCCACATTGCGCGCCGACGTCCAGCGCATGCCGCCGCTCAGCCGCAGGCCACGCCACTCCGTTCCGGCCTGCAGCGCGTAGATCGCATCGCGCCGGTCGAAGACGCGGTTGCTGTCGTTGGTGGTCGCGTTGAGCGCTGACGACAGCGACGCGAACGCCGACGTGGCCGCGAGCGCCTGCACCCAATTTCCCTGTTCGGGATCGCCCCACGCCACGCGCGCGTAGCCGAGGCTCGCCGCAGCGTCGACGGCGGGCAAGTTGTCGAATCCAGTCAGTCGCGCCTGCGAGTTGCGGTTGTTATCCACGAACTGGTGCGTGACGTCCACGCTCCACAAGCCACGCGCCCATCCAAGACGTATAATGCCGGCGCGCCGCGAGCCATCGCCGCCGGTGCGCGTGTTCGACAGACTCAGATTCTCGCCCGCGGCTTGTATGCCGATCCCGGGGCCGAACCGCTGGGCGAAGAAGCCGCGGAAGGTGTTCGCGTCCTGGTCGCCCGTGAAGACGTCCACCCTCGACGAAGGAATCGTCTTGTCGTAGCGCCACGACCGCAGGTAGACGCGCAGCTCGGCCCCGCCGCGCTCCACGCGGCAGTGCTCGAACGCCCAGAGCTGGATGGCCGTGAGATCGAGCACACCACGGCCATCGCGGTCCGGTGGAGCGTACGGCAGCCCGTCCACGAACACGCGCACGCGACCGAAATCGCCGAGATACGAAGTGGATTGCTGGTCGATCAGCCACGCGGTGCGGAACCCGCTGGCACCCGGCACGCGATCGAGCAGGTCGGCGAGCGTTTGCGCTCCGCTCGAGAGCAGCTCGTCGCGATTCCACTCGTACGGCGCACCGATGTCAGTCGAGCGCGGCGACTCCGCACGCGCGAACGGCGCGCGCACCGTGTCGCCAGCCTTGAACTTGTCCAGCGAGTCCTTGAGGAAGGCACCGCGCGCGGCTGAATCCGTGGCCGCCTTCGACTTGCCGGTGTCGGACTTGGCTTCGGTCGCGACCTCCGTCCGCACCGTGTCCTTGGCGGACGGGCGCGGCTTCGCCCCGCCTTGCTGAGCAAGGAGGGCGAATGGCAAGGCGGCCCCGGCCATCAGGCCAAGGCCGCCGCGCCGAACGAGCGTTCCAATCAGGATCAGCTGGCGCGTCCCCGAACGAAGTGGACGAACGTACCCACCGGGATGCCCGTGGGTCCCTTGGGCAGCGCGACGAGATCGGCCTCGGAATACGCGGTGCCCGCGATGTCGAGGTGCACCCACGGCGTGCCGAC
Source organism: Gemmatimonadota bacterium (assembly GCA_043744185.1). Classification (GTDB taxonomy): domain Bacteria; phylum Gemmatimonadota; class Gemmatimonadetes; order Gemmatimonadales; family Gemmatimonadaceae; genus JACPPC01. The sequence continues at coordinate 1,400 of JAYTVE010000153.1, read as the reverse complement.
GGGCACAAACTCCCTGAGGAAAAGCGCAGCCGTGACCGAACCGGCCGGGCGACCGCCAGTGTTCTTGAGGTCCGCCACGTCGGAGGCGATCTGGTCCTTGTAGTCGTCCCAGAGCGGCAGCGGCCACGCCTGCTCGGCGCCGCGCTTGCCGGCCGCGATCACTTCATCGAGCACCTTGTCGTCGGTGCCGAAGGCGCCGGTTGCGTGATGGCCGAGCGCGATGACGCAGGCGCCCGTGAGAGTGGCGGCGTCGATGATCACCGACGGGTTGTAGCGATGCGAGTACCCGAGCACGTCGGCCAGGATGAGCCGCCCCTCTGCATCCGTGTTCGTGATCTCGATGGACTTGCCCGTCATCGCCTTCACGACGTCGCCAGGGTTGATCGCGGTGCCGCTCGGCATGTTGGTGGTCGCGCCGATCAGGCCGACGACGTTCACCTTGAGCTTCATGCGCGCGATCGTTTCCATCGCGCCAAGCACGCCGGCCGCGCCGCACATGTCGAACTTCATGAACTCCATGCCCGGGGCCGGCTTGATCGAGATGCCGCCGGAGTCGAAGCAGACGCCCTTGCCGACGAGCGCGATCGGCGCCTGCGACTTCTTCCCCTTCATGTATTCGATGACGACCAGCTTGGGATCCTGCGGCGTGCCCTGCGCGACGGAGAGGAACGAGCCGCAGCCGAGCTTCTCGAGTTCCTTGCGACCGAGGACGGTGACCGTCAAGTCGTGACGCTTGCCGATGTCCGTGGCGGTGTTGGCGAGATGCTCGGGGGTGCAGAGATTGCCCGGCATCATTGCGAGGGTGCGTGCGATCGTTTGTCCCTCGCCGAGCGCCACGCCGGCGTCGAAGGCCGCTTTGGCCTTCTTCGCGTCGGCGACCACCACGTGGATCTTTTCGAGTGCCGCTCGGCGGTCCTTGTCGGGCACTGGCGACTTGAGTTCGGCAAACTCCCACGGACCGGCCATCAGTCCGGCGACAGCCGCTTCCAGCTCGTAGCCGGCATTCACGCCCGGCGCGAGAAACGCGAGGGCGGGAACGCCGAGCGCCTTCGCTCGCCGCGCTGCGAGGGCGCCGGCGCGGCGGTACGCCATCACCTTCTGGGTCGGCGTGCCGGTGCCGACCAACAGCACGCGACGACTCCCCTTTTCGCCGCCGGTGAGGTGCAGCACTTCGTCGCGGCCGCCGCGGAATTCGCGGGCGGTGATGGCGCGGGCAATCACCCCGCCCATCGCCTTGTCGAGCGCGCCGACCACGCGGCCAACGCTCGTGTCGGGGCCGAGCGCGATTGCCACGAGGGGGGCGCTCAGGACCGTGCTTTCACTATCGTGCAGGCTGACGGACAGGGACATGTCGAGGCGAGCTGCGAGTTGATGTCGAAGTGGTGGCGACGCCGGCATCG
>JAYTVE010000152.1:0-2126 GCA_043744185.1 Gemmatimonadota bacterium | reverse complement strand
CGATGTCGGGCCGATGCCGTACCGCGCGCGATCAGCGTTTGAGTCTCTGCGGCATCGGGAACTTGACGGCGTGTTCGCGGAAGTTGAGCGCGACGCCGACCAGCGCGTCCGTCACCAAGTGGCAGATCGGAATCTCCGGCTCCGCGTCGGTCACGACCTTCGCCGTGAATCCCTTGGAGCGCAGATAGGTCGCTGCGGCCTCAGCCGCCGCCGCCGGTTCCTTGACGACGATGCCGATGCTTCCCGCGGTGCCGCCGAGTTTTTCCTTCACCCACGGTTCCGGGCAGCTGATGATCGTGAAGCCGTCCCAGAGGATTGCGCGGCGGACACCGGGCGTGTCGCCGCTGAACCGTTGGCGGAGCCCATGCTGCGCGAGGACCGCGACGATCGCGTCCTGCGCCGCGTGCGACGAGGCCGCGTAGATGCGCGAGCCGGGATCGGGAATCGGGATCAGGTTGTAGCCGTTGAGCGCGAACAGGGCCCAGACGAGCACGATCCCGAGCGGGATCAGGATCCAGAGAGGGACGAACACGCGATGGCTCCTTGGCGCGGAGGATGACGGTGACTGGTCCACAAGCGCACGCCCATGGGGGCACGCAGCCGCCCGGGCCGTTGACGTCAAGGGCTCGCGAACCAGTCCGCGTGGCCGCTGTGGTGCAACTGGTGGTTGGCGTCGCGCACAAAGAATAGCACTGCGAACTCCGGACTCGACAGCGCCATCGCTCAGCGCGCTGGAATCGTCGCCGCATCGGCCTCGCCGGTCAGCGCATGCCTGCATGCGCGCCTCCAGCGAGTGCCGTCGGCGCATCGGGGTCGCCGAGAACGAGCTCGATCTCAAGCTGCGTCGTATCGGACAGGCGCACGGGTCCCCCGAGCGCCGAGGCCGTCAGGTCGTGACGGCTGGCAAGTGTATGCGTCACATTGTGTTGGGTCGGCACGCAAGTTGCGAGAAGCGCCTTGCACGGGCCGCCCCGTTAAGATTCCGCCGACGTCCACCACGAGCCGGACCTCCCGCCCTTCGGGCGACGAGCAACGGTTGCTGCCAGAGAGCTGATGAAGCCCGTCTACATCCTCGGACTTTCCGCCTACTACCACGACAGCGCCGCGTGCCTTGTGCGCGACGGCGAGATCGTGGCCGCAGGCCAGGAGGAACGGTTCACCCGAAAGAAGGGCGACGCCTCGTTCCCCGCGCATGCGGTGGCCTTCTGCCTGAAGCAGGCCGGCATCACCGCCAAAGATCTCGATGCGGTCGCGTTTTACGACAAGCCGCTGCTCAAGTTCGAGCGCATTCTCGAGACCTACATGGGGATCGCGCCGGCGGGCATTCGCCAGTACCTGATGGCGGGGCCGCTCTGGATCAAGGAAAAGCTCTTCATGGAAAAGGACATCCGGAAAGAGCTCGGGGACTACGACGGCCCTGTTCTATACGCGGAGCATCACGAGTCCCACGCGGCGAGTGCGTTCCTCCCGTCGCCGTTCGAGGAGGCCGCCGTGCTCACCATTGATGGCGTGGGCGAGTGGGCCACGGCGTCGATCGGTCACGGCAAGGGCAACGACCTCGAACTCGTGCGCGAGCTGGCATGGCCCGATTCGCTCGGCCTCCTCTACTCGGCCCTCACGTACTACACCGGTTTCAAGGTCAACTCGGGGGAGTACAAGGTCATGGGGCTCGCGCCGTACGGCGAGCCGAAGTTTGTCGACCTGATCTACAAGCACCTCATGGACCTGCGCGAGGACGGCTCGTTTCGCCTCGACCAGAAGTACTTCGACTATCTCGGCGGGCTCACGATGACGAGCCCCGCGTTCCATGACCTCTTTGGCGGGCCCCCGCGCGAACCCGAGTCGAAGCTGACGCAACGCGAGATGGACCTCGCGCGCTCGGTGCAGGTCGTGTGCGAGGAGGTCATGCTGCGCATGGCGCGCACCGCGCACACCATGACCGGCTCGGACAATCTCTGCCTCGCTGGCGGTGTCGCCCTCAACTGCGTCGGCAACGGCCGCCTCCTGCGTGAGGGGCCGTTCAAGAAGCTCTGGATCCAGCCGGCCTCGGGTGACGCGGGCGGCGCGCTTGGCGTGGCGCTGCTCGCCTGGCACCGCCATCGCGAGCAGCCGCGCGTGGTCACGCC
>JAYTVE010000151.1:0-2129 GCA_043744185.1 Gemmatimonadota bacterium | reverse complement strand
CGACTCGAGCGCGGGACGTTCCGCATTCCGCTGGTGCCGCGCGCCGGCGCACCGCACGTGGAAGTGGACGCGGGCGAGCTGACGCTCATGCTCGAGGGACTCGATCTCCGGCAGGTTCGTCGTCGGCCGCGCTGGTATCGGTCGCCACACGAACCGCCGCACACCGCCACCGCGCCGCCCTCGTGATCCTGCACGTCTGACCACAACGGCGGCCGGATACACACACGCGACTGGGACCACGGGATCTGCACAACGCGCGAGGTGCAACGCGAATGTGCCGCGGCATGTGCCGCGGCATGTGCCGCGTACACTGTTACCGCGCGAGGTGCAACGCGAATGCCACACATGCAACGCGATTCGATGCCCTGTGGCGAAACATTCGCACCGCTGTGGCGTAGTGATCAGCACGCATGATGACCACATCAACTCCCGCTCCGCATCGCGCACCGACCACGGCGGCGACCTCGCTGCCGACGACCGCCGGTGGTGTCGCGCTCGCGCAAGTCCGCAGCGCCGTGACGGATCTCGCGCAGGACGGTAAACATGCGGAGGCGATGGAATATGCGCTCGCCGCGCTCGCGGCCGTGTTGCAAAAGAGCAGTGAACTGGAATTGCTCCTCGCGAAGCTGCGCGCGGCAGGGCTGGGCAAACGCTCCGAGCGCACGAATGCGGAGCAACTGGCGCTGCTGCTCGACGAATTACTGAGGCAGGCCCCGCAACCCGAACTGGATCCCGATGCGGAGGCGCGCGAGGATGCCGCACGCACGGCGGAGATCGCGCGCGCCGACGCCGCGTCGCTGACCGCGCGCCGTGCACGGCCGTCGTGGCGCACGAGCGAAGCGGTGGACCGCGAGATCCACCCGCACGACGTGCCCGCGTCCGCCCAGCAGTGCGGGACCTGTGGGCGCACGATGCGGGGCATCGGCCACGACGAGCGCCAGAGCCTCGCCTACGTGCCCGCGCGCTTCGTCGTGCATGAACATCAACTGCAGAAGGTCGCGTGCGGCTCGTGCAAGGACGGCGTCACCACCGCGGCAGGACCGATGACCGCGCTCGAGCAACGCAGCGCGGATGCCTCGCTGCTCGCGCACGTCGTCGTGAGCAAATACGCCGACCACACGCCCCTCACGCGGCTCGCGGGCATCGATGCGCGCAGCGGCGTGACGATCCCCGTGTCCACGATGGCCGACTGGGTCGCGGCGGTCGCCGATCAGGTGGCGCCCATCGTGGACGCGCTGACGGCGCGCGTGCAGCGCGCGCACGTGATCGGGACCGACGCCACGGGGCGCAAGGTGCTGGCCCCCACGAGTGCCACCAACATCCAGCACGGCACGATCTGGTGCTACGTCGGCGATGACCGCGATGTGGTGTACACGTACGCCCCGACGGGCGAAGGCGCGACGGGCCCGTGGGCCTTTCTCCAGGGGCGCACCGGATGCGTACAGGCCGATGCGGCGAGTGTGTTTGATCGCCTCTTCACCGGACAGGCCGCAACGGCCGTGGAAGTGGGCTGCTGGGCGCATGCGCGGCGTCGCCTCGTGGAGCTGCAGCCGACCGACTGCCGCGTCGCGTATCCGCTGCAACTGATCGCCCGACTCTACCGGATCGAACATCTCGCGGATGCGCAACAGCTCGCCCCGCCCGATCGCGCGGCGCTGCGACGCGAACGATCCCAGCCCGTACCCAACAAACTCCAGCACGCACTGGCGCGCGCACATTTGCACGAACCGCCGGGCAGTGCCTTCGCGAAGGCGACGCGCTATGTGCTCAATCACTGGACCGCGCTGACGCGCTTTGTCGACGACGGGCGTCTGCTGCTCGACAACAACGGCACCGAGCGACAGCTCCGCGCCGTGGCGCTGGGGCGCAAGAATTATCTCTTCGCCGGCTCGCACGACGCGGCGCGCCGCGCCGCCGTGCTGTATTCGCTCATGCGCACCTGCGCACAACACGGCGTGCCGCCGTTAGCGTATCTCACGGACGTCCTGCGCAAACTGCGCGACGACGTGCCCGTGCACGACCTCCTGCCTGATCGCTGGCACGCCGTGTACGGCGCGCGAGATCCGCCGTAGGCAACACCCGACGGGGTGGTGCACGGCGCATCACCCTCCTCCCTAAAACTCTGCTCT
>JAYTVE010000150.1:0-26556 GCA_043744185.1 Gemmatimonadota bacterium | reverse complement strand
TCTCGAGCACGTCCACCGCACCCTGCTGCATCGCTCGTACGGCGGTGGGCACGTCGGCATGCCCCGTGAGCACGAGCACCGCGATCTCGGGATCATCGGCCCGCAGCGCCTCCAGCAGCGTCAGGCCCGGTGCATCCGGAAGCCGCAGGTCGATGATCGCGACGTCACAGGCGTGCTCGGCCGCGAGTCGGCGACCTTCGCCCGCCGTGGCGGCACCGCGCGCCACCGCGCCGTCCATCGCAAAGAACTCCACGAGGGTCTCGCGCACGGTCGCATCGTCATCGACCACCACGACGGAGAGGGCCACGCGCGCTCAGTCGAGGGCGGGAAGGGTGACCACTACCGTCGTGCCGGCCTCGGGCGCGCTCTCCATGCTGATGTCGCCGTGATGTTCGTCCATGATGCGCTGGCAGAGCGCGAGTCCGATCCCGGTGCCGCCGGTCTTGGTCGAGAAGAAGAGCTCGAAGACGCGCGCGAGCACTTCCTCTGAAATCGCCGGGCCGCCGTTGTGCAGTCGACACCGCCAGCCGCCCTGGTGCGGTCCGCTCGACAGGGTGATGGTGCTGCCCTCCGGCGCCGCATCGCAGGCGTTGACGAGGATGTTGCTGCACACCTGGCCGAACTGCTCGGCGTCGAGACGGCAGGTGACCGGCGGTTCAGCGCGCGTCCGGAGCAGCGTCAGTCCCTTCGTTTCGAGGCGGCCACGTTGTCCTTCGAAGATCTCGTCCCACACGAGGTCGGGGTCGCCCGGCACGAGCACCGGCGTGTGCGGGCGTCCGTAATCGAGCAGCGAACCCACCATGCGGTTCAGCCGATCCACTTCGCGGAGAATGCGACCGACGTTTTTCTCGACGACGGGATCGTCCCCCGTGCGAAAGCGCAACAACTGCGCGGCGGATGAAATGCCGAAGAGCGGATTGCGCAGCTCATGCGCCACGCCGGCGGCCACCTCGCCGATGGCTTCGAGGCGACGCTTCTGTTCGACGCGGCGCACGAGCCAGGCGCGCTCGATGGAGGCGGCCGTCTGCGCGGCCAACGTGTCGAGCACGCGCTCGGCCGCCTCGAGCCGGTGCGGCTGCTCCTCGCGACGCATCGCGACGGTCATGGTACCGACCACGCCCTCCGCCGACGTCATGGGGGCAACAATGATGGTGCGGTCCGACTCGTGGGAGACGGTCGGGCGATCGTTCGCGAGTGCCTTGAGCCAGACGCCGGACAGCATCCGCTCGACCGATTCGTCCGAACCGCCGAATCCGGCACGGAAGACGAGGCGCAGCTGCGAGCTCTCGGCGTCGGCGAGAGCGAGCGCGAAGGCATCGGCGCGCGTCGCGCGTCGCGCCTGCTGGCCCACCTCGAGGTACACGCGCTCGAGGTCGAGCGTGCGCGAGAGCGCGATACCCGTGTCGATCAACGCCTCGCGCGATTGGTGACTTGGCGTGATGTCCGTCGTGGAAAAGACGAACCCGGTGATCGCGTTGTCGTCGCGCAGCGCCGAGATCTGCATGAGAAACACGCGCTCCTCGTCCGGAGACGAGCAGGGAAACTCCCAGCGCACATGCGGCACCTTGCCCGACTTGAGCAGGGTCATCGCGTTCTCGACCTGCTCGCGTGCGCCGCGTTCGGGGAGCGCATCCCACACGGAGACGCCGCGCACCGTGTCCTCGGTGGCGAGGCCTGGGGCGCCGTTGTCGCACGCGAATTCGCCCCACGACTGATTCACGTGGGTGATCCGCCCCTCCAGATCGACGGCGTAGATCGTGAACGGGAGGGCGTCCAGGATCCGCCGTTCCACGACGGCCATGAACGAAAGCTACCACGCCCCACCCGGAGAATCGAACGGCGACGTCCCGGGGTGGGACGTCGCCGGTCCGCTCCAGCGCGAAGCTGGTGCGCGACTACTTCTTCTTCTTGACGGCCTTCTTGGCCTTAACCGGTGCCTTCTTGACCGGTTTGGCGGCCTTCTTCACGACCTTCTTGGTGGCCTTCTTCGCTGCCTTCTTCGGCGCCGGCTTGGTCTTCTTCTTGGCGGCGGCCTTTACGGGCTTGGCCGCCTTCTTGGCCGCCTTCTTCGGAGCCGCCTTGGCGGGCGGCTTAGCTGCGGCCTTTGCCGGCTTGGTGGGCGCCTTGGGAGCCGGCGCTGGCTTTGCCTTGGCCGCCGGAGCTGCCTTGGCAACCGGAGCCGCCTTGGCTGCCGGAGCTGCCTTGGCGGGAGCTGCCTTGGCGGGAGCTGCCTTGGCAGCCGCAGCCTTGGCGTCGCCGGCCGCCGCTGCGGGCGCCGACTTCGCAATCTTCGGCTTGGGCATCGGCGCGGTCCCGAAGACCATTTCCTCTTCCTCTTCCTCGACGACGGCCGGACGCTCCGCGCCCTCCTCGTCATCGTCGTCCACATCGTCCGTCGAGTCCCAGAGGTCGTCGGAGCGGTCCTTAGTCAGGGCCCACCCGCCGTCCTCTTCGTCCTCTTCGTCGTACGAGGGACCGCCACCGTACCCGCCGGTTTCGTCTCCCTCATCGTCACGCTCAGAGAGCCGCAGCTCCTTCTCCAGATCATCACCGCGGGGCATTTCGCCTCCCAAAGTGGTTGGGTGTCGCCACAAGAAAGAAATTTCAGAACAGATCCGCGTGAACCCTGCCGTGCCGAGACTGCAGGCGGAACCCGACGCGGTGACACGCACCTTCAACGAAGACGATGTATAGCGACGAGGGCACAGGGTCAAGCGTTGATCGCGTGACAAGGAGCTTTTGCCAACAGGAAACCCCGATGTCACCGATACCGTACGGACCAAGAATCCGATGATGATCCCCCTCCTTGTCGCTGCACTTCTCGCCTTCCAAACGGGCGCGACCCCGTCCCGCCCGGGCGCCGGGGACGCTGGAAAGGCCGCCCCGCCGCCGGTGCGGCCGGATTCCGTGGCCTTCTCGACCCCGGCGCTCGCCGGCCTCGTCCGGAGGGGGCAAACGGCCAATCGGCGGGTTCCGGCGGCTCTTGACCGGTACACGGCCCAGATCGAGAGCGAAATCGGCCTGATCCTGAACACGCCAATGGGCAGCGCCGGCGCGGTGGCAGGCACGGCAGCTGCGAGCACGGAGCAGTCGGGCCAGATCGAGCAGGTGCAGAGCCGGGCCACGTGGCAACGATCCGGTGCCTACGAGCAGCGCATCATCGGCTACCGCGCCCAATTGTTGGGTCCGTCCGTTTCGGCGCTGACGTGGATCCGCTCCACCTGGACGGCGCCAATCCTGTACGGGAACCGCTTCTCCGTCTTCTTCGGTGGCTCGGTGCGTCGTGACACCACCGTGCGCGATTCGACCACGCGCGACCACGCCGAACCGCCGCCGGAAGCGCGCGACAGCGCTGGCGGTCAGGTCGTGGCGGACGCGAGCCGTCGCGTGGCGGTGCACCCGTTTGCGAACGATGCGGCGCGTTACTACCGCTTCAGCGGCGGCGACACATCGGCCACGCTCACGGTCGGCACGCGGCTGGTCACAGTGGTGCGGGTGCTCGTGGAACCCTGGCCCGATGCACCACCGGGTGCACTGCTCTTCGGCGGCGAAGTGTTCGTCGACGCCGAGCGTGCGGAGATCATCCGGCTGCGTGGACGCCTGTACAGCGAGCAAGGGGGCGATCGTCGCAAGCCACCGCTCGCCCTGCGCATCGTGATGGCCGCGAGCCGGCTGCGGGGCGTGGCGTACATCGACTTCGAAAACGCAGAAGTGATGGGCCGCTATTGGCTCCCGCGACGGCAGCGACTCGAGCTCCAGGCGCTCACGGCCATGACGGAGACTCGTCCGGTCGTGCGCATCATTTCCCAGTGGCGCGACGTCGACGTCACCGAGCGTGCGGTGGCCGTTTCCGACACGGCCGATCCGGTGCGCGTGCAGCGCTATCGTCTCACCACGGCGAGTGCGGACAGCGTGCGCCAGTGGGTGGACTGGCGCGTCGCCCTCGGCGAGGAGATCCGCAACACCGGCGCGCGCGACTTCGACGATGTCGCGCCTCCCGACATGCGAGCTGATGGACCGCCACAGGTGGTGTTCCAGGCCCGACGATTTGCCGACCTGCTGCGGTTCAATCGCGTCGAGGGGTTGTACACCGGCGCGGCGGGCACGCTGCAGTTCCGCGACGCGGCGCCCGGCCTCTCGGTGCGCGGGATCGCGGGGTGGGCGTGGTCGGCACAGGCGCTCAAGGGCGGGCTCGAAGCCGCGTATGTGCGCGGCCCGTGGGTGACGAGTCTGCGCGCGGAGCGGTTGATCGCGAGCACCAACGACTTCGCGCCACTAATGGGCGGTGGCGGAGGCACGATCGGCGGACTCTTCGGTCGTGATGACGCAGACTGGGTGGATCGGCGCGTGGTGCTCGGCGGGCTCACGCGCGAACTCGGGAGCTCGCACACCGCAGCGCTGCGAGTGGAAACCGGCTGGGGCGAGGATGCACTCACCCCCCGGGTTCTCGCGCGCGGTCCCCTCGCGTCGACCGATTTCCGTGACAATCGCCCAGTGGATGCCGGCAGCTACTGGCTCACCAACGCGGTGCTTGAACTCGGTCGCAACGGCGGCTCGGCAACGGTGCAAGGGGGCACGCGTACCACGTTCGCCTGGCAGTCGGGGTTTGGCGCGCTGTCGTGGCACCGGGCTTCGGCGCGTGTCGAGCATCGCGAATGGTTCGGACCGTTGCTGCTCTCGAGTCGCGCCGATGCGATCTGGCTGCTCGGCGGTCAGCCGCCGGCGCAGCAGTGGGTCGAAGCCGGTGGCGTCGAAGGGTTGCCCGGATACGAGTACAAGGCCTTTACGGGCGACAAGGGCCTCATCGCACGCATGACGCTCGGGTGGCAGTTGCCCTTCTGGCAGGCACCGCTGCGCATCGGTGGGCTCGTGCTGCCGGCCATCGCACCGATGCCGACGATCGGCGTCTACGGCGGACGCGTCGGCGCCAGCGATGCGCTGCGCGCGCGGCTCGTCCCGTTCGGGTTCATGCCCTCGGATGGCTGGCGCGCGACGTTCGATGCGCGACTCCGCTTCCTCGGCGGCGCAATCAGCGTGGGTGCATCGCGCACGCTCGATCGCCCGGAGCCGTGGAAGCTCCTCGTGGCGTTTGGCGGCGTGCTGTAGGCGGGGTGCCCAGCGGTGTCGCGGGGACTACGGGCCGACGTCGTCGATGAAGACGAGGCTCTTGCGCCGCTCGACAATGGCGCGGAGCGCGCTGAACACGTGCGGGTCGAGATGCGTACCGCTGTGGTTCTCGAGAAACTCGATGGCCTGTTGCGGTGAAGTCGGCTCCCGGTACGGGCGACGCGAGGTGAGCGCATCGAAGGCATCAGCGGCCGCAATGATACGCCCGCCGATCGCGATCTCGTCGCCTTTGAGGCCGCGCGGATAGCCGCCGCCATCCCAGTGTTCGTGGTGATCGCGCACGAACTCTAGCGCCACGCCGATGTGCTCGAGGGGCGAGAGCACTTCCACGCCGATGCGCACGTGTTCCTTGACGTGCTCGAACTCCTCCGCGGTGAGCGGCCCCGGCTTGTGCAGCACACTCTCGCGGATGCCGATCATGCCGACGTCGTGCAGGCGGCCGGCCATGCGCACCGCTTCGACGACTTCCTCGTGCAGCCCCAGGAACTCGGCCATGCCGGCGGCGAAGTCGGCCACGCGATGAGCGTGGCCGCGCACGTAGGTGTCCTTCGCTTCCTGCACCGCGATGAGACTGTCGATGACGCCGACCGAGAGCTGGCGGAGGGCGGCGCGTTCGCGCTCGAGGTCGAGCGTACGCTGCGCGACCTCCTCGCGGATCATGGTGTCCACCTTGCGCTGCTCGATGCCCAGGTCGCGCTTGTGAAGCGCGCGCTCTATGACCTGCTCGAGGTCTGCGAGCTCGATCGGCTTCATAAGGTAGTCCACGGCGCCGAGGAGCAGCGCCTCGGTAGCCGTGGGCGCATCATTGACCGCGGTCAGCATGAGGATCGCGAGGTCCGGATCGATGCCGAGTGCGCGCGGCACGAGGTCGAGGCCGCTGATGCCGGGCATGCGTACGTCGCAGAGCGCGGCGTGGAAGCGCTCCTTGCCAAGGATCTCGAGGGCGACCTCGCTCGACTCCGCCGTCTGCACCTCGAAGCCACGCGAGCGCAGGAACTTCGCGAGGGCCACGCGAATCGCTTCCTCGTCGTCGATGACGAGGAGACGGCGAATGCCAGGCTCGTTGAACATGCGCAGGGAGCGCGTGAGCCGGGAGGCCGATGGGGCTGGACGTTCGCTCATCGGGACGCGGGGGAGCGGGAATCTGCGAGTGGAGGCAGTGGCAGGCGAACCACGATGCGCGTGGGCGCGTCGGGGCCACCCTCGACCGCCAAGGTGCCGCCGTGAGCCTCGACGATCGCCTTCGCGATGACAAGACCGACGCCAGCAGCCGGCGCGTTCGCGTCGGCCAACGGCTGCGAATCAAACATACGGCCGAGTGCCTCGGGCGACATCCCCGGCCCTGTGTCCGTCACGTGCACGACGGCCACGTGTGGCTCGCGAATCGTGGTGATCTCCACGACCCGGTTGGACGGCTCAGCCTGTCGCACTACAGTTTCGGCACGCGCGAGCAGGTGCATGAGTAATTGGAGCAACGCCTGACTCTCACCCGAGACCGGCGGAAGACCGGGCTCGAGCGTGACGCGCAACGTCGCACCGGCCGAGCGCAGCAGGTAGCCACGCAGCCGCACGGCCGACTCGACCAACTGGTTGACCTCGACGAGTGTGTCGGCCCCCGAGGGGCGCGCGAGCACCTGCAGGTCCTTCAGGAGGCGCGCCGCCTGGTGCGCTTCCCGGCGGATGTAGCCGACCGACTCCCGCTGATCGGGCTCGCTGATCTCGGATTCGAGCAACTCCGCAAACGCGGAGATGCCGGTGAGCGGGTTGTTCAGGTCGTGAATGACGGCGGGGACGAGTTCGCCGAGCAGCGCGAGGTTTCGCAGCCGCCCGTCGCGGTCAGACGACGTCGGCGGCGCGACCTGCCCGGCGACATCGAGCCGCTCGATGCAGAGTGCCGCGAGGAGCGCAATGTCTCCGAGCAACTCCACCTCGGCCTCGTCGAGCCTTGCGTCCGTCCCGTAGCGAACGGAGAGGAGTCCCGGTGCGGTGCGGGGCGTCCCGAACGGAATGCAGGCGATGGCGCGCACTCCCGCGTCGAGAAGCACGCGCAGGCGGGCATCGTCGCGGGCGCCCGGCATGGTGTCCAGGGCGCGCAGCGTCATGGGAGTGCCCGAGGTCATGGCCGCGGTCGCGATGTTCGCAAAAAGTGGGGACGGTGCGGCCCCCAACGTGTTGCGTCCGGCGCCGCCCGAGTGCACGACGCGCGGCCGCTGGTCGCTGGCGGCCATGAACAGAGTGACGCCAAGGGCACCGAGCGGGCCGACCGCGAGTGCGTCAAGGCCCGCGAACAGCTGCTCACGCGTCGCGGCGCGGGCGCAGCCGTGCAGCGCCTCAGCGAGCACGGCTGCGTGGCGTTCACCCGCCGTCCGGGCCGGGGCGGGCGCCTCGGCGCCCGTCATCGATTTTCCCGAGACAGCACGCGCACTGGCCACGCGATGTTGCGTACCGTCAGTCGGGGTGCGCTCGCAGGCCTCATGGCGTGGCGCGCGCAGTGCGGAGAGCATCGTCGATCACGGGACGGTGCTGCAGGTACTCGTCGAGCGGCAGCGCGAGCTCCTTGCCCGACGCGTCGAGGAGCCGCTTCGAGAAGTCCTTGCGCGCCTTCTCGTCGCCACGAATGGCGCTCGACTGCACACCGAGGATGAGGCCCAGCAGGTGTGTTGGGCGGGCGCCGAGAATCGTGTCGGCCTGGGCGCGCGCCATGAGCGCGAGGGTGGAGTCCTCGGTGGCGATCGCGATGGCGCCCAGGTGGAAGCGCAGGTCGACATCGGTCGGTTGCACGTTGGCCGTGGCCGAGAGTGCCATCGGCGCAAAGAAGCGCACGGAATCCCGCTTTCCCTCTTCTTTGAGGCGCATGACGCGATCGAAGAGTCGATCGGCGGCGTCCTTGGGTGTCATGGAGCTGAGATCGGGTGGCCGGCCGCCCCCGCGAGCGTCGCCGCCGCCTGCCACCGGTGCTGCCCCGGCGCCCGCGCTGCCGCCAGCGGGAGGGGGCGCCTTTTCGGCGAAGCGGTTGGTGGCGATGACGGCGACGAGCAGGAGCGCGGAAACGACCGCGATGGCCCACGGCACGGTGGTGTTGCCCGCGAGAATCACGGTGCGCCCTGAGGCGACCGTCGGGATGCCGCAGCGATGACAGTACTTCGCGCCCGTGGAGAGCCCGGCATCACAGCGGCGACAGCGATGGCCGGTTGCCGGGGTGCCGCACTCGGCGCAGAAGCGCCCGTTGGTGGCGGCCCCGCAACGCGGGCAGGGCACGGTGGCAGTTGCAGCGGAAGTGGCGCCAGTCGTCATGATGGCAAGATAATCCACCGCACGGCGCTCCCGCCGCGTGCGAGGCGGGCGTATCCTTCCCCTCCCTGAGTGGCACGTCCGCCTCACCTACTTCCGATGCCCACGTCACCCCGCGCGATGCTGCCCGACCTGTCCGGTGCCACGGCGCCGGACGTGCTGGAGCTCGCGCGCGCCCACGACGTCCGGTTCTTGCGGCTCCAGTTCACGGACATCCTCGGTGTCAACAAGAACGTCGAGGTTCCGGCCTCGCAGTTCGAGAAGGCGCTCGCGGGCGACATCATGTTCGACGGGTCGTCGATCGAGGGGTTCGTGCGCATCGAGGAGTCGGACATGCTCCTCAGGCCCGACTTCTCGACGTTCCGGATCTTCCCGTTCGCGGAAGAGGAGTCGCGCGTGGCGCGCCTGATCTGCGACATCACGCACCCGGATGGGCGGCCGTTCGAGGGGGATCCACGGGGCTGCCTGAAGCGGCAGATCGCGCGGGCGGCGAAGATGGGGCTCGTGATGAACGCGGGCATGGAAGCCGAGTTCTTCATGTTCAAGCTCGGACCGGACGGGCAGGCGACGCTCGGGACGCACGACGGCGGTGGCTACTTCGACCTGACGCCGGTGGATCGTGGCGAGGATGCGCGCCGCGCAATTGTCGATGTGCTCGAGCGCATGGGGTTCGAGATCGAGGCGGCGCACCACGAGGTGGCGCACGGCCAGCACGAGATCGACTTCCGGTACGCCGATGCGCTCGTGACCGCGGACAACATCACGACGTTCCGCTTCGTGGTGCGCCACGTGGCGCGGCGCTTCGGGTTGCATGCGTCGTTCATGCCGAAGCCGGTGTACGGGCAGAACGGCAGCGGCATGCACGCGCATCTGTCGCTCTTCAAGGGCGCCGAGAACCTGTTCTGGGACGCCAAGGCACAGTGGGAGCTGTCGAAGTACGCGCATTGGTTCATCGGCGGCTTGCTGCAGCACGCGCGTGGGATGTGCGCGATCACCAATCCGCTGGTGAACTCGTACAAGCGCCTCGTGCCGGGATTCGAGGCGCCGGTGAACGTGGCCTGGTCGATGCGGAACCGGAGTCCGTTGCTGCGCGTGCCGGATCGGCGCGGGACAGGCACGCGCGTGGAGTGCCGGATGCCGGACCCGTCGGCCAATCCGTACCTCGCGCTGGCCGTGTTGCTCGCGGCCGGCCTCGAGGGGCTCGACGGGAAGCTCTCGAGCCGAGAGCCGGTGAACACCAACATCTGGGAGATGTCGCACCGCGAGAAGCGGCGTCTCCGCATTGACGACTTGCCGCACGACCTGAACGAGGCGTGCGACGAACTCGAAAAGGACATGGTGATCACCGCGGCGCTGGGCGAGCACATCACCCGGCAGTTCCTGGCGGCGAAGCGGGAGGAGTGGCGCGCTTATATCACGCAGGTATCGAGCTGGGAGCTGGAGCAGTACCTGGCCAAGTACTAGGCCGTGCGGGGCGCCTACATGGCGTCTACCCTCGCGGATGGCATGTTTCGGTTGCCGACCCTTGCCTGGAGCTTCGCATGCTGACGTCGCATCGCCGTTTCGTTTCGTCTGCCGCCGTGCTGCCCGTTCTGGTCGGCCTGCTGGTGACGCTCGCGCCTGCGCCGGTGTCGGCGCAGTTCGGCGGGCTGCTCAAAAAGGCCGCGGAAAAGGTGGCAGACAAGGCGACGGGCGCGGAGGAGAAGGTATCGCCGCGCGTGCAGGGGGCGGAGCTCACGGATGACGCGCTCAGCCGCCTGATCAAGGGGTTGGCGGAGACGGCGGAGCGGATGGGGCAGCGCGAGGCGCTGCAGGTGCAGCTCGAGGCGCAGGACAAGGCGGCGCGCGACCTGCGCGAGCCGAACGAGGCCGCGATCCGGTCGTGGGAGAGTGCGCGCAGCACCTGGCGCGACTGTTTCAGTCACCAGTTCTCGAAGCTCGACAAGGCGCATGAGGGGCAGGCCAAGGTCGGCATGATGAAGATGATGGGCGACCCGAAGAAGGCGCAGGCGTACGGCGCGCTGATGCAGAGGTACACGACGATGCAGCAGGAGGCGATGGCCGCCGGGGACACGATCAAGCTGGCGCAGGCGCAGGCGGCGCTGGTGAGCGAGACGTATGCGATGATGGGGATCAGTCTCTCCTCGGACTCGGCGGCGGCGCGTGCCACGTGCGGCGCGGAGCCGAAGAAGCTCTCGGTGATGGTGAAGCTCGATGCGCTCGAATCGCAGCGCGATTCGCTGCAGGTGCGCGTGCGTGACGCGGAAAGCACAGCACAGACGGCAGGCGCGAAGGCCGCGGGGATGGAGCTCGCGGAATTCGCGCTGCAGAAGGAGAAGGCGTCGGTGTTCCTTGGTAGCGGGAACGGCGGCAACATGCTCACGCGTGACGAGCTCAATCGCGTGCGGGCGAAGCGGGCCGAACTCGAGAAGGTGAAGAAGGCGTTGTAGGTGTCGCGTCCGACGGGGCGCGCGTGGCGCGTTGCCCGCGTGGCGGGGTGGTGCATCGCGGGCGGCATGCCGATGGGCTCGACTCCGGTGCGCGCGCAGCTCCCCGCATTGCCGCCATCGGAACTCGAGCGCGAATTCGCGAATGGCACGCGCGCCACGATCTGGACGTCCGCGTCGGCCGCGGTTTGGTACGCGGAGCGGGACACGGCGCTGCACGGTGATGGGGTGGGGGTGGCCCTGCCCGCCGGCGTGACGCTCGAGCGGCTGCGGCTCCGTGGCCGTGGTGAAGCCCGTTGGACGGAGCTGATGGTGTTGCGCTTGGCGCCGGGGGCGACGCGGCTGGCGCTGGACACCGCGTTCGATCACGGGAGGCGAAACTGGACGATCGAGCGGACGCCGCGGCGCGCCATCGCGGCGCTGAACGCCGGGCAGTTCGAGGCGGAGCTTCCGTGGGGTTGGGTGCGACTGTCGGGGCGCGACTTCTTGCCGCCTGGGCGGGGGCCGCTCGTGAGCACGGTGGCGATCGACAGCGCCGGGCGGATGAGGCTCACGCACGGCGGGGCGCCGCCGCCCCCCGAAGCGGCGTGGGGGTTCCAGTCCTATCCGACGTTGCTCGCCGGCGGCGTGGTGCCACCGCCGTTGCGCGGTGCGGGCCAGGGCATCGATGTGTCGCATCGGGATGCCCGGCTGGCGATCGGGACGACGCTGGATGGCACGGTCGTGGTGGCGATGACGCGGTTTGCGGGGCTGGGAGAGCGTCTGGGACTCCTCCCCTTCGGACTGACGACGCCCGAGATGGCTGGGGTCATGGGGCGCCTGGGGGTGCGCGACGCGGTGCTGCTGGACGGGGGGATTTCCGCGCAGCTTCTGGTGCGTGGGGCCGCCGGTCGCGCGTTTCGGTGGCCGGGGCTGCGTTCGGTGCCGCTAGCGTTGGTGGCGTACCCGAGTGGCCGGTAAGTGTGAGTTAACACCTTGATTGACAATGGTTTGCCGGATTGCATACAAAAACGCGCATAAATCGCATGAAAGCTAGGGTAATCCGCTAGCACATTGAGTTGATAGGCGCTCCTCGTCCGGGTAGGTTTGTCGATTCTGCACCAAAGTGGTCGCACCGCGGCGGAACATACCGCTCATTCGAAACCACAACTTTGTCCTCTCTTCCGGAGTTCAACCCGTCATGGCCAGCGATTCCTTGACCCCGCGCCAGCAGGCGCTGCGCGAGATCACGCGCCAGCCGCTCCGCACGCCTGGGGCCTACCGCGACACGACCGAGATGCTGCCGGCGCCGCACTACTTCGGCATGAACACCTTCGGCGCGCGTCAGATGCGCGAGAAGCTGCCGAAGGCGACGTACGCGAAGCTCGTCGAGGCGGTGCGCCTCGGAAAGAAGCTCGATGTCGAGATTGCGCCGGTCGTGGCGCAGGTCATCAAGGAGTGGGCGGTGGGGCGTGGCGTGTCGCACTTCACGCATTGGTTCCAGCCGCAGACCGGGCTGACCGCAGAGAAGCATGACGCCTTCCTGACCTTCGACGAGAACAAGCTGCCGATCGAGCAGTTCTCCGGCGAGCAACTCATCCAGAGCGAGCCTGATGCGTCGAGCTTCCCGAGCGGAGGGCTGCGCGCGACGTGGGAAGCGCGCGGCTACACGGCGTGGAACCCGGCCAGCCCGGTGTTCATCCTCGAGTCGGGCGGCACCAAGACGCTGTTCATCCCGTCGGTGTTCATCGGCTACAACGGCGAGGCGCTCGACGAGATGACGCCGCTGCTTCGCAGCTCCGACGTGCTCTCGGCGAAGGCGATGGAGCTGCTGGAGACCATCGGCGACAAGGGAGCGTTGCGCGTCTTCACGACCATGGGCGCCGAGCAGGAGTACTTCCTGATCGACCGCCAGCACTTCGCGATGCGGCCGGACCTGGTGATGGCGAACCGCACGCTGGTCGGCGCGCCGCCGCCACGCGGACAGCAGCTCGAGGACCATTACTTCGGAGGCATTCCGGAGCGGGTGCAGGCATGCATCGCGGAGGTCGAGTGGGAGCTGACGCGCCTCGGCGTGCCGATCGTGACGCGCCACAATGAAGTGGCGCCGTCGCAGTTCGAGATGGCGCCGATCTTCGAGGAAACGGACATCGCGGTGGACCACAACCAGCTCGTCATGGCGGTACTGCGCCGGGTGGCGCTGCGTCACGGGCTGCAGGCGATCGTGCACGAGAAGCCTTTCGCCGGCGTGAACGGCTCGGGTAAGCACTGCAACTGGTCGATGTCGATCATTTCCGACAACGCGCTCGATGGCGTGAATCTGCTCAAGCCGGGGAAGACGCCGCACCAGAACGTGCGCTTCCTGCTGTTCCTTGCCGCGGTGCTCAAGGGGGTGCACGAGCACGCCGGGTTGCTGCGGGCGGGCATCGCCACGTCGGGCAACGAGCACCGGCTTGGCGCGAACGAGGCGCCGCCGGCGATCATCTCGGTGTTCATGGGGCAGATGCTGACCCGCGTGATCGAGGACATCGCGGCAGGGAAGACGGGCGGGCAGGGGGCGGCGGACGCGATGCTCGCGCTCGGCGTTGCCAAGCTGCCGGAAGTCGCGCAGGACAACACGGACCGCAATCGCACGTCGCCGTTCGCGTTCACGGGGGCGAAGTTCGAGTTCCGCGCCGTCGGTGGCTCGCAGTCGATCGCGTTCCCGGTGATGTTGTTGAACGCGTGCGTCGCGGGCGCGCTCGAGGAAATCACGGCGGAGCTGAAGGCCGAGCTCAAGAAGACCAAGAAAGTGGATGATGCGGCGCTCATCGTGGTCCGTCGCGCCTTCAAGGCCACGACCGCCGTGCGCTTCGAGGGCAACAACTACAGCGAGGCCTGGGTGAAGGAGGCCGCGAAGCGCGGCTTGCTCAACCTGCGTCGCACCCCCGAGGCGCTGGCGCAGCTGACCACGCCGCGTGCCAACAAGCTGCTCACCAGCCTCGGCATCCTCTCCAAGGAGGAGCTCGGGTCGCGCTACCACGTGCGGCTGGAGCGCTACATCAAGGACATGCTGATCGAGTGTCATACGCTCGACCAGATGACCGGAACGCAGCTCCTCCCGGCCGGGCTCGGCTACCTCGCGACGCTGACCCGCACCGCGAGCGAGGCCAAGGGGCTGGGACTGAAGGACAACCCGGCGCTCGACAACGCGAAGAAGGTGAGCGCGCTGGTGAGCGGCCTGCAGGCCGCGCATGTGGCGCTGCAGGCGGTGATTGTTAGGGCGGAGGGGCTGCACGACGACCCCCAGGCCCAGGCGAAGTCACTGACGGCCGCCGGCGCCGAGGCGATGGCGGCGGTTCGCGAGTGCTCGGACGCGCTTGAACTGGTCGTTGGGGACGCCAGTTGGCCGCTTCCGCGTTACCGGGAGATGCTCTTCCCCGTCTAAGGGGGGCATGGCCGAGGGGGGGGAGGCTCCGGTTGCGGTCCGACCGGGGCCGCCGTGGGGCAAGCCTCCCGGGGGACTTGCGTGTTTTGCCTCTGTTTGCGAGCCTTCTGGCTCGCACAGATCGCCCGAAAACCCGCTGTTGCGCGGTTCGCAGCTGTTGCGCGCGTCGGCAACGCCGCCGGTGTCGCTATATTGCGCAGGTGTTCCGCATATGTCGGTTCGCCATCTCGCTCTCTCTTTTGGAGGATGCATGACTCTTCGTCGCGGTGCGCTCCTGCTCGCCGGTCTCGCCGCGCTCGCGCTCCCGTCGCGCGCAGTGCGCGCGCAGGATCCCGGGACTATCGAAGTCGCGGTGTTCGGCAAGTTCGAGCGTTTTGATTCTGGAATGCCGTGGAGCAAGAAGAACCAGGTTGGCTTCGGCGGACTGGTTGGCTTCTTCGTTGCACAGAACCTTGCCGTGGAGTTCACCGGGGCCCGCACGGCGGGGGACGGTGACGAGCGCAGCTACTCGCACTCCGGCCTGCTCACCTACCACGTTCCGGCTGGCGACAACCTGGACGTGCACGTCGGCGGCGGTTACCTGATCTACAAGAACGGCTTCTACGGAGTCAACGGCAGCTACTCGTACCTCGGCGTTCCGCCGAACCGCAACCAGAATTCGGTGTGGGACCTTGGCGCCCGTGCCATCGTGGGCTTCAACTGGAAGTGGTCGGACAACTTCGGCGCGCGCGTCGACGGCACGTTCGGTTTCGTCCCGTACCCGAAGAATCGCCTCGGCTTCGTGCCGAACGGTATTGACGTGAACCTCGGCGTCGAGGGTGGTCTGTACTACACGCTCGGCGGCGCGAAGGACACCGACAACGACGGCGTTTCTGACAAGAACGACAAGTGCGCCAACACCCCGGCTGGCGTGAAGGTTGACGCCACGGGTTGCCCGATCGACACGGACAAGGACGGCGTTGCCGATTACCTCGACAAGTGCCCGAGCACCCCGGCTGGCGCGAAGGTTGATGCCAACGGCTGCCCGATCGATAGCGATCGCGACGGTGTCGCGGATTACATGGACAAGTGCCCGAACACCCCGGCCGGCGCGAAGGTTGACGCCGCTGGTTGCCCGATCGACTCGGACAAGGACGGTGTTGCGGATTACATGGACAAGTGCCCGAATACTCCGGCCGGCGTGAAGGTTGACGCGATGGGCTGCCCGGTGGACTCGGACAAGGACGGTGTCGCGGACTACCTCGACAAGTGCCCGAACACCACGGCAGGCTTCAAGGTTGATGCAACCGGCTGCCCGGTGGACGTGGACTCGGACAAGGACGGCGTGCCGGATCGTCTGGACAAGTGCCCGAACACCCCGGCTGGCACCAAGGTTGATGCCGCGGGTTGCCCGGTGGACTCGGACAACGATGGCGTGGCCGACTACCTCGACAAGTGCCCGGGCACCCCGGCTGGCATGAAGGTTGATGCCAACGGCTGCCAGGTCCTCTTCGAGGGCACGAAGAAGAACCTCGTCCTCGAGGGGGTCACGTTCGAGAACAACCGTGCGGCGCTCGTGGCGAGCTCGTACGGGACGCTCGATGGCGTCGCTGCGAGCCTCGTCTCCAACGTGGACGTGAAGATCGCAGTCGAAGGCTTCACGGATAATCGCGGCTCGGCTGCCGCCAACCGTAAGCTCTCGCTCAACCGGGCCAACTCGGTTCGCGAGTACCTGATCAGCAAGGGCGTGGACGGCACGCGTATCTCGGCGAAGGGCTTCGGCCCCGGTCGCCCCGCTGCGCCCAACACGACTGAGGAAGGTCGTTCGAAGAACCGCCGCGTCGAGATCCGCCGCACCAACTAAGCGGACCTCCCGCAGCACCGTACGAGGCGAGCGCCTCCGTCACCTTCGGGTGGCGGAGGCGTTCGGCTGTTTGGACGAATTAGTTTTCGGAATCAGCTGCTATACGCGTGACCGGCGTCCCCACATGGCCAACGACAAGACTCCGACCTTTGCGCATCGCGCGCAGTACGCCGCCCTTCGGGCGTTGATCGGCACGCTCCGCCTCGCCGGCTGGAAGATGGCAACGGTGGTCGGCGAGGCGGTCGGTCGGCTCGGCTATTGGCCGCTGGGGATCCGGCGCGGGCTGGTGGAGGACGCGCTCCGCCGTTGCTTCCCGGAGTTCAGCGAAGCCCGTGTCCGCGACGTTGCGCGCGCGAGCTACGGACACCTGGGACGCGTGACACTCGAAGCCACGCTGCTCTCGGGTGGACCCGAGGAGGTGTACGAGCACTTCGAGCCGTGTCTTGATTGGCCTGTGGTCGAGGCCGCGCTCGCAGAAGGGAAGGGGATATGCATGGTCACCGGTCACTTCGGCAACTGGGAGCTGGCCGGCTCGTACGTGGGCGCGCGCCTCACGGCGCTGGGCTCGGGACTCGATGCCATCGTGCGCTCACAGTCCAATCCGCTCTTCGAGCGCTACATCAACCGCACGCGCGAGCGGCTCGGCATGATCGTGATTCCCGACGCCGAGGCGGTGCGGCGCACGCCGCGCGCGCTCAAGTCAGGTCGCGCCGTGGCGTTCGTGATGGACCAAGGCGTGATCGGGCTCGCGTCGACGTTCGTCCCGTTCTTTGGACGGCTCGCAAAGACACCGCGCGGCCCCGCAGTCTTCGCGCTACGCTTTCACGCACCGGTGGTCTTTGCTGCCGCGATTCGACAACCGTCAGGCAAGTACCAGCTGCGACTTGAACGTGTTGCGGTGAACCCGACTGGTGACCGCGAATACGACGTGGACATGATCGTGCACGACTACACGGCCACGCTCGAGCGGTTCGTGCGCGCCAACCCTGAGCAGTACTTCTGGCAGCATCGTCGCTGGAAGCACGCGCCACCCGAGGGGACGGTGTGGCCACCGGTGCGCAACGCGAGCACGGCAGCGACGTAACGCGCTCGAACGCGGGGCCGTTCAGCGTACCCAGCGCGCAACCACGTCACGTGCCTGCGCGACGGTGATCGTGTCGATGCTGAGCGTAGCTGGCGGCTGGGCGGGCTCGGGCGCGACGACCACCTCGGCGCGCGCGCCGAGCGGGTGCCAGCGCGCGAGCAGCGGATTCGATCGTGCTGGATAGAGCCCGAGGGCGGGAACGCCGAGGGCGGCCGCGATGTGCAGAGGCCCCGTGGAGGCAGCCACGAGTCCATCACTCGCGCGGGTGAAGGCGAGCAGCTCCGCGAGGCCCAGGCCCGTCGCATCCTCGACGTGCGCGCCCGCGGTCTCGAGCCACGGACGCAGCGTGCGTCCCTCGTCGGCCGTGCCGGTGACGAAGAAACGGACACGATCTTCGGGCATGGCATCGGTGAGCGCCTTCCAGCGATCGAGCGGCCACGGTGGCACGGTGCCACCGGTGAGCGGCTGCAGGAGCACGTTGGTGCGTCCCGTGCGGAGACGCGATGCGAGCGCGTCGCTGAGCGGCGCGGTACGCGTGAGGCCCACGAGCGGCACGAGCTGCGCGAGCGAGAGTGTGGTGCTGCCGAGCACCGGCTGCGCGATCATCAGATTCAGCTGGGCCTCGTGCAGCGCTGAGCGCTTGCGGCTCACGTTCACGCGCTCGGTGCAGGTGAGCCAGTGGAACCAGCGACGCGCGGTACCGATCCGGCGCTGGATGCGTGCGTCGCGGGCGGCGTTGGCGACCTCACGGCGCGGAAAAACGTGGAGGATGGTGTCGGCGTTGGCCGAGCGGAGAATGCTGGTGCGCTGCTCGTTGGTGGCGTCGTGGTGCTCCGGCCACTCGAGCACGGCATGCACGTGCTCCGATGCCTCGACGATCGGGCGCGCGTAGCGGCGCACCAACGGCACGATCTCGGCGTCCGGCCAGCGTTGCTTGAGCAGACCGAGCAGGGGGAGCGTGAGGACGACATCCCCCAGGCGATCGGTGCGGCTGACGATGATGCGACGGGGGGTGTCGGGCATCTGGTGGTTCGAGGGTGCCGGGGCGGGCGCGACCCGCACAACTTACGCCATCCGGCGGGTGACTCCCAACCCTGTAACGCGTGGCCAGCCTCAAGCGCCGTCTCTATGCGGCGCTCCATCCCCTCTATCGCTTGCTGCTTCCCACGCGGGTGGGGCGCGCGGCGTACGTGCCGCGCACCGCGAAGCGCGTGCTCGTGGTGCGCCACGATCGGTTGGGCGACATGATCCTGACCACGCCCGTGTTCGACCTGCTGCGAGAAGTTGCGCCGGGGGTGGAGATCGACGTGCTGGCGTCGCCGAAGAATGCTCCGCTGCTCGAGGGAGATGCGCGCGTGGCGCGGGTGTTGGTGGACGACGGCACGTGGCGAGGCCTGTGGCGGCTTCGGCCCGCGCTGCGCGCCCGACAGTATGACGCCGTGTTCAGCCTCATACCGGGGCGATCGGTGCGCGGAGGATGGACGGCGGGCGCGGCCTCGGGTGCGATGACGCATCGCGTGAGCACCTGGCGACCCAAGCGATACCACGGCTTCTTCACGCGCGTGGTGCGGCTGCCGCGTTCAATCGTGACCGCACACGTGTCACGGCAAATGAGCTACGTGATTCGCTCGGCATTCGGGCCGACGGGTCGCGATGTGGCGAGTGCGAGCGCGCTGGCGGCGCCGATCCGCCTGCACGTGCCGGACGATGCGCGCGCGACGGCCGCCAGCTTTCTGGAGGCGCGCGGCATTGGTGCGTTCGTGACGCTCAATCTGCGAAGCGCCGCTGCCGCCCGTTCGTGGAGTGCATCCGAGGCTACCGCGTTGCTGCCCGTGCTGCTGGCGGCACATCCGGCGCTACACATCGTGATGGTGCCAGGTCCAGCCGACGCAGCGGAAGCCGACGCTGTGTGCACAGCGGTACACACAGCGGTACACACAGCGGCGCATACGACGCGCGTGCACATCTTCGACCCGTCCGCGCCGCTGTTGACGCTGGCAGCGCTGGTGGAGCGTGCGGCGATGATGATCACGCCGGACACGATGACGCTGCACCTGGCGGTGGCGACGGGCCGACCGGTGCTTTCGCTCCACACGACGACGGACGGCAACGTGCCCGACTTGTGGAAGGCCGTGGGCGTGCCATCGCGCGCGCTGGTGGCGCCCTCGGGGCAGGGCGTGCCCGCCATCGGGGCCGGAACCGTGGCCGACGCATTCGAGCAACTGGCGCGCGACGCGCACGCCGACCTCGGCGACTGACGCTCGTACGCGCTAGTCCGTGCGTGTGGGCAGGTACGGAGCGAGGCGTCGTCGCGCCGTGCTGATACGGCGGAGATAGCGCACCTTCTTGACGGGACCCTTGGGGCGACGCGCGCGCGCCAGCAGCAGGCGATTGGTCACGCGCACGAGCGAGGGCGCCGTACCCGCCTCCGCCTCGTCGGCGTAGGCCTCGAGCATCGCGGCGTTCGCATCGCGCTCGTGCGGCATCGGCACAGCCTCCCCGTGCTTCTGCAAGAAGTACGTCCGGTTGCGCGTCGCGAGCTGGCGCTTCGCCTCGTTCATGCGGCCGAAGGTGCCGCCGCCCTCGTGGTAGACGAAGACGTTGTCGGCGATGAGCAGGTCGAAGCCCGCGGCGCGTGCGCGCAGCGAGTAGTCGAAGTCCTCGAAGTAACCCGGAATGAACTGTTCGTCGAGGCCACCGATCTGGTCGTAGACCTCGCGCCGCATGCCCACGCAGCAGAAATCGAGGCGATAGGCGGGGAGAAGGTCAGCGCCACCGTCCGTGGTGTTGGCGTACTCGAGGCCGCGCGAAATGACGTCGGTCACCGGCAGCGCCGGGTCGATCCAGATCTGCTGTGCGTTGCCGGCGAAGTTGGTGACGGGCGCGATGAGGCCGGCCGACGGGTTCTCGTCGAACGCCGCAACGAGTCGCGCGACCATGCCAACCGGCACGATAATGTCGCTCGAGACGAGAATGAAGAGTTCGCCTGTCGCGCGCGCCAAGCAGGCATTCATGCCGCCAGGGTAACCGCGATTCTCCAGCAGGTGATGCAGCTGGATGCGCGGCCACATGCCCTTTGCCTCCGCGAACTTCAGGCGATTCGCCGCATCCGATGCATTGTCGACGACGATCACTTCCCACTGCGCGCTGTCCGGGTCGGCGTAGATGCTTTTGAGTGCCTTGCCGACGGTCTCGTCGAACCGGTTGTATCCGAGGACGAGGACACTGACGCGGGGAGGAGTCGGGCTGCCCATGGGATCAGGATGCGGCGCTCATGAGGACACAGATCCAGTCGCCACGGAGCTCGCGGTTGAGCGCTTGCGCCCGACGCTCGAACTCGGTGCGCTCTGCAGGCGAGAAGAGGCTGCCGTGCCTGGTGCGCGCGAAGCTCCGCGGATCCATCAGCGGCATGTCCTGCCGGTACTGCTCGCTGCCCATGAAGGACATGGCGGTCGAGTCGCACCAGAGGCGATCGACCACCAGGCCAGCGCGCTGCGCCGCTACGCGCATGCTCTCGTGCGAGTGGAGGCAGAAGTGGCGCGGTGCATCGAGGTTGACCCAATCGGTTTTGTAGTGCTCGAACGCCCACGACGAAACGGAAGGCACGCGCACGAGCACGCGTCCCTTGGGCGCGAGGCGCGCTCGCGCATGGGTGAGGCTCGCCACCTGGTCGGGCACGTGCTCGAGGGCGTGATGAAAGGTCACGAGGTCGAAGCTGTCGGACATGGCGCCGAGCTCGCGCTTGTGCACGAGCACGCGGCCCTCGTCCATGATATCGGCGGCGATGAACGGGTCCAGTCCGACCGCGCCAGCCACGCCGGCGTCGCGGAGGGCGAGGACATGCTCACCCGAGCCGGTGCCGACGTCAAGGATCCGATCGGTCGTACGTACGCCGATTTCGCGATAGAGGTGCAGCAGGCCGTCGCGCGGAAAGGCGGAGCGGAGGAGTTTCGCGATGGGCTGTGGGGCAGCCAGGATGGGCCGACGCTTGAGGCGGCGGCGGAAGCGCTTGAGCGCGTCAGGCGGCTTGACCGCGAAGCTGTAGTAGTCGCTTGGATAGAAGCGGGCGACATCGGCCGGGATCTCGGCGATCTGCAGGCAGCCGCAGGTGCCGCAGCGCTCGTAGCGGAAGAGCTCACGTGTTCCGAACATCATCTCGCGCACGTCGAGCGTGGAGGCAATGGCGCCTCCGCACACGCGACAGACACGGGCCAGCGCGCTCATACGAGCTCCGGGAAGGTGGTGCGCACGTACGCGGCCAGCGCTTCGCGCCACGGGCGGAGCGTGATGCCGAGTGCGCAGGCTCGCGTGTTGGCGAGCGCGGAGTAGCGCGGACGGCGCATGGTGCCCGTGCGCGCGCCCCGGTCGACGGGGTGGACCGTGCCGCTGGCGTTGGCGAGGGCGAAGATCTCACGCGCGAACTCGTACCAGCTACAGGTGCCCTCGTTCACGAGATGGTAGATGCCGGGCGCGGCGCCGGATGCATCGAGCAACTGCCACGTCGCGATGGCGAGATCGTGCGTGGACGTTGGCGACACGACTTGTTCGCTCGCCATCTCGAGGTCCTGACCAGTGCGAGCCTCGGCGATGCGCGCATTGACGAAGTTGCCACCCTTGGACGCAGCGCCGGCGCTGCCGTAGAGGCCACAGGTGCGAATCACCACGGCATGGTCCGGCGCAGCGGCGCGCGCCGCGTATTCGCCGGCGAGTCGCGTGATTCCATACACCTGCAGCGGCTGCGGCTGAGCGTGTTCGGCATACGGCGTGGCCTGATCGCCACCAAAGACGTAGTCGCTGCTGAAGGACACGAGGCGAACATCGCGATCGGCGCAGGCGGTGGCGAGGTCGCGCACGGCAATGACGTTGGTACGGAACGCCTGCTCAGGTTCCGCTTCGCACAGCGGCACATTGTGAAACGCAGCGCAATTGATGACCACGTCGGGACGCGCAGCGGCGATGGCACCACGCACGGCGCCGGCGTCGGTGACGTCGAGCGCGCTCCGTGATGGCGCGATGATCTCGCGTGTGCCGCCACTGGCGCGAAGATCGGTGCCTAACTGACCGTGCGCACCGAGCAGGAGCACCCTCACGCGGAATCTCCGAGCAGCGAGTAGCTGCGGTCGCGCTCGTTCATGACCGGGTTCGCGAGCGGCCAGGTGATGCCGATGTGCGGATCGTCGTAGCGCAGGCCACGCCCTGACGGCCCGTGAAACGGCACCGACATGTGGTACAAGACCTCGGTGTCGTCTTCGAGCACCTGGAATCCGTGCGCGAACCCGACGGGGACGTAGAGCGCACGCCGGTTGCCGGCGGTGAGCTCGACGGCGGTCCACTGCCACCGCGTCGGCGAACCCTCGCGGATGTCGATGATGACGTCGTAGATCGCGCCGGCAGTGCAGCGCACGAGCTTGGTTTCGCCGTGCGGGTCGGCCTGCCAGTGCATGCCGCGCAGTATGCCGCGCCGATTGTTGAAGGAGACGTTGCACTGCGAGACGCGCGCATCGAGTCCGTGCGCCTCGAACTCGTCGGCTGCGAACGAGCGCGCGAAGAAGCCGCGATCATCCTCCACGCGTGCGACGTCCACGATCATCGCACCGGCGAGCGGCGTCGGCGTGATGATCACGCGAGGACCGTCACGCGCGGAATGGGGACGACAAAGCGACCGCCCCAGTCGCGGATGTGCGCCATCTGCTCCATGACTTCCGGCGCGATGTTCCACGGCAGGATGAGCACGTAGTCCGGCTTCGTGACCGCGAGTTGCTCGGGGGCAAGAATGGGGAGGTGCGTGCCGGGCAGGAAGCGCCCCTGCTTGTACGGGCTGCGATCGACGACGTAGTCGAGGAAGTCGGCGCGAATGCCACAGAAGTTGAGCAGCGTGTTGCCCTTGGCGGCCGCGCCGTAGCCCGCGATGCGCTTGCCCGTGCGCTTCGCCTCGATGAGGAACGCCAGCAGTGCACGCTTGGTCTCCTTGACCTGCTCGTCGAAGGCGCCGTAGGCGGCGAGCGAATCCAGACCGGCGGCACGCTCGCGCGCATCGAGTGCCCGCACGCGGTCGGTCACTGGCCGGGTCGGATCGGCCGCGTGCCGCGCGTGAATGCGCAGCGATCCACCATGCGTGCGCACTTCGTCGACGTCGAAGACCACGAGGCTGTGGCGCTCGAAGGCGGTGCGTACCGCGAGCAGCGACAGATAGGAGAAGTGCTCGTGGTAGATCGTGTCGAACTGGTTGTCCTCGATGAGGCGGAGGAGGTGCGGGAACTCCATGTTGATCGTGCCCGCGGGAGCGAGCAGCTCGGCGAGTCCCGCGACAAAATCGTTCAGGTCGGGCACGTGCGCGAGCACGTTGTTCCCGATGAGCAGATCGGCGCGCGTGCCGGTGCCCACGAGCTCGCGTGCGGTACTCAGTCCGAAGAACTTCACGACGCTCCGGATTCCCCTTGCTTCCGCATGCTTGGCCACGTTTGCCGCAGGCTCGATACCGAGCACGGGGATACCCTGCTTGTGGAAGAACTGGAGCAGGTAGCCGTCGTTGCTGGCGATCTCGACCACCTGGCTCGAGGTATTGAGCCGCATCTGCGAGATCGCGCCCTCCGCATACGCTTCGCAGTGCGCGAGCCAGCTGTCCGACATGGACGAGAAGTAGGCGTAGTCGCTGAAAATCTCGTCGGGGCTCTGGAACTGTTCAAGCTGCACGAGGAAGCAGGTGCCACACACCCACGCGTGCAGCGGGTAGAAGGCCTCCGCCTGGTCGAGCGTCTCGACCGTGCGGTAGGCGTTTGACGGCGGCGACATGCCGAGGTCGCAGAAGGTCGTGGTGAGCGAAGCGCCGCAGGAGCGGCAGGCGCGGATGCGTGAGGTCACGGACGCGTGGCGTAGGCGTGAAGCTGCTCGAGCGAAACGGCGCGCATGTCGGCGCCGCGTGCGTGCTCGCGGTACCAGTGGACGGTCCAGTCGAGCGCGGTGGCAAGGTCGAGGCGCGGGCGCCACGCGAGCTGCGCCTTGGCCTTGCTGATGTCGAGGGCGAGATGGCCGGTCTCGTGCGGATGCACGGTACTGTCGTGATCCCAGCGTGCGCCGTGGCCCCACTGCGCGACGACGCGATCGGCGATCCAGGCGACGGGGCGTGCATCGCCAGCCTCGGGACCGAAATTCCAGGCGTCGCCGAAGCCGACCGGGTTTTCGGACAGCAGCTCCGCGAGCCGCAGATAGCCCGCAAGCGGCTCGATGACGTGCTGCCACGGGCGCACCGCCTGGGGATAGCGGAGGCGAATGACCTGGCTTGCACTGAACGCACGCACGAGATCGGGGATGAGCCGATCCTCGGCCCAGTCGCCACCGCCGATGACATTGCCGGCCCGTGCGGTGGCAATGCCGACCACGCGCGCGCTCCCCGGTGCGGAGAAGAACGAGCGGCGATACGACGTGGTCACGAGTTCCGCCGCCGCCTTGGACGTGCTGTACGGGTCGTGTCCGCCGAGCGCGTCGGTTTCGACGTAGCCGCGCGACGACTCACGGTTCTCGTAGACCTTGTCGGTGGTGATGACGACCACGGCACGCAGGTTGGGCAATGGACGCGCCCCTTCGAGGATGTGCGCCGTGCCCATGACGTTGGTCGCGAAGGTGGCAATCGGCTCGCGATACGAGACGCGCACGAGCGGCTGCGCGGCGAGGTGGAAGACCACTTCGGGATCGGCAGCGGCCATGGCGCGAGCGAGCGCGGCCTCATCGCGCACATCGGCGATGGTGGATGTGATACCGTCTCCCACATGCGCGACGTTGTACAGCGCGGGCGTGGTGGCCGGCGCGAGCGCGTACCCCGCCACGCGCGCACCGAGCGACGTGAGCCAGAGCGAGAGCCAGCTGCCCTTGAAGCCGGTGTGGCCTGTGAGGAAGACACGCCGGCCGTTCCAGAACGCGCGATCGATCACCAGCGCTTCCACGGCGCGTTGCCCGTGGCCCAGAGCGCCTCCAACTGCTGCTTGTCGCGCAGCGCATCCATAGGCTGCCAGAAGCCCTCGTGCTTGTGCGCGGACAGCTGCCCGTCGCGCGCGAGCCGCTCCATCGGCTCGCGCTCCCAGACGGTGTCGTCGCCGCTGACGTAGTCGAGCACCTTGGGTGAGCAGACGAAGAACCCGGCGTTGATCCACGAGCCATCGCCGGCGGGCTTCTCGACGAACTCGCTCACGCGTGTGCCGTCGAGGCGCACGGCACCGAAGCGACCGGGCGGGTGCGTGACCGTGACGGTGGCGAGCCGGCCGGACGCCTTGTGTTCGGCCACGAGCTGCGTGATGTCGAGGTCGGCCACGCCGTCGCCGTAGGTGAAGCAGAAGTCGTCGGTTCCGATGTAGTCGCGCACGCGGCGCAGGCGACCGCCGGTCATGGTGTTGTCGCCGGTGTCGATGAGCGAGACGCGCCACGGTTCCGCCTTGGCGCCGTGCACGTCGATGCGGTTGGCGGCCAGGTCGATGGTGACGTCGGCCTGATGCAGGAAGTAGTTGGCGAAGTACTCCTTGATCATGTAGCCCTTGTAGCCGAGGCAGATGATGAAGTCGTTGATGCCGTGGGCAGCATAGATCTTCATGATGTGCCAGAGGATCGGCTTGCCGCCGATCTCCACCATGGGCTTGGGGCGGATGCTCGTTTCCTCGGCGAGGCGCGTGCCGAGTCCGCCCGCGAGGATGACGGCCTTCACGTGGGTGCCACCGGCGACCGGTACTGCGGATCGTTGTACATCTTGAACTGGCGATAGACCTTGGGTACGACGCGCCCGGAGGCGATGTCGCCGAGGAGCTGGGTGAGCTCGGTGGAGAGGTCGTCGCGCTGCTCGATCATGACGTCCACCCTGTTGCGGCAGAGGGTGCGGAAGTCATCGGAGACGTCGGCGCGCTCCGCCTGCTCGCGCATGTGGTAGAGCTTGAGCTCGATGATGCTCAGCTTGTCGCAGAGCCAGCCAATGGTTTCAGCCATGGCTACGCGTTCGCCGACTGGGCGTCCGAGATGATCTGGCGCACGCGCGCGTCGATCTGTTCGATAAGGTCGTTGCGACGCTGGTTGAGCTTGTCGACATTGCGCTTGGCGGCGGCGACGACGAGATCGTCGGTGAGGCGCGCCTTGTCCTCCTCGTGCCACAGTTCGATGTTCGTCTGCGAGAGCTGGGCGATGAGCTGGCCGATCATGATGGAGAGTCGCGGGACCGAAGGAGGCGGACTAGCGGACGATCAGGGTGCCCTTCATGCGAGGATGGACCTCGCAGTGGTAGCGCAGGCGCCCCTTGTGCCGGAACACCCAGCGAAAGCGCGAACCCGGGGCGATGTCGCCCGAGTCGAATTCGCTGGTGTCCATCGAGACAGAGTGCGGC
>JAYTVE010000149.1:0-2132 GCA_043744185.1 Gemmatimonadota bacterium | reverse complement strand
TGCGGGGCCGCGCGCTCTCACCCGGGGCGCTGGACGCACGGGTGGTGGCGCGTGCCACGGCGCCCTTCGTGGGGCGCGAAGGGGTCCGACAGCTGCTGGCCCTCGCCCGTTCGCTCGACGCGGGACCCGCATCCCGGGTGACGCTCGAAGAGCTGCGTGTCCCCACGCTGGTGTTGCGCGGCGAAGGTGAGGGCCCGGACGACTCGGCGCCAATCTCGCGATTCATCCGCGCCATTCCCGGTGCGCGCGTTGAGCGGCTGGCGGGGGCGTCGCTGCTCGCGCCCGAGGAGGTTCCGATCGACTTGGCCCGTAGACTCGTGGCGTTTCTGTCCAGTAATACGACAGCGGCGCCGTAGGGAAAACCGATGGCGAAGCGGCACTGTGCGCGAGTCAACGATCGGTTCCATGCGAGCGTACTCATGCTTAGATTCTCATTGCTGTACTAACACCAGACACCCAGGAGTTGCATGGCTAGGCAGAAGTCCCGTCCGCGTCCCGAGTCGACGAGCCCTACACCCTTCGATCAGGCGCGAGACGAAATGTTCCAGCACATCATGCGATGCGAGGTTATTGGCGCCGAGCCTGATCACCAGGCCGATTGGTTCAACGACACGATGCCCTACCTCGCTGAGCGATACCCGGAACTGGGAGAGGCCAAGCTCGCGGAGCTTCGCGCTCTCGGTGAGCGATTCGCCAAGCCGCTCAAGGCCGCCCAGCCAGCCGGCAGCGTTGCCTGACGCCTTCGCCTCCCGATTTTGGGGGGCGTTTTCGTTTAACGATTGGGGCCGTTCGCGCGCCTGAGAACCACGGCAACGCGAAGCCCGCCGCCCACCCCCGCCTCGACGGCGGGGGTCCAGCCTTTCGTTCCCCTCGGACCCTCAATCCCGAGGCGCAGGACGATCAGGGGCTGACAGCGCCGCTCGGCGGTGCAGGCCAGCGCGCCCCCTGCGGTCACGTACGGGGCCCAGCGCCGCTCGAAGAGCGGGTCGAACGGGATGCGCAGGAACCCTTCGATCCGACCGGTGGCGCGCGTCGTATCACCGTCGCGAACGGCCCCCCCGGCGATTAGCGCGCCGAGGCGCAGATAGAGCGTCGTCGGAACCGCTATGCCAACGCCCAGTTCCGCCGTGTCAAAGGGGCGAAGATCGAGCCGGAACTCCGGGCGCGGCCCCCCGGCATCGACCAGTTGCGCCGCCGCCTCGGTCGGGCTTCCGACTGCGATGAGCGCGACCGCAGCCAGGATCGCGAGGGATGGGTCGGATCTCACGGGGCTTGCTGGCGAGCCCGCGCCCGCGAGAGCGCCCAGGTGTAGTCGGCAATGGCCCAGAGCGACACGACACCGGTCCCGACGGTGAGTCCCGGCACCCACGCCGGCTTGAGCAGCACGGCCACGAGCGTGACGAGTTGGAGTCCGGTCGTGATCTTGCCCGAGACGCGCGCCTTGAAGGTGACCTTCCTGAGCGAGGGGGAGAATTTTGCGACGGCGTAGCCGATGACCGTGGCGCCGTCGCGCATGAGCAGGAGGAAGCACTCGCCCGGCGAGATCATCCCGTCGATGAGGACGGTGAACATCGCGATCGCCATGAAGGCGCGGTCCGCAATGGGGTCAATGAGGGCGCCGCTGCGCGACTGGAGGCGCATGACGCGAGCGATCCAGCCGTCGAGCATGTCGGTGACGGCGGCGCCGAGCACGATGGCGGCGCGAGTGTGCGGTTCCTCGATGATCGAGAAGGCCGCCGCAAGTGCCAGGCGGGAGAGCGACACCAGATTGGGGATGGTGCGCAATACGGCCCGCAGCATGCACGCAACCTAATGGGGCGCCGCGCCTTGCGAGCCTCGCCCCCCCATCCTAACCTTCGATCGCGAGGGAGTTCACCGCCCAACAGGGGGACCATGTCGGCTGTCTCCGATCTGCTCAAGAACGTCGCGATCTTCAAGGACCTCGACGACGGCGAACTCGAGCGCGTGGCCGAGGTGTGCCGCGAAATGAGCTTCGAGGGCGGAGACTATGTCTTTCGCGAGGGCGAGTCCGGGAACCGGCTCTACCTGATCCTCGAGGGCGAGGTCCGCATCAGTCGCACCATTCCCGGCAGCGGCGAGGAAGCGCTGGCCATCCTCAAGGCTGGGGCGTT
>JAYTVE010000148.1:0-2141 GCA_043744185.1 Gemmatimonadota bacterium | reverse complement strand
ATGCGCCTGCCCTGCAGTGGACCGATGCGACCGCGCGCGCACTCGGCCAGGAGTACGGGAACCTCTCCCTGGGCGGCAGCGTCAGCGGCCCGATCGTGTACAACGCCGCGTTCTACAACGTCTCGTACCAGCTGGGCCGGCGCTCCAACGACCTGCGCACGCTGCTCAACACCGATGCACTGGGCCTTCAAGGGGCGGGGATCTCGCCGGATTCGGCAGCGCGCCTGCTCTCGGTGCTCAACGGACTCAACATCCCGCTGCAGCCGGCGGGGCGCACGATAAACGAGCGGCTCTCGGACCAGGGATCGCTATTCGGCACCTTCGATGTCGCGCCACCGGCGAGCAAGTCGGGTTCCGCGTACAACCTCACCACGAACCTCTCGTGGAACCGCACCGATCCGCTTTCGAGCGGGTCGAGCGAGTTTCCGGCGCACTCGGGCAACCGCACCGACCTGAACGGCGGCCTGCAGGCGCGACACTCGGGCTACTTCGGCTTCGGCGTGCTGTCCGAGACCACGGTGGGCTACAGCCAGTCCCGCTCCGAGACCGATCCGTACCTCGACGGACCGAGCGGATCGGTGCGCGTGCAGTCGGTGTTCCCGGACGGCACGCAGGGCATCAAGACGGTGCAGTTCGGCGGGTCGCCACTGGCGCAGACGAACAACAACTCGTCGCTTGCCTTCACCAATCAGCTCTCCTGGTTCAGCGAGAATAGCAAGCATCGCGTGAAGCTCACCAGCGAAGTGCGGCGAGACGCGTTCACGCTCTTCCAGCGCACCAACACCACCGGCTCGTTCGCCTACAACTCGATCGGCGAACTCGCCGCGGGACAGGCGGGCGTCTTCACGCGCCAGATCGGTGCGCGCGAGCGGGAGGGGAACCAGCTCGTCGGTGCGCTCTCGCTGGGCGATGCGTGGCGCGTTACGCCCACCTTCCAGCTGCAGTTCGGCGTGCGCGTGGACGCCAACCGCTTCAATGCGCCGCCGCCTGAGAACCCGCAGGTGGTGACGCTCTTCGGTACCTCGAACGCGACCGTGCCCAACCGGCTCTACGCGAGTCCGCGCATCGGATTCTCGTGGGCGTACGGCGAGGCGCCGCAGATCGCGGGCTTCGAGGGTGCCTTCCGCGGGCCGCGCGCCATCGTGCGCGGCGGCATCGGCATGTTCCAGGGCACGCCAGGGACCACGGCGCTCACCGGCATGTTCGACAATACGGGGCTCCCCTCGGGCATCCAGCAGGTGGCGTGCGCGGGGCCGGCGGTGCCGGCGCAGGCGTGGGGCAGCTGGATCAGCAATCCGTCAACGACGCCCACCGCGTGCGGCGGCGGTTTCCCGTCGTTCGGCAGCACGGTGCCCAACGTGCTCTACTACGCGGACGACTACAACCAGGCGCGCTCGCTGCGAGCCAACCTGCAGTGGCAGGGTCCGATCCTCGCCAACCGCTTCTCGGCCACGTTCGACGCCACTTGGTCGCGGAACCTGAGCCAGATGGGCGGCGTCGACCGGAACTTCCTCAACACGACCCGCTTCGCGCTGCCGAACGAGGGCAATCGCCCTGTGTTCGTGCCGCTCGCCGCGATCGACACGTCCACCGGCGCCATCAGCGCCGTGGCGTCGCGCTTCAGCCCGCTCTTCTATCGGGTCACGGAGCTGCGCTCCGACCTCACCTCGGAGAGCCGGCAGTTCCGCGCACAATTCTCGCCCACGAGCTTCAATACCAACTACGGATGGTCCCTCGCCTACGTGTACGGCGAGGTGAAGGAGCAGGTACGCGGCTTTGGCGGCGCCACGGGCGGTGATCCGAACCTCGTGGAGTGGTCGCGCGGGGGCTTCGACATCCGCCACCAGATCCAGTACTCGCTTTTCGCCAACCTGTTCGACGCGGTGCGCCTCTCGTGGAACGGGAGCTTCCGCTCGCCGCAGCCCTTCACGCCGATCGTCGGTGGCGACGTGAACGGCGACGGCTACAACAACGATCGCGCCTTCATTCCGAATCCGGCGACGACGACCGATCCGGCGCTCGGGAGCGCCGTGCAGTCGCTGCTCGCGTCATCACCCGACTATGTGCGCGAGTGCCTGCAGCGGCAGCTGGGGCAGGTGGCGCTCCGCAACTCGTGCGACGGACCGTGGACGTCCACCGCG
>JAYTVE010000147.1:0-6925 GCA_043744185.1 Gemmatimonadota bacterium | reverse complement strand
CGCCAAACAACTTGCCAATACAGCTGGCAATCAGGCCGACCAGAAAGGTCATTGCGCGTCACCTCCTTCGTTGGAGTCACGGCCTGCGCTCGCAGGGTCCGTGCTACCACCAAGGGTGGGCTCCGCTCGTACAGCTCAGCCTATTTGGCCTCGTTCTCAGCTCATCTCAACTCCGCTTCGAGCCGAGGACGGGGGGTCACAATTCTGTTGTACTGCGGATTGCTGTGGAACCTCGTGAAAGGAAGCCAGTTCGCTGGTCCTGAGACACCGAGAGCCTGACCGATTTCGGCCAGGCTCTCCTTGCATACTGCCATCAATTGGGCCCCGCTCACCACCGCACTCGCTCAGGCGTGGTGCGTCATCCATCTGTTCGTCGCATCGAGGACGGCCAGCACGCTCGCCGTCTCCGCACTTTCCCTAACCTCGCAACTGCCCGTCAACAACATCGTGTCGCGCCCCATCTTTGCGGTCACGCCCACGAACACGTACTCGCGCTCGAACGCCTCAACCAACTTCGCGCCGTATAGGGCCAGCGGCATCGCCTCGGGACCATCCGCCTTCGCGATCGCCGACAACGCCGCTTGCGCTGCCAAATCGATCCACGCGCGGTCGTGCTCGACCCCTTCCGCCTCCCCAGCCACCACCTCGTCGCCCTTCTTGAGCGTGACACGAACCGTCACCCCCTTCGTGCGCGAGCGCCGCACCTCGACATCCTCGAAGTAGAGCCGCCGCCGCGCCTTCGCTGCCTCGCTCTCCATCGCCAGGCTCCCGCTGCCGCCACCACTGCCGCCGCCCGTCTTCCAAGGCTTCGCCGGCTCCACCGTGGTCGCCACCGAGATCTTCCGATGGTCGATCTTCATGCCGAAGTGCGCCATCAGCGCACTCTCGACATTCCGGACCGTCTGCTTGGGCGGGACATCCGCGCTGGTCAGCACATGGATCGCCTCCAGCTGACCGTTCCCGGATGTCACGATACGGGAACTCATCACCCCCGCCAACGACGACAACAGCTCTTCCGCGGCGCTCACGGGAAACACACTCCCCGCAATCGGTGAGACCGACTTGCCGCCCGATGCATCAGCTGGCAGCGCCACGGTTCACCTCCGCATTCCCTGAGAAACAGCTCGATCCCATATCGTCCGTCATATGAAACAACTGACGCGATACGAGACAGAGCGAATATGGGAACCCGTTACCCGGGACGCAAGATAAGGTATTTTCGGTCATTTAGTCCTGTTCCGCCTCTCCGTCGAGGTGGTACTCCTTCAACTTCCTATACATCGTCCGCTCACCAATCCCGAGCATCTCCGCCGCCTTTCGACGGTTTCCCCGCGTTTCCTTCAGCGCCGCCTCGATCGAGGCCCGCTCAATCTCCGCCATCGTCATCCCGGGAGTCACCGTGACCACATTCGGTGGCGGCGGCGCGCCTGGCGGCTCGATCCCGCCCGACCCGCCCGTCCCCACTGCGCGCAGCTCCCCCACCCAGCCGACAGCGGGCACACTACCAGACGAGCCAGCCAGCCGAGCGGCACGCTCGTCATCCGCTCGCCGCCGCAGCTCCTCGACCTGCAGCTTCAGCTCCACCAGCGAGCGCACGATGAACTCCAGCTCCCGCCCCTGCGTCCCCTCGGTGCCCCGCACCGCCGGCCCCACGTGCACGGGGAGAAAGCGCGCCCCAGCCCCATCCCGAATCGACGCCGGAATGTCGTCCGCACGGATCTCGCGGCCCGGCGCCAGCACCAGCATACTCTCGATCAGGTTCTTCAGCTCACGCACGTTGCCGGGCCACGGATAGTTCACGAGCATCTCGATCGCGTCGCCCGCAATGCCATGGAATTCGCGGTCGTGGCGTGCCGTCACCTCGCGGATGAAGCGCCGCACGAGCAACGGAATGTCCTCGCGCCGCTCGCGCAGCGGTGGCAGGTACATCCCCAGCACGTTCAGCCGGTAGTACAGGTCCGCACGGAACTGCCCACGCTCCACGTGTTCGCGCAACGGGCGATTGGTCGCGGCCACCACGCGCACGTCGATGGGAATGGCGTGCGTGCCACCGACGCGCGTCACTTCGCGCTCCTCGAGGATGCGCAGGAGCTTGACCTGCGTGGACGTCGGGATCTCGCCGATCTCGTCGAGAAACAGCGTCCCCGTGTGCGCCAGTTCAAAGCGGCCGAGTCGCCGCTCCGCAGCTCCGGTAAAGGCGCCCTTCTCGTGGCCGAACAGTTCGCTCTCGAGCAGCGTCTCCGGCAACGCGCCGACATTCACCGCGATGAACGGCTTGCTCTTGCGCGGGCTCCGCTGGTGAATGGCCCGCGCCACCAGCTCCTTGCCCGTGCCGCTCTCGCCCTCGATGAGCACGGTACTCGTGACCGGCGCGATCTGTTCGATCTTGACCAGCACTTCGCGAATCGCGGTGCTGTCGCCCACGAGCCCGGTGCTCTGCGCCACCGCGCGTCGCTCGGCCACGCGGCGCACCATCGCGGCGACGTCGGCGGGCTCGATGGGCTTGGCGAGCACCTCGGCATAGCCGATACCGTGGAGCCGCACGCTGGTCTCGTCGTCGAGAATATCGGCGAGGCCGATGACCGGGATCTCGTCCCAGAGCAGCTCGCGCACGAGCGCCACGTGCTGCGCATCCACGAGCGCGCCCGTGATCACGACGACATCGGGTTTGAGACGGCGCAGCGCGGCGCGCACGTCATCCATCGGCGACACCATTTCGGTGACGACCGCGCTGCCCTGCTGCTCGAGCAGGGCGTTGAGCCGGACCGCCGGCTCGACATCCGTGAGGGTAATCAGGACTTTCATCGGAGCGACGGCGCGTTCGTGGCGCCGGAATGTTCGGTGGATTCGCCACGCGCAATGCGACTGGCGTGCGCGAGCACGGGGGCGAGCGCGGCCAAGCCGTCAGCGACGCCCGAGGGCGAGCCCGGCAGATTTACCACGAGGGACTTGTGGCGGAGGCCGACGACGGCCCGCGACAGCGCGGCCCGCGGGAAGTTCGCAAGCGTGGGTACACGTACCAGTTCGACCAGACCCGGAACTTCGCACTGGATTACCGCGCGCGTCGCCTCGGGGGTAACGTCGCGCGGACTCACGCCCGTGCCACCCGTGGTGAACACCACATCGGCCATGTCGCCATCGCACCAGCGCAGCAGGTGGCGCACGACCTCGACCGTCCCGTCAGGCACGGCCGCGCGAACTTCCACGGAATGTCCGTTGGCCGCCGCCCACGCCACTATGGTGTCGCCGGAGCGGTCATCGGTGCGCGTGCCGGAGGCGAGCGCATCGGACACGGTCAGGATGGCGAGGCGCACGATGCGAGAGTGCTTCGAACGCCGGGCCTAGCGACGCGACCCCTTGGTCCAGAACGGAAGCGCGGTGACGCGCGCCGCGACGCGCTTGCCGCGTACCTCGATCTCGATGGGGGTGCCGGGCGCCTTGCTCGCCACCGGCACGTAGCAGGTGCCGATCGGAATGCCAAGCGTGGGACTCATGGTGCCCGAGCAGACGTCGAAGCTGCGCGTGCCGTTGACGAACACGGGGTAGCCGTGGCGTGGGAAGACCTTCTCGTCACTGGTAAAGCCGACGAGGGCGATCGTGACGCCAGCTGCCTTCTGCGCTTCGAGGGCACTCCGTCCCACGAAGTCGCCCTTTTTCATCTTCACAAGCCAGCCCAGCTGCGCCTCGTAGGGCGAGACGTTGTCGTCGATGTCGTTGCCGTAGAGCGCCATCCCCATCTCGAGGCGGAGCGAGTCGCGGCAGCCCAAACCGGTTGGCGTGAGGGCGCCGGTGGACATGAGCGCGGTCCAGACGGTCTCCGCGTGATCGGCATTGAAGTAGAGCTCGAAGCCGTCCTCGCCCGTGTATCCCGTGCGCGAGATGGTCGCGTCAATGCCGGCTACTTTCCCCTCGGCGAACCAGTAGTACTTGATGGCCTCGAGATCGAGATTCACGAGCGGCTGCAGGAGGCCCTGCGCCTTGGGGCCCTGCACGGCGAGCAACGCGATCTCGGCGGTGCGATCGACTACCGTGCAGTCAAAGCGATCCTTGAACGTGAGGATGTGGGCGAGATCCTTGTCCTTGTTGGACCCGTTCACGACCATCATGAAGTGGTCCGTGCCCCGATAGACGAGACAGTCGTCCTCGAAGGTACCGCGTTCGTTCAAGATGGCCGAGTAGTGGACCTGGCCGACGGCGAGGGCGGCGACATCGTTGGTGGTTACGTACGTCACGAACGCAAGCGCCTGCGGTCCGGAGACAATGAATTCCCCCATGTGGCTAACATCGAAAAGGCCGCAGCCCTCGCGGACCGCCTTGTGTTCTGCCGTGATCCCGGTAGGGTATTGCACCGGCATTTCGTAGCCGGCGAAGGGGACCATCTTGGCGCCGAGGGCCACGTGGATGGCGTGGAACGGCGTCTTGATCAGGGTCTCGGCAGCGGTGCCCATGGGAGTCGCGATTTCGGGGGTCATCAGCCAGCTTTGCCTGTGAATATGCCGAGTTGGCAGAGGGAGGTCTAGGGTGAGCACGAAGCCGGGAATCCAGCATCTGGGCGGGCTGACGTACGGCCTCTACGTCGCAGGCGTGGCAGCGATTGCCTTCGCCAGCTGGCAAGTGTGGGGCAGCGCCAAACGACTCTCCGAGTGGCCCGAGATTCGCGCCACGGTGACGGGACGGCGCGTCATCGGAGACCCGGAAGGATTCCGCGGTGAAGCGGACTTCTCGTACGCCGAGCAGGGGATCAAGTACGTCTCCAGTGCTCGCGACGCGGTGGTAGTGGGCAAGCCGTCCGATGCGCTGGAGCGGCTCGAGCAATGGCCGGTGGGGTCGGTGCGCACGGTGCGCTACAACCCGCAGGATCCGAGCGAAGTGGACATGGACACACGCGACGCGCTCGCGCGCTTCGTATGGCCGTCGCTGTTGGCTCTCGTTGGGATCGTGTTCGTGGTGGTGGCCATCGTTCGCACAAGCGAGACGTTCGACGAGATTCGCGCCGCGAGCGCGGAGCCGGAGCCGCTGCCGATGGGCGGTCCACTGCCCGACATGGACTGGGTGGCGCGCGCGATGGAAGCTGCGGAGAAGCGGCGCCAGGAATCAATCGTGGCCAAGAAGTCGAACGCGAAGCTACGGAAGGCGGTGCGCCGGGTGCGCGCCGGCGCTGCAGCGGTTGGCGTGACTGGATTGGCCCTGCTCGGCGCGGGCTACCTCGTGGCGCGCCCGCAGATGGCATTGCGCTCGGAGTGGCGTCGCACGGATGCGTCGTCGGTTGGCGTGAGCGTGGTGGACGCTGAGCGCGCCGGGAAGACGCTCTATTCGGTGGATGCGCTGATGGCGCTCGAGCGGTCGTCGACCGGGAGTGCCGTGCTCGTGAGCGCCGGCGCCTGGTACGCGGATCGCACAAGGGCCGAGATTGACAGTGCGAAGGTGGAGTACGGGACGGCTCATCAGGTGCTGCTAGATCCGGAGGAGAAGTTCCGGGCGCGGCTGGCGTCGTCGCTCCACTGGACCGACTTCCTCTGGACGATCGCGTTCGCCCTCATGGGGTTGATCGCGCTCGGCTCAGCCGGCTTCCTCGTGCGCGAGTCGAACGACATCCAGACGGCGGGCATGCGCAAGGTGCGCGCGCTTGCGCCCAAGACACCGATGCCGACGCCGCCCCAGCCGATCGATCTGGATTTCAAGGACCAATAGTGTGTCAGCGCCCGCTGTGGTCCTGAGCGGAGCGACGGACCTGCTTGTCAGCGTGCGACCGCCGAGCCTACCCGAGCTCGGCGATCGCGGCGGCGACCTCTTCGGCGTGCCCCTTGGGCGTCACCTTGATCCACGCCTTGGCGAGCTTCCCCTTGGCGTCGATGAGGAAGGTGGACCGCTCGACGCCCATGTACTTGCGGCCGTACATCGACTTCTCCTTCCACACGCCGTACAGCTCGCACACCTCGTGCAGCTCGTCGGCGAGCAACGTGAAGGGAAGGTCGTACTTCGTCTTGAACTTGACGTGGCTCTTCACGCCGTCGGGCGAGACGCCGAGGATGACCGCCTTGGACTTCTTGAAGCGCGGAAAGAGGTCGCGGAATTCGCAGGCTTGAGCGGTGCAGCCCGTGGTGTCGTCCTTCGGATAGAAGTAGAGCACGACGGGCTGGCCGCGGAGGTCCTTGAGGCGGACGGAGGTGCCGGAGTCGGCGGGGAGCGAGAAGTCGGGGACGACGCGGTTAAGTTCGGGCATGGCCGGAGCCTCGGTGGATCGCGCGGACGGCGCGATGGAGCTGTCGATCGTGATGCCCTGCCTCAACGAGGCGGAGACGGTCGCG
Organism: Gemmatimonadota bacterium; assembly: GCA_043744185.1. GTDB lineage: Bacteria > Gemmatimonadota > Gemmatimonadetes > Gemmatimonadales > Gemmatimonadaceae > JACPPC01. The sequence continues at coordinate 617 of JAYTVE010000147.1, read as the reverse complement.
ACGTGCGTCGAGAAGGCGATGCGCTTTCTCGGCGAGAACGGGATTGCGGGCGAAGTGCTGGTGGCCGACAACGGGAGCACGGATGGCTCCCAGATGTTGGGTGAACGCGCGGGCGCACGGGTCGTTCTGGTAACAGAGAAAGGATACGGCGCGGCGCTGATGGGCGGAATCGCGGCCGCGCGCGGGCGCTTCGTGGCCATGGGCGACGCCGACGATTCCTATGATTTTCTCGGACTGCTGCCGTTCGTGGTGCGGCTGCGCGCGGGCGACGACCTCGTGATGGGCAACCGGTTTGCGGGCGGCATTGCGGATGGTGCGATGCCGCCCCTGCACCGCTACCTCGGCAATCCAGTGCTCACGGGAGTCGGGCGGCTGTTCTTCCGCGCGCCGGTCAAGGACTTCCACTGCGGCCTGCGCGCCTTCCGGCGCGACGCGATCGTGGCGCTCAACCTGCGCACGACCGGCATGGAGTTCGCCAGCGAGATGGTGGTGCGGAGCGTGCTGGCAGGGCTCCGCGTGAGCGAGGTGCCGACGACGCTCCAGCCCGACGGCCGCAGCAGGCCGCCGCATCTGCGCAGTTGGCGCGATGGGTGGCGTCATCTGCGCTTCCTGCTGCT
>JAYTVE010000146.1:0-2147 GCA_043744185.1 Gemmatimonadota bacterium | reverse complement strand
GGACGCTCGGCGCGAAGTACCTGAACCGCACGGTGGCGCAGCGGTTCTTTCCGGCGTTGTGGGCGGTTCGGGCGAAGGTGTACGGACCGGGGAAGGGGTGACGGACTTCGAGGCGACTCAGGTCGCGTCGAAACTCGTGAGGTCGATGCCCAGTCCATGCAGAGCGCTTGCGACGGCGTTGGAGGTTAGCGCCCGTACTTCCGCCTCGCGCTGCTCGAGATAGCCGTCGCGCACGCGCAGCACGTCATCGACATATCCAGGGTGCACCATCAACTCGGTGAGTCCCGGCTTCAAGGTCGCCACCACTGCACACACGTCTGCCGCGAACGCGTCGGTAGCCTGCGACGAGATGCCGCGAAAGTGATCGGCCGTCGCGAGCCCCGCGCGCTTGGCGGCCGCATGTGACGCACCACCGGTCATCGCGACACCGAGCAGAACCTTGGACAGCGTCGCGCGCGCGCGGCCCGCATTGTTCGCAAGTGGTTCTCGCGGCACGCGAATGAAGCGCAACCCGTGGGCCGTGGCCGCTTCGACGACCGCGGGCCAGACCACAGGATGCACGTGCGTGTGCCGATGGCTGTCGATGTGCGTGATGTCAACGCCGGCGGCCTTCAGCCGCTTCAACTGCGCCGTCGCCTCGGCGATGAGCTCGGCGCGCACCAGCGCGCCCGCCGTGGCACGCGCGAGGAACGTCGCGAACGGATAGAACTCGCCCGTGGTCGCATCGGTGAGCGACGGCGCCTTGGTGAGCGGCCGCCCGTCGATGAGGTTGAGATGCAGGCCGAGTCCGAGGGAAACGCTGCCGCGACCCTGCATCGCGTCATCGAACCCCGGCGTGTTAACCATCACGCTCGCACTCGTGACCGTCCCCGCCGCCGCGCACTCGAAGATGCCGCGATTGACCCCGGCGGTGAAGCCGAGGTCATCGGCGTTCACCACGAGGCGTCGCGGGCTACTCGTAACGGCCACCCCAGCCACCCACGCGGATGTGCGCGATGTCCTTGAGCATCTGCACGCTGTCCCCCGCGAAGCTCATGGTGGTCGGCTCGCTGTCGTAGCGGAAGGTGATGGGGCACTGCTCGACGGTGCCGCCGTGCTTCTGCGCGATGAAGAGCGCCTCGACGTCGAAGCCGAAGCGGTCGATCGTGAGCCGCTTGAAGACGGTCTCGGCCATCGCGGCCGTGAACCCCTTGAGGCCGGCCTGCGTGTCGAGCACGTCGCGCAGGAGCACCGTGCGCACGATCCGGTTGAAGATCCGGCTCATGACGTGGCGCGTGTAGATGTAGTTGAGGAAGCCCACGTTCATGATGTACGTGGACTTGGGGTGCACGCGACAGGCAATGGCGGCATCGGCGCCGGCCTCGAGCGCCTTCAGGATCACGAGCACCTCCGACGGCGGATAGGCGAGGTCCACGTCGGTAAACACCCGGTAGGCTCCGCGCGCCGCCAGCATGCCGCGCGCGACGCTCGCCCCTTTTCCCTTGTTGGGTTCGTTGCGGAGCAGCGTGACGCCGGGCTCGGCTTCCGCAAACTCGCGCAGGATGCGCGCGGCTGCCGGATCGGGGGAGCAGTCGTCGACGATGATGAGCTCCCAGGTGAACGGGAGCGCATGGCAGAACGCCTTGAGGTCGCGGAGCGACGCCGGGAGGCGATCGGCGTTGTTGTAGCTCGGGACGATGACCGAGAGATGCGGCGCGGAATCACTCATTGTCGTTGGCGGAAGCTAGCGGCCTCGCGGGGGGGGCGGCCACCTCACGTTAGGCACGGGCCGGGACTAATTTCCAGCCATGCCGGAACCCCTGTATTTCGACCACGCGGCCACGACGCCGGTGCGCCCGGAGGTCGTCGATGCGATGATCCCCTTCCTCGGGCCCCGTTTCGGGAACCCGAGCAGTACGCATCGATGGGGGCGCGAGGCGCGGGCCGCGCTCGACGAAGCGCGCGAGCGCGTGGCCCGATGTCTGGGCGCCAACTCCGACGAAGTCTGCTTCACCTCCGGCGGCACCGAGGCTGACAACCTCGCCGTGCTCGGCGCGTTCCACGCGATGGCGCCAAAGGGGCGGACGACGGTCGTGACGACGCCGATCGAGCACAAGGCGGTGCTGGCCGCGGCGCACCAGGCGGCACGCGAGGGCGGCGCCGAACGG
>JAYTVE010000145.1:0-2149 GCA_043744185.1 Gemmatimonadota bacterium | reverse complement strand
CGATCAGTTCGCTCGCCGACATGGAGGCGCTCTTCGAGGGGATCCCGCTCGCTGACGTCTCCACGAGCATGACGATCAACGGCCCGGCCATCATCCTCCTCTGCTTCTACATCGCGGCAGCGGAGAAGCAGGGTGTGCCGGCGGACAAGCTTCAGGGAACGGTCCAGAACGACATCCTGAAGGAGTACATGGCGCAGCACGCCTGGTGTTTTCCGATCGAGCCGGCACTGCGCCTGATCGTCGACGGCTTTGATTGGTGCGCGCAGCACGCCCCCAAGTGGAACACGATCTCGATCTCGGGCTACCATATCCGCGAGGCGGGCTCTACGGCGGCGCAGGAACTGGCGTTCACGCTGGCCGACGGCTTCACGTATGTAGAGCGCGGCATCGCGCGCGGCCTCAAGGTCGACGATTTCGCTCCGCGCCTCTCGTTCTTCTGGGACATCCACAACGACTTCTTCGAGGAGATCGCCAAGCTGCGCGCGGCGCGGCGCATCTGGGCGCGCCAGATGAAGGAGCGCTACGGCGCAAAAGACCCGCGCTCATGGATGATGCGCTTCCACTCGCAGACCGCTGGCGTGACGCTCACGGCACAGGAGCCGATGAACAACGTCGTGCGCGTCGCCTACCAGGCGATGGCCGCGGTGCTCGGCGGCACGCAGTCATTGCACACCAACTCGATGGACGAGACGCTGGCGCTCCCGACCGAAGCGGCCGTGCAGGTGGCGCTCCGCACGCAGCAGGTGCTGGCCTACGAAACGGGCGTTCCGAACGTGATCGATCCGCTCGGCGGCTCGTACTACGTCGAGAAGCTCACCGACGACCTCGAGCGCGAAGCCGAGGCGCTGTTCGAGGAGATCAACAGCCACGGCGGCGTGGTTGCTTGTCTTGAGACGGGCTGGCTTCAGCGGAAGATCGCCGAGTCTGCGGCACGGCAGCAGTGGGAGATCGAGCAGCGGCGGAAGCTCGTGGTGGGCGTGAACGAATTCGTGGCGGCCAACGAGGAAGCGCTCTCGATTCCGCTGCTGACGGTTGGCAAGGAAGCGGAGGAAGGGCAGCGTGAGCGACTCGCAAAGCTGCGCGCTACTCGCGACAACGATCTCTGCACGCAGCGCCTTGAGAGACTGCGGCAGGCCGCGCGTGGCAGCGAGAACACGGTGCCACACATTCTGGATTGTGCGCGCGCGTACTGCACGCTGTACGAAATTCGGGCTGCGCTCGAGGATGTGTTCGGGGCGTACCGGGAGCCGGTGTTCTTCTAGTCGTTTGGGAGGGATGGGAGGGCACGGAGCAGGGCAGACCACGGAGGCACAGAGGTCGAACGGAGCGCACGGAGGGTCTGCCCAAGGCGGGCGATGCGCGCCGCATCGATGTCGAGCCACAGGGGTGCTTACCAGATTGGGCTCGAGACCGCGCTCTTCCTGACTGATTTTGCTCACCGGTCCACGTGCGCCATTGCCGTCCCGAACAGCCGAATCCCGAGAGCCGCTCATCCGGTTCGAGCCCTGCCTCCGTGACCTCCGTATGACCTCTGTGCCTCTGCGGTGTGCTTTTCTCCTTACCTCCTTCCCCTGCCGTGACAGCGAAGAAGCGCCGCACGACGACCGAGTGGTGGACTGACCACTTCGACGGCACGTACCTGCGCGAGTGGGCGCCGGTGCAGGGGCTCGCCACGAGCCGCAGTGAAGTCTCGCGGCTCATCGAGTTGCTGGAGCTTCCCGAGGGGTCGCGCATGCTCGACTGCGCGTGCGGGCAGGGTCGGCATGCGCACCTTCTGGCCGAGGCCGGGTTTGACGTCGATGGCGTGGACTTCTCGGCCGACCTGCTCAAGGCCGCGCGCGCGCGCGGCACAGGCACCCACCTGCGCTACACGCAAGGCGACATGCGGAAGCTGCCGCCGAAGTGGACGCACCGGTTCGACGCCGTGGTCAACCTCTTCACGTCCTTCGGCTTCTTCCTGCACCCGCGCGACGATGCGCGTGCGATGGCCGAGATGGCGCGCGTGCTCAAGCCCGGTGGACTGTTCGTCTGGAACGGCGGAGATCGCGACGGGGTGGCGGCCAAGCTGCTCAAGCGCGATTGGTGGATGTCCGACGCGGGCACGATGATCGCTCAGGAGCGCGCCTTCGACGCCGTGTCCGGCATTCTT
>JAYTVE010000144.1:0-2149 GCA_043744185.1 Gemmatimonadota bacterium | reverse complement strand
CCGCAAGGCCCGCGTGACGCGTACGCGAGCTGAAGTCCCGGCGGTCGTGGTTGTGCACGGGAAGGCGATGAAGGAGGCGTGGTGTCTCGCGACCACGTTGAGCACGCGCAAAGCCAGCGAAGTCGTCCAGCTCTACGCCCGGCGCTTCACGATCGAGGAGACGTTTCGTGATCAGAAGGACCGACGCTTCGGGCTTGGCCTGTCGGCGTCGCGTGTCGGAACGCCCGAGCGACGCGATCGCCTTCTTCTCCTCGCCGCGATCGCACAGTCGTTGCTCACTCTGCTCGGCGCAGCCGGCGAACAGTGTGGCCTCGATCGACTGATGAAGACCAATACATCCAAGAAGCGGACGATGTCGCTCTTCAACCAAGGCATCAACCTCTACGCTGCGATCCCCAACATGGGGGAGGACCGACTCGCGCCACTGATGAAGGCCTTCGACGCGGCGGTTCGAGGGCACGAAATCTTCCGCGCGATCTTCGGCCTCATATGAGGGGATGTCTCAGACGCCAACCATTAAACCGAAGGTGTGCTGTGCGCGTCACGACGCTACCCTCTGTGCCAACGTCGCTGGGTGCGGCTCTTCTCGACCGGACTCGTCGGCAGCACTTTCGATCACTTGACGATCCTGAGATGGCCGCGCGGCTTGGGGATCGGGTCGGGTACGACGCCATCGGCGTAGCGTGACGAGTGGTTGCGCTCGTGCTCCTTCGCGAGATGAAACAGCCAGTAGTCATCGAAGTCGCCGCTGCTGCGCAGCGCGCGCAACCGCAGCACCGCCTCTGCACCCGCGAGCGACCACCGCGCGCCCGTGCGCCCCATGCGGTCCTGGACGAGGTGGCGACACGCGCCTTCGATGACGCCGGTGGCGATAGGCAGCCCGTCGGCGAGCGCGCGGTCGTAGTGGAGCCACGCGGCATTCCGCGCCAGGTACTTGATGCACTTCTCGACGGGCTTGGCCGCCCTGGCCGTCAGTTCGTGGCGCTCGATCATGCCGCGAAGGCTGGTCCCCAACGCGGCGGCGGAATGCCCGGTGAGCGGCGATTCTCGACCCACGTTTCAGCCTCGCCGGTGCCCGCTACCACGAACGCATAGGCCGCGTGCCACAGGTATTCGAGCACGTGGACGATGTCGAGGACGATCCGGATCTCAACCCCGATGCGCTGTGCCGCACGTTGGATCCGGCGCAGTTGATCGCGGTTGCCGTCGACGAGCACGACCCACTGGCGACGCAGCTCGGGGTCACGCCGAAACGCCTCGTCGAACGCGTCGTCGATGACGCGCTGGGGCGAGTGCTCGACGCTGGCCCACACCCGCTTCGACGTCGGCCGCGGGCGCTGGGCCTCGGTCGCCTTGGTTCGTAGCCCATGCAAGACATCGTCGAGCGTGCGTGGCCACTGCTTGAGCGAGTAGACCGCCGCGACCTCCGCCATCCGCTTCGCGTTCGGCTTCTCGCCGCTCGCCAGCCGCGTTCGCGTTCGGGTCGCGCGCGCGGCCTCGGCCTTCTTGCGCGTCGCTTCGCGCAGGTCCGCGAGCCGCATCGCGATGCCCTTCCCGTCGAAGCTCAGTACCATCAGGTGGTCCGTGGCCTCGGCCTCGCACAGGCGATCGGCGTAAAACGCATCGAAGTCCTGCGCCGCCAGAACCGTCAGCTCCTCGACCTGTCGCTTGGCCACACGTGCGCCCGTCCGCTGCGCGATCAGCTCGACGACCTCGTCGAACGACGACTTCGCGCTCTCCTCGGCCGCCAGGCGCCGCACCTCATGCGAGTACTTCTCCGCGGGCATCGCGAGCACGCCTTCGAGCGGCGCCAGGTACGGCACGCCCGGCACGCCCTCCACCTGGTACAGCGTCCGTTGCACGGAGACCTCGCCGACCAACGTCTCCAGCTTGCGGATCGACTGCCGCAGGCGCTCGCGCCGGTGGCGGTCGTGCGCCTTGATCGCGACCTCTCGCTCCAGCGACGCGCGCAGGTCGTAGTGCTGCTGCAACATCGCCCGCAGGATCTTGTGCCCCTCGGTCACGACCATGCGCTCGATCGCGTCGTGCGTCGCGTGCATCGTATCGGGGGCGCTCAGCTCATCTTCGAGCTTCTTCATCAGCTCCCGAGCCTCGCAGAACGGGCTGGCGTTGGCGATCGGGTTCGCGC
>JAYTVE010000143.1:0-6951 GCA_043744185.1 Gemmatimonadota bacterium | reverse complement strand
GCGGGACGCGACTCGCCCGTGAGCAGCGCCGCGTTCACCGCCGAGGACCCTTCCGCAATCGCGCCATCTGCCGGGAAGCTCTCGCCTGCACGCACCATTACCATCATGCCCGGCAGCAATGCCATGGCCGGCAGTTCACGCACCGAGCCGTCAGCGCCACGCACACGCGCCGTGCTCGGCGCCAGCGAGTAGAGCAGTTCCGCTGCGTCCGTGGCGGCACGCTGCCCGCGCACCTGCAAAAAGCGACCGGTCAGCAGCAGGAACACGAGCACGCAGACGCCGTCGAAGTAGATCGGCCCGCTCTCGCTCACCGTGTTGACCACGCCGCGGATGGCGCCCGCGGCAAGTGCCAGCGCGATCGGCAGGTCCATGTGCAGCGAACGCGTGCGTAGCGCCGCCCACGCCCCCGTGAAGAACACACGCCCCGGCCCGAGCAGCGCCGGCACCGTGAGCACGAGGCTCACCCAGCGAAAGAGCCGTTCGTACGGCAGCTCCATGGTGTGGAACTCGCCGGAATAGAGCGCGAGCGCCGCGAGCATCACGTTGATGGCAATCGCCCCTGCCACACCGATGCGCAGCATCAGTCCGCGATCTTCCTGCTTGCGCAGTTCGGCGCGTGCGCCGCCGCGGAACGGATGCGGCGCGTAGCCCAGCGTGTCGAGCGCACGCGCCACCGTGGCGAGCGTCACCGCCTTGGGTTGCCAGGTCACGCGGGCCACGCTGCGCCGCACGTCGAGCTCCGCGCGCACCACGCCACTCACGAGCAGCGGCACCCGCTCCACGAGCCAGACGCACGACGCGCAGTGCACCCCCTCGAGGTAGAGCTCCGTGGTCAGCATCCCGCCCTCGGCGCCCTTCACGTAGAGTTCCGCGAAGGCCGGATGGTCGAACTCGTCGAAGCTTCGCCCGCTCGGTTTTACCGCCTCGCCACGCTTCTCGGAAAACGCGTAGAAGGCGCCGAGGCCGTGCGCGTTGAGCATGTCGTACGCGGTGCGGCACGCCGAACAGCAATACTGCCGTGCCGCGCCCGCTTCAACGAAGCCGGGCGGCACGGCCGTGCCGCAATGCGTGCAGGCCACGCCAATGTCGGGGCGCAGGATTGCGGTCATGCTCACATCCCCGCGTGATGGTGGGCCGGCGCCTGCGCCGCCTCTGTCGCGGGCACCGCAGGAGTGAGCCGATGCACCCAGCGCGTGCCAGGCATGCCCAGGCGCCCGCCGATCGACAGCACGCCGAGCGCGATCACCACCACCGCACTCGCCACCGGTAGCCGGGCGCCGAAGCGCCCCGCCAGCTGCCGCGCCCCTGCGCCGACCGCGAGCATCATGGGCAGCGTGCCGCTCCAGAAGATCGCCATCGTGCCCGCAGCCGCGAGCGGCGACCCCGTGCCCGATGCGGTGATCACGAACGCCCAGAGCCAGCCGCACGGCAGCAGCGCGGTCGCGAGCCCCGTCACGAACGCGCGCGTCAGCGGCGGGCTCTCGCGCACCTGCAATACCACGCGCCCCATCGCCTTCTGCCACGAGAGCGGCACGGCTGGTCCAGCCACACGCACGCCGCCAGCGGCGAGCAACGCATGCGCACCCCACGCAATCATCAGTAGCCCCGCGACAATCGCAGCGCCCTGTTGGATACCGCTCGCGGCGCTCATCGCGTTCACCCCCAGCCCGAGCGCGCCCGCCACGAAGCCGAGCGACACATACGCGACCAACCGCCCCACGTTGTACGCGCCGTGCCCCGCCGCCTCGGTGCCACGCGTGCCCTGCGGTCCGGCCGTGTAGAAGCACACGAAGGCGCCGCACATGGCGGCGCAGTGCACCGAGCCCAGCAGGCTCGCCGCGAAGACCGCGAGCGCGAGCGTCACGCGCCCGGACCCACGGCGCGCTGCGTGCCCGCGCGGAGGCGCTCGGCGTTGGCATCACCGGGCCGCGCGTTCACCTCGCGCGCCGCCACGTCGCGCGCCGCATCGAGGCGAATGTTGGTCGTGAACTTGTCGGCGCCGCGCACGACACTCACGCGCAGCTCCCAGAGTCCGGCCTGGCGAATGGCCACCGGGGCGGCGTACTGCCCCGCGCTCCCTTCCGAGAGCGTCGCGCGGACGGCAGAATCGGCCTGCGACACGGCCATCGCCTCGACGTGCACGCTGGCGCCGGTCACGGGCGCACCGCTCGCGTCGAGCACGCGCATCGCCAACTCCGTTGTGCGCGCCACCCCAATGGCCGGAAGCGCCGGCTCCACGCGCCACGCCAGCGCGGCGTTGCGCCGCTCCTGCGCCATCGTGCTGTCCCACGCCACGGCCTTCTTGTAGTAGTCCGGCTCGATGGCGGCGTGCGGATCACTCGACGCAATCCTGGCGAGCACGATCGTGCCACCGCCGAAGCCGCCAAGCAGCAGGACGATGATCGCGGGCCAGATCTTCTCGCGCACCGACATGGGTTACGGTACCGTCGCGGGCGCCGGCGTGGCCGGCCCCATCAGGTTGAAGGGAAACTCGCCGCTGAAGTCATCCGCATCGGTGATCTTCACGGTCACGTCGCGGCGGCCATTGGTGAAGGCGCCGCGCGCCACGAGCACGAACACCGACGTGCTGCGCGTCTCGCCCGCCATGACCGTGAGCGGCGATTCCGGTGCGATCACCTGCGCACCATCCACGCCCACAATGGTGATGGCGTACTGGTGCGATTCGTGCGAGCGGTTCGCGATCTTGACGCGCACCTGGTTCGACACGCGCCCATCGGCCTCGACCGTGAACGGCTCGGACGCCGAGCGCAGCACCGTCACGTCGGCCTTCGCCCTGGTGCCGAGGGCGAACAGGAACCCACCGAAGGCCGCGGCGAACGCCGTGGGGTACAGCACCGTGCGCGGGCGCAGCAGGTGGCGCGGTTTGCCCTCGAGCGCATCGCGCGACGCGTACCGGATGAGTCCCTTCGGCTTGCCCACCGCCTCCATGATGTGGTCGCACGCGTCGATGCACTGCGTGCAGTGCACGCACTCCATCTGCAGGCCGTTGCGGATGTCGATGCCCGTGGGGCAGGTCGTCACGCAGGCGTTGCAGGCCACGCAGTCGCCCACGCCCTCGGGGCGGTCCTTGCCGTGGCGACGCGGTTCGCCGCGCTTGAAGTCGTACGCCACGATCGTGGACTGCCGGTCGAGCAGCACCGACTGCCACCGCCCGTACGGACAGGCAATCAGGCAGGTCTGCTCGCGAAACCAGGTAAAGTCGACGAACACGAGCAGCGTCGTCACCGCCATCACGAGAAACGGCGCTGGATGCTCGTACGGCGAGAGCTTCACCCACTGCGCAATCGCGTCCGTGCCCACGAAGAAGGCCAGGAACGTGTGCGCGAGCAGGAGCGAGATCGCGAGATAGACCGCGTACTTGGCCACGCGCCGCGGGTGGAACCACTGCCCGGCCTTGTCCATCGCCAGCGAGCCCGACCGCCCGCCCTCGAAGAACCGCTCGATCGGGCGGAAAACGAACTCCATGTACACCGTCTGCGGGCAGCCCCACCCGCACCAGACCCGCCCGAAGAGCGCGCTGAAGAGGAAGATCGCGATGATGCAGCTGAACAGCAGCAGCATCAGCAGCAGCGTGTCGGTCGGCAGGAAGGTCGTGCCGAAGATCGTGAACTCGCGCCGCGGCACGTTGAGGAGCACGGCGGGCCGCCCTGCAATCCGCATCCACGGCAGCGTGAGGAAGAACGCCATCAACGCGTAGGCCACCACGCGACGGCGCCGCCACCACGGCCCCTCCGACAACTTCGGACGGATCCAGTTGCGGGATCCGTCCGTGTTGAGCGTCGGGAGGACGCGGCCCGAAGGAGCCGGAGCGCTCACCGGGCCTCCAGCACTCCGTCCGGCGCCTTCGGCTTCGCCGGGGTAGTGCCCTGCAGCGTCCAGATGTACGCCGTCACTTCATCGACTTCCTTGCCCGGAAGCAGTTTGCCCCACGCGGGCATCCCCTTCGCGAGCACACCGTTGACCAACGTCGCGTGGATCTGTTCAATCTTGCCGCCGTGAATCCAGTACGCATCGGTGAGGTTCGGACCGATCAGGCCGCCGCCATCGGCTGCATGGCAGGCCACGCAGTTCTTGGCGTAGACCTTCTGCCCCTCGCTCACTTCGTGCGCGTCGGACACGAGCGCCAGCAGCTTGACTGGATCGGCGGGCCCGACGTCCTGCGGGTGCGCGGCACGGAACGCCGCCATGTCCTGCTCGTAGTCCTTGATCCGTCCCTGCCCCGTGCCGATGCCGCCCACGTTGAGCACGTACGCCACCGAGAAGACGATCGTCGCCCAGAAGGTGATCACCCACCAGCGCGGCATCGGGTTGTCGTACTCCTGGATGCCGTCGTACTGGTGATCCAGCAGCCGGTCCTTGTCCTCGTCAGCCATGGTCAGCGTCCCCGCGCCGGCATCGGCGCCTGTGGGTGTTCGTCATCGAGCGGCATCTGTGCGTCGGACTCGAAGCGCGCCTTGCTGGCCGGACGGAACGTCCAGATCGCAATCGCGATGAAGGTCAGCATGAAGAGCACCAGCGCCCACTCGGCGTAGATCGCCAACCCGGCGTGGCTCATGATGTCGGAGAGCTTCACTTGGCACCTCCCGAGGCGGCCTGCACTGCGGGCGCGGCCGTGGCCACGCCGTTGGCCTTGATGTCGCGACCGAGGCGCTGGATGTACGCCACCATCGCCACGACTTCCTTGTCCTCGAGGCCGGCGGGCCCTCCCGACTTCTGGATTTCGTCGGCGAGCTCCTTGGCTTGCGCCTTGGCCATCGCAACACTGTTGTTGACCGCATCACCATACGGCACGCCCAGCATCGCCATCACCTCGACGCGCTTCGGAATCACCGACCAGTCGATCGTGTTGGCCGCAAAGTTGGCATACGACGGCATGATCGACTTGGCCGCAATCTCGCGCGGATTCGCGAAGTGTCGCACATGCCAGAGGTTCGGATACTTCCCGCCCTCGCGCGCGAGATCCGGCCCGATGCGGCGCGACCCCCAGAGGAACGGGTGATCGTACACCGACTCGCCTGGCTTGGAATACTCACCGTAGCGCTCCGTCTCGTAGCGCAACGGGCGGATCATCTGCGAGTGGCAGTTGAAGCACCCCTCGCGGATGTAGAGGTCGCGCCCGTGCAGCTCGAGCGGTGAGTACGGCTTGACCGACGCGATCGTCGGCATGTTGTTCTTGATCAAGAAGGTCGGCAGGATCTCGAACAGCGACGCGACAATGACCGCGATGGTCGTGAGCGCCGTGAACAGCAGCGGCATCCCTTCCCACCGGCGGTGGTAGCGCATGCTGCTCACCCAGCCGAGCACCCCTTCTCCCGCCACGCGCGTCGAGGGTACCGGCGCCGGTGCGCCGAGGGGCGCCGCGCGAATGACCGGCACATCGTACGCGGCCGGGCGCTTCTTCCACGTCATGAGAATGTTCCAGCCGAACATCAACATGCCGACGATGTACATCGCTCCGCCCACCACGCGCAGCCAGTACATCGGCATCAGCTTGGCCACCGTCTCCACGAAGTCGGGATACGCCAGGCGCCCCGTCTCGTCGAAGGCGCGCCACATGAGCCCCTGCGTCACGCCGGCCGAGTAGATGGCCACCACGTACAGCAGGATGCCGAACGACCCCACCCAGAAGTGCAGCTCCGCCAGCTTCTTGCTGTGCAGCGGCGTCTGGAAGAGGCGCGGCAGCAGCCAGTACGTGATACCGAAGATCATGAAGCCGTTCCACCCGAGCGCCCCCGTGTGCACGTGGGCAATGATCCAGTCGGTGTAGTGGGCGAGCGCGTTGACGCTCTTGATCGAGAGCATCGGGCCCTCGAACGTGCTCATGCCGTACGCCGTGATGCCGACCACGAAGAACTTGAGGATCGGGTCGTCCACCACCTTGCTCCAACCGCCGCGCAGCGTCAGCAGGCCATTGATCATGCCGCCCCAGCTCGGCGCCCAGAGCATCACGCTGAAGAGCATGCCCACCGTGGACGCCCACTCGGGCAGCGCCGTGTAGTGCAGGTGGTGCGGGCCGGCCCAGATGTACATGAACACCAGCGACCAGAAGTGCAAAATCGAGAGCCGGTAGCTGAACACCGGCCCCTCGGCTGCCTTCGGCATGAAGTAGTACATCAGACCGAGGAACGGCGTGGTGAGGAAGAACGCCACCGCGTTGTGCCCGTACCACCATTGCATGAAGGCATCCTGCGCGCCGGCGTAGATGCTATAGCTCTTCAGGAACCCCGCCGGGATGGCCAGGTTGTTGAAGATGTGCAGCACGGCCACCGTCACGATCGACGCGATGTAGAACCAGATCGCGACGTACAGGTGGCGCTCACGGCGCTTGATCAGCGTGCCGATGAAGTTGACCGCGAAAATCACCCACACCACCGCGATCGCGATGTCGATCGGCCACTCGAGTTCGGCGTACTCCTTGGCCTGCGTGTACCCGAGCGGAAGCGTGAGCGCCGCCGCGAGAATGATCGCTTGCCAGCCCCAGAAGTGGAGCTTGCTGAGGAGATCGGAGAACATGCGCGCCTTGAGCAGGCGCTGCGTCGAGTAGTAGCCGCCCATGAAGAAGGCGTTGCCGACAAACGCGAAAATCACCGCATTCGTGTGCAGCGGTCGCAGTCGTCCAAACGAGGTGATCGGCAATCCGAAGTTGAAGAGCGGATTGGCGAGCTGCAGGGCAATCAGCAGCCCGACGAGCATGCCGATCAATCCCCACACGAACGAGGCGACCATGAACTTCCGGACGATGTCGTCGTCGTACGAGAACTCGTCCATGACGACGCCCGGGGCGGCAGCTTGGGACATGACGGTAAAGGCCTCTGGGTACTGGTTGAGGTGCAATGTCCGCGTCGGGGCATTTCCGGACAGGAGGGCGAACCCTGAGTTTTGTCCGCCCTCGCCCGACGACCGTGTAGGGGATTCCCCATGGACCGGTTG
>JAYTVE010000142.1:0-2166 GCA_043744185.1 Gemmatimonadota bacterium | reverse complement strand
CGAGCAGGCGCTGGTGCGCGCCGCCCTCTGGGACGAGGTCAAGGACCGCCTCGATGCAGGCCCCGAGGCGCTCTCGGTGGGACAGCAGCAGCGGCTCTGTATTGCGCGCGCCCTCGCGGCTGGTCCGCGCGTGCTTTGCCTGGATGAGCCGACGGCCTCGCTCGATCCGCTCAACGTGCAGCGCATCGAGGAGCTGCTCTACGAGCTCTCGCGTGACGTGGCCGTCATCGTCGTCACGCACAACATGCAGCAGGCAGCGCGCATCGCCACGCGCACGGTATTTGTCCTCGAGGGACGGGTCATCGAGGAGGCACCGTCGGCCACGCTCTTCACCGCGCCCTCCGACCCGCGCACCGAGGCCTGGCTCACCGGGCGCTTCGGATGACGGCAGCGCCCACGCCCACCGGCGCCATCCGCGCGCGCAACTTCTCGTACTGGTACGGCACGCGCCCGGCGCTGCACGCGCTCTCCCTCGACGTCGCACCGCGTGCCGTCACGGCCATCATCGGCCCATCCGGGAGCGGCAAGTCCACCTTCCTGCGCGCCATCAACCGGATGAACGAGCTGGTGCCCGGCGCCCGGCACGAGGGCGAGCTCACCCTCGACGGCGACGACGTGCACGCCCCGGAACAGGACGTCGTGGCCCTGCGTCAGCGCGTCGGCATGGTGTTCCAGCAGTGGAATCCGTTTCCGCGATCAGTTCGTGACAACGTCTCGTACGGCCCCAGGCTGTCGAGCCGTCTCTCAGCAGGCGAGGAAAGCGCGCTTGTCGAGGAGGCGCTGCGGCGCGCCGCGCTCTGGGATGAGGTGAAGGATCGCCTCGACCAGAGTGCCCTCGCACTCTCGGGCGGGCAACAGCAGCGCCTGTGCATCGCACGCGCACTCGCCAACCGTCCCGAGGTCCTGCTTCTCGACGAGCCCACATCCGCCCTCGACCCGGTGGCCACGCGCAAGATCGAGGAATTGCTCTATGCACTGAAGCGCGACCTCACCATTATTCTGGTGACGCACAATCTCCAGCAGGCGGCTCGCACCGCCGATGTCACCGCCTTCCTCGACGCGGGACGCCTGGTGGAGATGGATGCATCGTCGCGGCTCTTCACGCGCCCCGCCGATCCACGCACCGAGGCCTACATCACGGGGAGATTCGGGTGAGCACGACTGGGCTCAACGTCGGGTTCCGACACTTCCACGATCAGCTGGCCGTCCTGCGCCAGCGGCTGCTCGACATGTCCGAGCGCGCCGAGTCGCTGGTGGCGCTCTCGGTGGAATCGCTCCTGCAGCGCGATCGCGGCAAGGCCGAGGCGGTCATCGCCGGCGACCGCGAAGTGGACAACCTCGAACTCGAGGTCGAGGCCCTCGCGGTCAACCTGCTCGCGCTGCAGCAACCAATGGCCCGCGACCTGCGCTTCATCATCGCGGCCATCAAGGTGTCGAGCGATCTGGAGCGCGTCGGTGATCACGCAGTCAACATCGCACAGTGCACCGAGCGCCTGCTCGCGACCCCGACCACCATCACGCCGGCCCCGGAGCTGGAGGACATGGCCCGTCGTGCGCGGTCCATGCTCTCCGACGCGCTCGACGCTCTCGTCCGCGGCGACGGCGCCCTCGGCCGCGAGGTCTGCCGTCGCGACGACCAGGTGGACGCGCTGCACAACTCGCTCTTCCGCATTCTCATCACACACATGATGGGCGACGCCCGCACGATCACCCCGGGCCTCGAGCTCCTCCTCGTGAGCCGAAACCTCGAGCGCGTCGCCGACCTCGCCACCAACATCGGCGAACACGCCGTCTTCCTCGCCGAGGGCAAGTCCATCAAGCATCGCGCCGAGCAGGACGACGATGGCGACGGCGCGCCACCGCGCCGCCTGGCCGTGAACGGCTGATGGCCACGATCGTCCGCGGATCGCCGGCAGTGGATGCCGCCTCGCGCCCCTATCGCGACGACGGCGAGAAGCGCATCGCCGCCATCGACATCGGCTCCAACTCGATCCGGCAGATCGTCGCGGATGTTGCTCCCACGGGCGCCATCCGCGTCGTGGACGAGATGAAGGCCGCGCCACGTCTGGGCGCCGGCTTGGCCAAGTCGGGGCGCCTCGAACCCGCCGCCATCATTGCCGCCGTCGATGCGGTCACGCGCATGGTGACCCTTGCGCGCCATCTAGG
>JAYTVE010000141.1:0-7012 GCA_043744185.1 Gemmatimonadota bacterium | reverse complement strand
CGGGAAAGCCGAACGCGGCGAGCGAGGCGAGCAGTTCGTTGCTCGAGCGCATCTCGGCGTAGCGCCGCGCGAACGTCTCGGGAATCACGACGTACTCGCGCGCACCGACAGGCAGGTCGCCGGCGATGTCCACGTCCATGCGGAGCGGTGCGCCGGCCACGCGGCGATCCGCGCGCTCGAAGGTGAAGCTGCGATTCACCCGACCGCTCGCGGGCACGACTTCGCGCGATGCCGACAGCAGCGGCCACTGCACGCGGTCCTTGCCCATCCACTGAGTGAGCACGTCGCGCGCGCGCGCGAGCGCGGCGGCCGAGTCGAGCTCTGGGCGGCGATCGGATTCCGCGAGCCGCCGCCAGAACCCGGTGACGCGACCATCCGGCGCAAAGCGCACACGCGTCTCGTGCACATCGCCGGGGGTGAGGGCGCGCACGGTCCAGCGGAAGAGCGCGACGTCGCCGGACGCGGCGATGGTATCGAGCGCGGCCTTGCCGCCCGGCGCCGCGAGTTCGAGGAAGAGTTGGAGCGAATCCTCCTCGGCGAAATGCGCGGCGGTGCGCGCCTCGGGGAACGGCAACTCGTGCGCACGCGCAAAGCTGCGCGCTGCCACGAGCGCAGACGGGGCGGTGAGCTTCTGCGCGAGGCGGACTTGTGGCACCGCTTGCTCGAAGAGCAGCGCCGCCAGCGTCGCGCCAATCAGCCCCGCGGCCGCAACGCCCAGTGTGGCGGCTCCACCACGCCATCTGCTTTGTGAGCTTTCCCCTGTGGCAGGCATGTTCCTAACCTAGTGCTTGGCAAGCGGTTACCGTGATGCGCCCCGAAGCGTCTGCGGAATGGTTCTTGCTCCCCTCTTACGCATGATGCTGACTCGCCGATTCTTCGCACCCCTTGCCGTCGTTGCGGCCGCGCTTGCACTGCCCACGAGCATGCGTGCGCAGGCCGCGCTCGTGACCGCGCCCACCGTGCTCGACTTCGAGGCGTTCAACGGCCTCTCGTCGCAGGGGTGTGGCGGCAACACGATCAGCAGCTACGGCGGGCTCGACTGGAGCAGCATCGGCTGGGTGAGCCGCGCGGAGTGCGGTCAGGTCGATCCGCCAGCGGGCCCGCTCAACGGGTACTGGTTCGGCACAACGTCCGGCACGCGCGCGGGCTACCTGCAGCTGCCAACCGGCGCCAACGCGTTCGCGGCCGTGAGCGGCACGCTCAGTTCGTCGGGCAAGCGCTTCAACTTGCTCGATGGCTGGCTCACGGCGGCGTGGACGCGACGGCTGCACGTGACGATCACCGGCTATCGCGGCCCGACCGTGGTGGGAACGCGCTCGCTCACGCTCGACTACGACGCGCCCACGTTCGTGCTGTTCGGCCTCATGGACCTGACATCGGTTCGCTTCGATGCCGACGGAGGAACGCCGGACTGGAACCTGGGCGGCATCGGCAACCAGCTCGTGATGGACGACCTGCTCGTGCAGGACGCGCAAGCCGTGGTGCCCGAGCCCGCGACGCTGCTGCTCATGGCGCCGGGACTCCTTGCCGTCGCGCTGCTCCGCCGCCGGTCGTCCTGAGCGCAGCGTAGAACCGGCTCGCCGCTCTCATCACCGAGCGCAACGAGTGATCGGATGTTCGCCCTACCGCTTCGCGTACACCTTCGCACTGCCATCGCGCGCCAGCAACACCACGTCGTAATGCTCCGGCGGTCCCTGCTCCATCCCCGGTGACCCCACCGGCATCCCCGGCACCGCGAGCCCCAGCGCCAGCGGCTGCTCCTTGAGCAGTTGCTTGACGAGATCGGCCGGCACGTGCCCCTCGATGACGTAGCGCCCGATGAGGCCGGTGTGGCACGACTGGTACTGCGGCTTCACCCCCATCTGCGCCTTTACCGCGTCCACATCTTCGGTGTCGATGGCGCGCACGTCGAAGCCGGCCGCGGTCATGTGCCGCACCCAGTTGGTGCAGCAGCCGCAGGAGCGACTCTTGTACACCGTGATGGCGATGCCACCCTCGGCGATCGCCGTGCGCGGCAGCAAGCCGGCCAAGGCGACTACGCTCACCTGCGCGAGCAGCGCGCGACGCGACAGCACATGATCGCGCATGATTACCATCCCCTGCGCTGACGGAGTGTCGTGATGTGTGCGAGGTGATGCCGCGAGTGCCAGGCGTACATGCCGAGCAGGTCGTCGAGCGTCATCGCGCCGTTCTCGGGGTGCAGCAACGTGCGGGCAAACTGCGCGGGCGTGAGGAGCCGCCAGATGGTCACGAACCGTGCGTGCAGCCCATCGGCAATCTGCAGCGACGCCTCGATCGGCGCCGGGGCCTGGTCGGGAAAGCTCGACCACGCGCCCTCATCGTACGGTCGGATCGTCGGACGGTCTTCCGTGAGCGCCAGCTTGAGGCGGCAGTACGCATTCATGTGACTCTCGGGAACGTGATGCACGACCTGCCGCACCGTCCATCCTCCGTCACGGTACGGCGTGTCCAGCTGTTCCACTGAGAGCCCCTGCACTGCCGTGCGGAACTGCGCGGGGAATGCCGCGATCACCTCGGTCGCTGCCAAACGTTCCGCAGCCGTGAGCGTGCGGGGCATGGAAAAGCGACCCACCGGATAGCGCAGTGATTCGTCGGTCATCGTCCATCACGTCGAATGGGTGGAAACGGCGAGCAGCGCGTCCGCGAACGTGGCCGCTGCCGCGGGATGGATCGTGAGGAACAGTTCGGGCTCGATCAACTCCAGCTCCATCAACAGTGGTCCCGCCGCCGTCTCGAGCAGGTCGACGCGCGCATACAGCGCCGGCGCCGGCGCGGCGGCGAGTGCCGCTCTTCCCAGCTTACGCGCTGCCGCGCTCACCACGGCCGGTGCGTTCGTGCCGCCGAACTCCCGTTGCACGCGGTACTCACCCGCGCGCGGCGTCTTGCGGGCCGCGTGCGAGAACTCCCCACCGAAATACACCAGCGAGAGTTCGCCGTTCGCCACCTCGGGCACGAAGGCCTGGACGATCGCGCCGCTCTTGATCACCGTCGCCCACTGCGCCGCGTCGAGCGTCTCGTTGAGCCTCAGCCGATGCGTGCCATGAGCCGTGGCCGAGATGCGCGGCTTGACGACCACGTCATGCCAGCCGTATTCCGCGCGCACCGCATCCAGGTCCGGCTGCTCACCGACGGCGTACCACGCCGAGGGCGGCATCGGCACGCCGGCGGCGGAAAGGTCGCGCAGGTAGCCCTTGTCCATGTTCCAGCGCACGAGCGACGCGGGATTCACGATCGTCGCACCGGACGCCTCGCATGCCGTGAGCCACGCCCCGAACTCGGCGCCCCGCAGGTGATAGTCCCACGTCGAGCGAAGGCAGAGCAGCCGGTGCCCCACCTGCGCGGGGGAGACTGCGTCCCAGGCGGCGTGCGTCACGCGTGCACCACGCGCGCGAAGCGCGTCCGAGAGCAGCGCATCGGACGCGGTCGGCACCGACAGCGCGGCGCAGGAGACGAGGATGCACTCCATGACGCGGAAAGCTAGCCTGTCGTCTCGCTTGGAGCTGTTGCCAACACGAGCGAACATCGCTGTCACTGCGAGGGCAGCGGCGCTCATGCCGAGCGCTGCGAGGGAGCTACTCATGCCGTTCCCGCGACGGACTTCGCCGGATCCTTCGCTGCGCTCTGGACGACAGCGCTTCACGCGGTCTGCCCACACCGCTAACGTCACTCCATGCCCGCAACTCTCGCCACGCTCCCTTCGCTCGCCGAGCTCGAACACGCGAGCGCGATCGTCCACGCGTTGCTCCCACCAACGCCGCAGCAACGCTGGCCGCTGCTCGACGCGCGCGTTGGCACGGAAGTCTGGGTCAAGCACGAGAACCAGACCCCGGTCGGCGCGTTCAAGGTGCGCGGCGGGCTCGTCTTCTTCCATGAACTCGCCGCGAGCGGGCAGACGCCGGTGGGAGTCGTGACCGCCACGCGCGGCAATCACGGACAATCGATCGGCCTCGCGGCGCAGCGCCACGGCATCAAGGCGGTGGTCGTCGTGCCGCACGGCAACAGCACGGAGAAGAACGCGGCGATGCGCGCGCTCGGCGTCGAGCTCGTCGAAATCGGCGACGACTTTCAGGCGTCGGTTGAGGCCGCCGACCAGATCGCGCGCGAACGTGGCTGGTATCGCATTCCCTCGTTTCACCCGTGGCTGGTGCAGGGCGTTGGTACGTACGCCCTCGAGTTCTTCCGCGGTGCGCCCGCGCTCGACACGGTCTACGTGCCGATCGGGCTCGGCTCCGGCATCTGCGGCATGATCGCCGCGCGCGATGCGCTGGCCTTGGGCACGAAGATCGTCGGCGTGGTCTCATCGCACGCGCCGGCGTACGCGCGCTCACTCGCGGCGGGTGCGCCCGAGTCTCACGCGGTGAGCACGGTGCTGGCCGACGGCATGGCCTGTCGCACCCCGGTGCCGATGGCGCTCGAGGCGATGCGCGGCAAGCTCGCGCGCGTCGTCGAGGTGAGCGATGCGCAGGTCGCCGACGCGATGCGCGCCCTGTTCCACGACACGCACAACGTGGCGGAGGGCGCCGCAGCCGCACCACTCGCCGCGCTCATGAGCGAAGCGAGCGCGATGCGCGGGAAGCGCGTGGGCTTCGTGTTCTCGGGTGGAAACGTCGACGCGGACGTGTTCGCCCGCGTTCTCACGTCGTCCTGAGCAGAGCGAAGGACATGTTTGTCGCGGATTTGCGAAAAAGCAGGTCCTTCGCTTCGCTCAGGACGACGGAGCGCTAGACCTTCGCGACCTTGTCCTGCTTGAGCACCGTCTTCGCGATCGCGAACACGAGTGCCGCCACGATCACGAAGTCGATGATCGCGCCGAGGAACGGTCCGAGGAGGAACTTGATCGGACCGACATCGAGCGTGTACGTCTTCCACGCGCCGCCGGGAATCATCGCCCCCACGACGGGCATCAGCACCCCGTCCACGAAGGCCGTCACCATGGCGTTCGCCTTGCCGCCGATGACCACGGCGATGGCGAGACCGACGACGCCGTACTGCTTGAGGAACTCGATGAACTCCTTGATCACGCGCTACCTCCGAGGGGGGGATGTCGTGCGCCGCGCGAGAGCGTGGCCGCGATCGACGCATGGAAGGGTGACGGGGAGCGGCAGTCATCGCAACCCCCGGGCGCGTCAGCGGCGCGGGCCGACCACCCCTACCACGCCGCTGTTTCCCCCGCCGCGCGTTTCCAGTACGGCGCCCATGCCAGCGACACGGTGTGCACGGTGATGTCCGTCCCCTTGGGCTTCACCGGGATCTCGGTCAGCTCCGCCGTCTCGGCATCGAAGTCGGCGCCGAGCTCCTGCGCCTTGGCCTCGATCTCCGCCTGAATGTCGGCAAGCTGCTGCTGCAGCGCCGCCACCGTATCGCTGGCACGCCCGACATCGCCCGATTCCTTCGCAACGCGCGTGGCGCTGCGCGCGGCCGTGCTCATGCGCCCGATGTTGGACGCCGAGATCGCACGGCGACCGAGCAGCGCGCCAAGAATGGCTCCGCCCACGCTCACCGCCGCCTGCACCTTGCTTGCGGACGCGTCGGCCTCCTCCTTGGCGACACGCGCGGTGGCCGTCCGGATCCGTTCCTCGAGCGTGGTCACCTTGGTTGCGTACTTGTCGCGCAGCTTCTGCACGCCGCCGTCGCGCCCCTCGCGCGCAATAAGCTGCAGGCGCGCGCGGAAGTCGCGCTCGCTCTCGCCGGGTTGTGACACGGCCTTGGGCGCCTTGCACGCATAGAGCGTGATCGCCTGGCTCGTCTTCACGTACGCCGTGAAGCTCTTCGTCCACTTGTCGTAGCTCTTCGCGTCGCCCGCCGCGCGGCCCACCGGCGTAAACGTCGCGCCGTCGGCCGGCGCCGTCTCCAGCGCGCTCGCTTCGAGCTCGAGATCGTCGCCCTGCGACCAATCGACCGGTACCGCGCCCTCGGCGATCGGCGTGAGCCGCACGAGATGCTGCGTCTCGTTGATGTTGTACTTCGTGCTCGTGAGCGCGATGTCGGCCGCCCCCGCCGCAAACGGCTTGTACACGAGCGCGGCGCCCGCCTCGCCGCGCTTGGCGAGCGGCAAGAAGAGCTGCGGCACCGCCGGGGCCAGCACGGGGCGCGCGCCAGCGCCCATGGAAGCACCCGCAGTCGTGCTCGCAGAAGCGCTCGCCGCCGGAGAGCTCGGCGTCACCGCGTCAGCGCTGAGCGCAGCACTCGCCGCGTCGCCACCGGTTGCCGCGAGCGCGGCGCCCTTCGCCTCCGCCATCGCGGGCCGCTTGCCGTCCATCACCGACTTGATCTGTTCGCGCGTCATCGGACCGGCGAGATACGACATGGTCCACCGCGTGCTGAACAGCTGCGGCTTCGACTCCTTCACGCTGTGCAAAATGAACGTTCGCTTGGGCAGCGACGCGATCGTCTGCTCCATCTTGCCGCGATCGAAGTCGCCCGCCGACTGCGCCCCTTCGAGGCCATCCATGAGCCGCTTCTTGTCGCGTTCCGTCTGCAACCGGCCAATGAACCAGGTGCCCGCGTTCGAGAGCCCCTTGTAGTCGAGGTCCACGGGGTTCTGCGTCGCGAGCACGACGCCGAGTCCGAAGGCGCGCGCCTGCTTGAGCAGCGTGAGCAGCAGCGCCTTGGTTGGCGGCGCCGCCGTGGGCGGCATGAATCCGAAGAGCTCGTCGATGTAGAGGATCGCGCGCAACGTGCCCGTGCCAGGCTGCGTGCGCATCCAGCCGATGATCTCGGCGAGGAGCATCGAGAGGAAGAACATCCGCTCGCTGTCCGACAAGTGCGCAATCGACACCACCGACACGCGCGGCTTGCCCGATGCCGTGTAGAAGAGCGAGCCCGCGTCGAGCGGCACCCCCTGCGTCCACGCCTGGAACGCGCTCGAGGCGAGCAGGCCGTTCAACTTCATCGCCAGCGCGAAGCGCTCCTTGGGCGGGAAGAACGAATCCACGTCCATCACGCCGACCTGCGCCATCGGCGGCTGCTGAATACCGGCTACGAGGGCGGC
>JAYTVE010000140.1:0-27149 GCA_043744185.1 Gemmatimonadota bacterium | reverse complement strand
GCCCCGTGCCCACGCCGCCCAGCTCCGTGGGACTCTCGCTGGCGGAGTTGCAACCGCTGCCGACGCGACTGCATGGGCCAACGTGGGTGGTGGTCGTGGGCCAGCCGAGCGAACACCTGGGTGAGGTGACGCGCGCGGTGACCATGACCGCGCGCTGGTTGAACCAGCGCATGCGCGAGCACCTGGAGAACGCCGACTCGCCGCACCGGTTGCTCACGATCTGCTCCGGCACGCTGCTCGCAGCGCGAGCGGGTGTACTCGCTCAGCGCCGCTGCACCACGCATCACGAGTGCATTCCGGCGTTGCGTAAGCTCGCGCCACAAGCTGAGGTGGTGGAGAATCGCGTGTTCGTGGTGGATGGGCCGGTGGCATCGAGTGCCGGGATCACGGCCGGCATCGACATGGCGCTGCACCTCATCGCCGAAGAGTGCGGCGAGGCGCTGGCCGCGAGCGTGGCGGAGGACATGGTGGTGTACCTGCGACGCTCGCCGCGCGACCCCGAGCAGTCGCCGTTCCAGCAGAACCGGCGTCACCTGCATGCGACGGTCCATCGCGTTCAGGATGCGATCATCGACATGCCGGAGCGCGACTGGACGATGGCGTCGCTCGCGGCGGTCGGCAACGCCACCGAACGGCACCTGCTGCGGCTCTTCATCGATCATGCGCAGGTTTCGCCCCTCAACTACCTGCGCTCGATCCGGCTTGAACGTGCGAAGCAGGCGCTCGAGTATGGCACGAGCGTGACGCGCGCCGCGGAAGTGGCGGGGTTCAACTCGGGGCTGCAGCTGCGGCGCGCGTGGACGCGCGCGTGGGGTGGCTCACCGCGCGATGTGACACGAACGACCGTGCCGGCGGACGTACCGACGCGGTCATCGCGCTCGACTCGTCGAAAGCGCGCTCGCTAGCGTTCACCCGAACCGATGCGTTCGACGCTTCTCCGGGTGCGGCGACGGCGTTGTCCTTGCTATCCGAATGCTCGCGGCCGGACGACGCCTGGTGCGGACCTGCGTCTTCGGAAACGTGCACCGCGCGAAGCTGGTCCGAGCACCTGCTTCAGAAGCCAGCGTAGCGTTATGATGCCACGCTCATGCCATCGCCGATCTCCGACTTCCCTCCCGCCGGCACCAAGGGGTCCGCGCGCCGCCCGCCGGGTTTGCTCGGCTTCCTGACACTGCTGTTCACGCTGCTGTCGGTGAGCTGGGGTGCCGTGGGCGTGTTCCTCGCGCCTGTAATCCCCGGCGGCTGGGGAGCCGTGCTCGCGGCCGCGTTCGTGGTGACCGTGTTGCCGTTCAGTGCCTTCCTGATCTCACGCGTACGCGGCATTTACCCGGGCAAGCTCTTCCGCCTCACGATCTTCCGCTTCCTGTGGTACTCGCACTTCCTGCTGCTGTTGGCGATGCTGGCCGGCATCGCGGGTTCGGTAGCGGGCGCGGTGGCCGGCGCACTCGGACTCGGCTGGGACGCCATTGGCAGCGGCGGACGCGTCGCGATGGCGCTGGCTTCAGCCGTGTACGTCGTGGCTATGATCGCAGGCTACTGGGGTTCGCGGCAGCTCGTGGTCACGGAGCTCGACGTGCACCACCCGGAGCTGCCGAGTGCGCTCGAGGGGGTGCGCATCGCACAGATTAGCGACGTGCATGTGGGGCCGCACACGCGCGCGTCGTGGCTCGCCGGCATTGCCAATGCGGTACGCGCTTCGGAGCCGCACCTGATTGCCGTCACCGGTGACCTCGTGGATGACTTCGACGAGGACGTCACGCACTACGCGCGCGGCCTGGGCGCCCTCACCGCGCCGCTCGGCGTATTCGTCATCGCGGGCAATCATGACGTGTACGCCAACTGGCCCAAGGTGCGCGAGCGACTGCGCGCGCTGCCGCAGCGCGTGCTGATGAACGAACACGTGGTGCTCGAGCACGCTGGAGCGCGTTTCGCCATTGCCGGCACCGGCGATCCCGCGGCCGGTCGCGGCGCGGGCTCCGCGCTCGGCGCGCCCGACATTCCCGCGACAGTCGCGGGGATCGAGCGCGGCATGTTCACGCTCGTGCTCGCGCACAACCCGGTGCTCTGGCCGTCGCTGGCGGAGCGCGAGGTACACGTGACACTGTCGGGGCACACGCACTGGGGGCAGTTCGCGATTCCGGCGCTCGGTTGGTGCCTCGCGAGCCCGTTCCTCGAGCATGCGATGGGGTGGCACGTGCGCGGGCGGTCGCTGCTGTACATCCACCCGGGTACGACGTGGTGGGGGATCCCGTTCCGGCTGGGGACGCCGCCGGAGGTGGCGGTGCTGACGTTGCGGGCGGGGGTGGGTGCGCCGCGGATGGTGCGGACGGGGCAGCGGCAGGTGGCGTGTTAGTCGCGATTCGTTACCAACTCACCTTCGAGCGCGACTCACAGCTGGTGCGCGCCGATGGTGAAGGCACCCGCGCACTTCGACGATACTACCGATGACACGATAGTAGAGCGCATAAGGGAAGCTCGGCAAGAGCAAGCGGCGCGCATCGTCGAAGACGACCGGCCCTCGCCGCGGAAAGACATCGAGTGATGACGTCGCGAGGGCGACCGCATCCAGCAACTGGTCGCCGAGTCCGAACCGTTGCGCATCATACCAATCCATTGCCCGTCGGACATCTCGACTCGCCTCCTCGGTGAAGGCGAGTCGATACGTCACCTGTCAGGTCGCAGTCGGGCCCGAAGTTCGGGCCACGAGATGGTCGCTGTCTCCGCAGGGTCTGCGATGCGCCGCCGAATCTCGGCGACGTGCCACTCGGGCACGGGCACCTCGGTCGGTGAGGCCGCCAGACTTTCCCAGATGTCCTCAACAAGCTGCAAACGGTCCTTCGGCGGCAGCTGGAGAATCTTGGAGAGGAGCGGAGTGATGGACATGGATTCAAGCTTGCCGAGAATCCTTTGCTGAGCAAGTGCGCGCGCGGATCATTCCCTTGCGCGGCAGGAGCGCCTTACTGCACCACGGTCTGATCCATGGCGATCGCCGGACCGACGATGCCGCCGGCTACCAGAGCTGCCAGGACACTGAGCGAGGCGTCAATCGGTGTCGTAGACAACATCGAGACGACGGGCGCCACCGCACCATACACGCAGATGCCACCCAGCACGCCGAGCGCGTAACGACCGCTCGCTCTATGCGAGACGCTGCGCAAGGCCCAGTACGCCAGCGCAGCGCCCGCGCCGCCGACGAAATACGCCGGAAAGGTCCACAGCACGGCACCGTACGGACGACCACCCTTGATCAGAATGGCCAGAACAGGAAGCGCTGCAGCCATGCAGTACATCACGGCCAGCGCCGCCGCCCACACGAGCGCTGTTCGCAAGGTGGCGGACTTGGCCGGTGCGCTCAGCGGCTGCCACCGGCGAACGGCGTAGAAGAATGCACACGAGACGGTGCCCAAGTACCCGATGGGGATGGCATCATTTGACCGACCGCCCACCGCTGGGAACGTGGGAACCCGGATGAGTGCTGCCGACACAAAGGTCACTAGCAGCGTTGCGAGCCCGGGCATTGGCCCTCGGCCAATCAGCCGAAGTACCGCCTCGATCACAACAATGAGGATGGCGAAATGCCCTATCCCTCGACCCCACTCCTCGCGCGGTACTCGCGTCGGTGTCAGGACGAGGTAGCTGCCGATCACCACGCCGGCGATCTGCAGGTCGATCGCTGCAATTCGATTTGACTCACTCGCGTGACGATTCTTCACTCGCCCTACCGCCCCCCAATCACCTTCATCTGCTCCGCATCAAACGCCTTCTCGTTCCGCGACAACACCACCGTCGCCACCGCATTGCCGATGAGGTTCGTGATCGCGCGCGCCTCGCTCATGAACCGGTCCACGCCCAGCAGCAACGCCAGCCCCTCGAGCGGCACCACCTTGAGCGACGCCAGCGTGCTCGCCAACACGATGAACCCTGAGCCCGTGACGCCGGCCGCGCCCTTGCTCGTGATCATCAGCACACCCAGCACAAACAGCTGCTCGCGAATCGGCAGGTCGATCCCGAACGCCTGCGCCAGGAAGATCACCGCCATGCTCAAGTAGATGCTCGTGCCGTCGAGGTTGAACGAATACCCGGCCGGCACCACGAGCCCTACTACCGAACGCGAACACCCTGCCTGCTCGAGCTTGAGCATCAACCTCGGCAGCGCCGCCTCCGAACTCGACGTCCCGAGCACCAGCAAGATCTCGTCCTTGATGTGAACGAGCAGCTTCCATAGCGAGAAGCCGCTCGCGCGCGCGATCAGCCCCAGCACCACGAACACGAAGATGGCCATCGTCGCGTACACGTCGAGCATCAATCGCCCGAGCGGCAATAGCGTCTTCAGCCCGAAGTTGCCCACCGTGTACGCCATCGCGCCGAAGGCACCAACTGGCGCGACTACCATGATGAAGGCGACAATCTTGAACATCGCATGCAGCAGCTGGTCGAGGAGCTTCACCAGCGCGTCCGCCGCATCACCCATCGTGGCGACTGCGGCGCCGAAGAGCACCGCAAAAAACACCACCTGCAGGATGTCGCCCTTGGCAAAGGCATCGACGACGCTCGACGGCACGATGTGCGTGAAGAACTCCATCATCGAGAGCTGCTGACCGGCCTGCGTGTACTTGCTGATGTCACCACCGGTCATCGCCGCGCGGTCGATCCCCGCACCCGGCTTGCTGACATTCACGATCACGAGCCCGATCGCGAGCGCCACTGTCGTCACGAGCTCGAAATACAGGAACGCCTTCCCGCCCACGCGCCCCACCTTCTTGAGGTCGCGCATGTGCGCGATGCCCAGCACCACGGTCAGGAAAATCACCGGCGCGATCACCATCCGCACGAGGTTGATGAACGTGTCGCCAAGCGGTCGCATCTGCTTGGCCGTGTCCGGCGCCACGATCCCGAGGATCACGCCGATGGCCACGGCCAGCAGCACGCGGAACGTCAGGTTCGACCACAGACGGCGCATCACCAACTCCTACTCGGCGGCGGGCATCGGTCGCGGCGCCGAACGGCTCGCGAGTCGGACATTGGGCAGGCGGCTCGTCACGACGACTCCGATGATCGCCATCACGAGCCCGCAGAAAAAGAGGATGCGGATGCCATGCGTGATCGCCTCGCGACCGGCCGGCGTCGACGCGAGCGCACTCACCGCCGAGAGTCCCCCCTCGACGCCGGCTGTTGCGGTCGCATTGCCGAGCACGGTGGCGAAAATCGAGCCCATCACCGCCACGCCGAGTACCTGGCCGAGCGCACGCGAGAAGGTCACGCTCGCCGTCGCCACGCCGATCTGCTGGATGCTCACCGCGTTCTGGATGGCCATCGTGAAGAGCGGCAGCGTCGGGCCCATGCCGAGCCCCACGAGCGCCATGCGCATCGACACGGCTGGCAGTGAGCTATCCACCGAGAGCGTCGTCGCCATGACCAGGAAGCCTGCCAACAGCAGCGCGAGCGCGCCCATCAGCACCGGCTTGTAGTGACCACTGCGCACGACCATCCGTCCGCCCATGGCGGCGCCGATCACGATGCCAAAGGTGAGCGGCAGCATGCCGAGGCCGGCCTTGGTCGCGCTCACGCCGACCACGTTCACCAGGTATAGCGGCAGAAACACCGGCCCCGCGAGGAAGCTCGTTCCGAGCAGCAGCGATCCCGCGTTCGAGATGGCGAACGTCCGGTTTGCGTAGAGCGAGAAGTTGACGATCGGCTCCTTCGCGCGCTTCTCCTGCCACACGAACAGCACGGCCGACACCACCGACACCGCGAACAAACCGATGATGAGCGGCGACGACCACGGCAGTCCCGCCTCGCCTGGCACGACGCGCACCCGTCCGAAGCTCAACGCCACCAAGAACGGCGCGATGCTCGCAATCAGGAACAGCGCACCAAGAATGTCCACACTCAACGGCTCGCCCGCCTTCCGCAGCATGATGTTGGGCATGCGACGCCAGATGAGCGCGATCGCCACGAGCCCGAGCGGCAGATTCACGAAGAACACCCAGTGCCAGCTCAACCGATCGGTGAGGAACCCGCCAAGGAGCGGCCCGATCACGCTGCTCACGCCGAACACCGCACTGAACAACCCTTGGTACTTGCCGCGCTCGGCCGGCGGAAAGAGGTCCGCGATGACCGAGAACGCGCTCGTGTAAAGCGCCGCCGCGCCGAACCCCTGCGCGGCGCGGAACGCGATCAGGCTTCCCGTACTGTACGCGAAACCGCAGGCCATTGAACCGCCGAGGAAGAGCACGATGCCCACGAGGAGCACGAGCTTGCGCCCGACCTGATCGGAGAGCTTGCCGTACACCGGCACCATGACGGTCGTCGCTACCAAGTACGCCGTCGTGAGCCATGGATACAACGCGGGCTCGATGTGCAGGTCGCGCTGGATGGCCGGGCCCGCGGTACCCACGACTGTCTGGTCGAGCGCCGCGAGGAAGAGCCCGATCAGCGAGCCCGCCATCGTGACCATCTTGTCACGATGCGGCAGGTCGTAGCCGGGTGAGCTCGGCGCACCGCGCGCTGGCGGTACATCGGTCAGGCGCTCTGGGGCGGAGGTTGAGGCGGTCATTGGCGTGGTGGAGGATAGCACCCGGCCATGAGGCGCGGTATGTTCGCGAGAACGGCCTTCAGCGAGCAGGACACGCATGAGCGAACACGAGTCCCCCCCGCCTCGTTCCGCCGAGATCCGGCCCCACGGCCGCGAGATCGACGTGTTCGGGATGAGCCACGTGGGCAACGTGCGCGAGGACAATCAGGACTCGTACCTCGTCGCGAGCCTGCATCACGCGCTCGTCGTCCACGACACCTCGCTCGACGATTCCGATCCGGCACTCGTGACGTCGTCGCGTCGCGGCATGCTCTTTCTCGTCGCCGACGGCGTGGGGGGTGGCGCGGGCGGCGCCCAGGCAAGCCAGTCGGCACTGCGCGCGGCGGCACGGTATGTCACCGAAGCAATGGACTACTACGCGCGTGATGAACCAGCGTCCGAGCGGGCGTTCGTCGACGAGATGCTCAAGGCCGTCGAGCGCACGCACCTGCTCGTGCGCGAAGCGGGCGAGAAGGACGGCGCCACGCACGGCATGGCCACCACGCTCACCATGGTCACGATCGTCTGGCCGCGTGCGCACCTCGTGCACGTCGGCGACAGCCGCTGCTATCGCATGCGCAACGGACAGCTTGAGCGACTCACGAAGGACCAGACGATGGCGCAGAAGTTCCTCGATTCGGGGGCGATGAATGCGCAGGAGCTCGAGAACTCGCGCCTCAAGAACGTGCTCTGGAGCGCCCTGGGCGCACAGGAGCTCGCCCCGGATGCGTTTGTCACCGACGTGCAGTGGAACGACCGCATGCTCCTGTGTACCGACGGTCTCACCAAGCACGTGAGTGACGACGAGATCGCCACGTGGATGGCCAAGGACGCACCATCGGAGCTGATCGGACGCGGGCTCATCGACCTCGTACTCGAGCGCGGCGCGACCGACAACGTGACGCTCATTCTGGGGCAGATGACCCCGAACCCCGGCTGATTCCGCCGGGCATTCCTCGCTAGCTTCCCCACATGCATCCCGCTGCCCTTCTCGCTGCGCTGCTCTTCGGGTCGCCCACACGTCCCGCCCCGGCCGGCCCGTGCTCGGCGCCCCACACCGTGATCGGCGCCGACTCGGTACCGTCGCCGGCTGTCCTCTGGAAAGGCGGCGTTTCATTCGGCGAGTTTTCTTCGCGCTTCAAGAGTCGCAAGGACGACTGGGCGAAGCGCAATGAGTGGGGCACCTTCCCCGACTCGCTCGTCGCGCGCACGCGCGCGATCACTACACCGCTCCGTATTCTGATGGTGATGGAAGAGGAGTGCAGCGACTCCATGAACTCGATGCCCTACCTCGTGCGGCTCGCGCAGTTCGCGCAGAACATCGAGGTGCGGGTCGTGAATTCCACCGTCGGGCGCTCCGTCATGGAGGCGCACCGCACGCCTGACGGCCGCGCCGCCACGCCGACGGTCGTCGTGCTCGACGCGACCGACCGCGTCGTCGCATGCTGGGTGGAGCGGCCGAGCGCGCTGCTCACGTGGCTCAAGACACCCAAGGACTCGCTGCCGCAGGACCAGCGGTTCGGCGGACGTCGCGAGTGGTACGAGAACAACAAGGGTGCGGCCGCGATCGCCGAGTGGGTGCCGTTGCTCGAGCGCGCCGCCGCCGGAAGCGGCAATTGCGCCAGCTAGGCCGCGCGTGAGCGAGCCGACCGCCGCGAGCGCGCTGCGCTGCCCGTCGTGCGGCGCCCCGGCCGCTGAAGACGCAGGCGCGTGTGGCTACTGCGGCGCCAATCTCGCCGTGGTCGGTTGTCCGAGCTGCTTCGCCCATCTCTTTGCGGGCATGCGCTACTGCCCCAAGTGCGGCACCGAGGTGGCGCGCGAGGAGGAGGGCGCGTCGGAGTTCGGTTGTCCCGACGGGCACGGCGTCCTCACCAAGGTGCGCGTCGGCGTGCTCACCTTCGGCGAGTGTGGCGACTGCCGAGGTCTCTGGGTGGACGCGGAGCAGTTCGGTCGACTGATCGACGACCAGGACTCGCGCGCCACCATGCTGCGCTGGCACGAAGCGTCAGACCGCTCGCTCATCGCCGCCGCCGCGCTCGAGCCGATCCGGTACCGCGCGTGCCCGCGCTGCGCCAAGCTCATGAACCGCGTCAACTTCGCGCGCGTGAGCAAGGTCATCGTGGACGTCTGCAAGCTGCACGGCACCTGGTTCGACCGCGACGAGCTGGCGCGCGTCGTCACCTTCGTGCAGGACGGCGGTCTCAACCGTACCCGCGAAATCGAGCGCGATCGCTCGGCGGAGGAGAAGCGGCGGCTCGCCGAACAGGTGCGGATCACGGCCGAGCTGAAGAAGGACTCGTACCCGCGGAATTTCGTCGGCGAGCGGCGCGACGACGACTCCAGTGCGCCCTCCCTCGTCGGACGGCTGCTGCACGCCTTCCTGACGTAGCCACTTCCCCTCTGGACGTCCGCCGGCGCGGGCGGCATCGTTGCACATGACCACATCCCGACGCGATTTCATGCGCAGCGCATCGGCCCTGCTGGGCGGCGCGGCACTGCTCTCCCCTCGCGAGCGCCTCGCGCGCCTGTCCGCCGTGCCAGCTGACCAGATCGCGCGCATCGGCGTGCAGCTCTACACCGTGCGATCGCTCATGCAGAAGTCGGTGGAGCAGACGCTCGAGCAGGTGGCCGCGGCCGGCTACACGGAGGTCGAGTTTGCCGGCTACTTCAATCGCACGGCGGCACAGCTCACCGCCACGCTCAAGGCGAACGGCCTCACCACGCCGTCCGCGCACATCAGCATGGCCGAGCTGCGGAGCCCCGACTTCGCCGGGACGGTGGACATGGCGGCGCAGCTTGGCCACCAGTGGCTGGTCCTCGCGTGGCTCCCGGACGCGGATCGCGCGTCGGTGGACGCGTACAAGGCGGTGGCGGATTCGCTGCTGAAGGCGGCGGCGGTCGCCAAGGGCGCGAAGATTCGCGTGGGGTTCCATAACCACAACCAGGAGATCGCGCCCGTCGGTGGCACGCGCGGTCTCGACATCATGCTCCAGCGCACGGCGGGTAGCGATGTCGGGTTTGAGATGGACCTGTACTGGATGACACGCGCCGGTGGCGACCCGCTCGAGTACTTCGCGAACTATCCGGGGCGCTTTCCACTCGTGCACGTGAAGGACGCCGGCCCGGCCCCTGCCTACACCATGAGCGACGTCGGCAAGGGGCAGATCGATTTCGCGGCGATCTTCGCGAGGCACGCACAGGCCGGCATCGAGCACTATTTCGTCGAGCACGACGAACCGGGTGATGCCATGCGCTCCATTCAGGCGAGCGCGGCGTACCTGCGTACGCTCACCTTCTGAGGCGCCACGTGGCTCCCGATCGTCGTGCCTTCCTCGGCGCCAGTGCGGTTGCTGCCGCGAGCGTCGCATTCGGCGGCGCCGCGCCGCGAGAGGCCATCGCCATGAGTGCCAACGAGAATCCGCCAGCCGCCGGCCGCATCAAGCAGTCGGCCTCCCGTTGGTGCTACGAGCAGATTCCACTCGTGGAGTTCTGCCGCGCGAGCAAGGCCATGGGGCTCGTCGCCATCGACCTGCTGCAGCCCGCCGATTGGGACGTGGTGAACCGCGAGGGCCTCGTGTGCTCCATGGGCTATCCCACTGAGCGGCGCGATTTCCTCCGCACGGGCTTCACCAACGCGGCCAATCACGCGATGCTGCTCCGCGAGCTCGAGGCCACGCTGCCCGCGGCCAAGGCCAAGGGCGTACCCAACATCATCGCCATGTTCGGCAACCGGGACGGCCGCTCCGACCGAGAGGCGATCGACAACGCGATTGCCGGCTTGCGGCGCATTGCGCCACTCGCGGAGGACACCGGGGTGACCGTGTGCGTCGAGCTGCTCAATTCCAAGGTGGACCACAAGGACTACCACGGCGATCACACCTGGTTCGGCGTGGAAGTCATGAAGGGAGTGGGTTCAGCGAGGGTCAAGTTGCTCTACGACATCTACCACATGCAGATCATGGAAGGCGACGTGATCCGCACGATCCGCGAAAACGCGCCGTGGCTCGGCCACTTCCATACCGGCGGCGTACCGGGGCGCAACGAGCTGGACGACACGCAGGAGCTCAACTGGCGCACCGTCATGCGCGCCATCGCGGACACCGGCTACCAAGGCTACGTGGCGCACGAATTCATGCCCACGCGCGACCCGCTGACCTCGCTGCGCGAGGCGGTCCGGCTCTGCGACGTCTGAAGCACTCAGGGCGCGCTACGCGTGCCCCAGCTCGGCCTCGAAGCGCTCGACCAGCGTCCGCATCACCTTGACGCGTGCGAACTTCTTGTCGTTCGCCTCGACGAGCACCCACGGCGCAATGGCCGTGCTTGTGCGTTCGACCATGTCACAGACAGCCTCGGCGTACGTCTCCCACTTCTTGCGATTGCGCCAGTCTTCGTCGGTGATCTTGAACTGCTTGAATGCGATCTCCTCGCGCGCCTTGAAGCGCTTGAGCTGCTCCTGCTTGCTGATCGCGAGCCAGAACTTGACCACGATCGTGCCGTGGCGCGTGAGCTCCATCTCGAAGTCGTTGATCTCGCCGTAAGCGCGGCGCCAGTCGGGCTCCTTCGCAAAGCCCTCCACACGTTCCACCAGCACGCGACCATACCAGCTCCGGTCGAAGACCGTCATGCGCGCGTGGCGCGGGAGCTGGCGCCAGAAGCGCCACAGGTACGGCTGCGCCCGCTCCTCGTCGGACGGCGCCGCGATGGACACGACGCGCATGAGGCGCAGGTCCACGGCACTCGTGACCCGGCGGATCGTGCCGCCCTTTCCCGCCGCGTCGTTTCCTTCGAACACGATCACGAGCGCACGATCGGCGAACTTCGGGTGCCGCGCGAGTTGTGCGAGCTTCGCCTGATAGCCGTGCAATTGCTTCTCGTACCGTGCGTCGCTGATCTTCTGCGTGAGGTCGAGCTCGGTCAGCACCGTCTTCTTGTCGATGGGCGCGGGACGCATCGA
This sequence comes from Gemmatimonadota bacterium, assembly GCA_043744185.1. Classification (GTDB taxonomy): domain Bacteria; phylum Gemmatimonadota; class Gemmatimonadetes; order Gemmatimonadales; family Gemmatimonadaceae; genus JACPPC01. Next base: position 15,621 of record JAYTVE010000140.1, on the reverse strand, counting down.
CTTCCGCAGCACGGCCTTGTGGTCCACGTCGCGCCGCTCGGCGGGGACGTTCGCGCGCGCCTGCATCGCCCGTAGCACGGTCTCGCCGAGCACCAGCTTCCGGTACTCGTCGTCCGAGCCGTCGATGATCGTCCAGGGGGCATCGCCGGTGCTCGTGCGGCGCAGTGCGCGCTCCGAAATCGCGCGGAATTCATCGTAGTGCTTGGTGCGGCGCCAGTCTTCCTTCGAGACGCGCCAGCGGGAGTCCGGATGCGACTCGAGCTGCTTGAGTCGCCGCTTCTGGACCTTCTTGCTCAGGTGAAACCAGGTCTTCACCAGCAGCACGTTCTCCGCAGCGAGCATGCGTTCGAAGCGCGTGATCTCCTCGAGGCTGCGCTCGAAGGCGGCATCGCGTCCCTTGGCCTTGCCGAGCACACGGTCGACGATGGGCTGCGTGTACCAGTTGCCGAAGAAGATTGCGATGCGCCCCTTGGGTGGCAGGAGGCGCCAGTAGCGCCACATCGGCGCGTGCTGGCGTTCCTCGTCGGTCGGGTCGTCGTAGGCGTTGACGGCCACGAAGCGCGCGTCGAGCCAGCTGGTGAGCGCCGCCACCGACTCGCCCTTTCCGCCGGCCTCCACGCCGTTGACCAGCACCGCCACGGCCACGTCCTTCCGTTTCGCCAGCTCGACCTGGGCGGCCAACAACTGCTCGCGCACCTCGCCTTCGCGCTTGGCGAATGTGGCTTTGTCGACCTTGTGCCCCAGCTCTGCATCTTCGAACACGGCCATCCTCCACGCTGTGCGTCACACCGCTCTGGCGGCCTCCGGTGCCGGGCCGCATCTTCGCCTCGATTGTGGCCCATGGACGCCCAATTGTCCATCATCGACGCCCGCGCACCGGGCTCAGGGAATCCCTCATGGAACGACGCGACGCGCTTCGACTGCTCGCGGCCACCGCAGTGGCCCCCCGCTTCTTCGACTGGGACGCGGACGCGCTGGCGTCCGGAGTGCGTGAGCACCTCGCGCATCACCGTCGCGGGCGTCCTGCGCGCCCATCCGCACCGTACGTGTTCCAGTTGCTCACGCCCGCGCAGCGGTCGCTTGTGGACGAGTTGGCCGAGTTGATCGTCCCCGCCACCGATACGCCGGGGGCCAGGCAGGCGCGCGTGGTGGAGTTCGTGGACGTGATTCTCGCGGAATGGGCCACGGAGAGTGACCGCACGCTCTTCCTCGACGGCCTCGCAGACGTGGATGCGCGGGCGATGCGTGCGGCGAACGTGACGTTCGTGAACGCTCCTGCATCGGTGCGCGAGCGGATCTGCCGCGACCTCGACGATGCGCTCACCTCGGCGCGCACCGCCAGCAAGGCGTGGCGCGACGGCGGGCAGACCGGACCGCGGTCGGCCGACCATCGCCGCCTCTTCTGGCATCACATGCGGAGCCTGACCACGTCCGGGTACTTCACGTCGGAGGTCGGTTTCACGAAGGAGCGAAAGCAGGCCATCGTGCCTGGCATCTACAACCCCTGCATGCCCGTGGAGGCCCGCTGAACATGGTCACGACCTTCGACGCGATCGTGGTCGGCTCCGGCATCACCGGCGGGTGGGCCGCGAAGGAGCTCACCGAAAAGGGGCTGAAGACGCTCGTGCTCGAGGCGGGCCGTGATATAGTACCGGAGCGCGACTATACGGAACATGTCGCGCCATGGGAGCAACACTTCCGCGGCCGCGGCGACCGCAAGGCGCTCGAGCGCGACCAGCCGATCCAGAAGGACTGCTACGCCTGCGACGAGATGGGGCACCAGTTTTTCGTGAACGACCACGAGAATCCGTACACGCAGGCCACGGGTACCGACTTCAAGTTCATCCGCGGTCGGCACGTCGGCGGTCGTTCGATCATGTGGGGGCGGCAGGTCTATCGCTGGAGCGACCTCGACTTCGAGGCGAATCTCAAGGATGGCCATGGCGTGGACTGGCCCATCCGCTATGCCGACATCGCGCCGTGGTACTCGTACGTGGAGAAGTACATCGGCGTCACCGGCCTGAAGGAGGGACTCGCGCAGCTGCCGGACGGCGAGTTCCTGCCGCCGATGCCGTTCATGCCGCCCGAGCAGAGAATGCGCGAGGTGTTGCACGCGAAGTATCCGGGCGAGCGCACGCTCACCATCGGGCGCGCGGCCATCCTCACGAAGCCGCACAACGGCCGCGCCGCCTGCCATTACTGCGGGCCGTGCGAGCGGGGCTGCATCACGCGCTCGTACTTCTCGTCGCTCAACGTCACGCTGCCGGCCGCGCGCAGGACGGGTCGCCTCACCCTGCGCCCCGATTCCGTCGTGGAATCGGTGCTCTGGGACGCGAAGCGCCGCCGCGTGCGCGGCGTGCGCGTGATCGATGCGAAGACAATGCAGCCGATCGAGTTCACGGCCAAGGTGGTGTTCCTGTGCGCTTCCACGCTCGAGTCGGCGCGCCTCATGCTCAATTCCACCAGCGCCGACTGGCCCACCGGCATTGCCAACGCCAGCGGCGAACTGGGCTGCAACCTCATGGATCACACCATGGGCGGCCGCGCCAGCGGCACGATGGCCGGTTGGGAGGACTGTGCGCCGTACGGTAATCGTCCCAACGGCATCTACATTCCGCGTTTCCGCAACGTGAAGATCGCGCATCCGGATTTCATCCGCGGCTACGGCATGCAGGGCGGGGCCTCGCGTGGTCACGTCAACGGCGACGAGATCGCGGGCTTCGGTGCCGACTACAAGCGGGCGCTTCGCGGCTATGGCCCGTGGCGCTTCGGCCTGGGCGGCTGGGGTGAGTGCCTTCCCAACCACGACAACCGCATCACGATCGATCCCGACAAGAAGGACAAATGGGGGATTCCCGCCATGCGCATCGACTGCCGCTGGGGGGAGAACGACATCAAGCTCGTGAAGGACGCCGCCGCGAGTGCCGCCGAGATGCTCGAGGCGGCGGGCGCCACCGAGATTCGCATCGAGAACACGCCCACGCAAATGGGGCTCTGCATCCACGAGATGGGCACGGCGCGCATGGGGCGCGATCGCACCACCTCGGTGTTGAACGGCTGGAACCAGGCGCACGACGTGCCCAACCTGTTCGTCACTGATGGCGCCGCGATGGCCAGTTCCGCTTGCCAGAACCCGAGCATCACCTACATGGCGCTCACTGCGCGCGCCGTGGATTACGCCGTGAAGCAGATGAACCGGAGAGAGTTATGACCCCGATCGCCCTGAGACCAGCGAAGGGCCAGCGGCCCCGTGTCGCCCTGAGCGCAGCGAAGGGCCTGCTTGTGGCCTTCTCCGTTGCCGCAACAACGACCACCACCGCCCACGCCCAACGCTCCCGCGCACTCGCCCGCATAGACTCCACCCTCGAGCGGGCTGTCGCCGCCAACGAGATTGCCGGCGGCGTGCTGCTCGTCCTCAAGGAGGGCCGCCCCGTTTATGAGCGCGCCGTCGGCATGGCCGATCGCGAGGCCAACCGGCGCATGACGCCCGACGCGATCTTCCGCATCGCGTCGCAGACCAAGGCGTTCACGAGCGTCGCCATCCTCATGCTCATCGAGGAGGGCAAGCTCACGCTCGGCACTCCCGTCTCGAAGTTCATCCCGAGCTTCGCGAAGAGCACCGTCGCGCTCAAGACCGACACCGGCCGCGCCATCGTGCCCGCCGCGCGCGGCATCACGATCCGCGACCTGCTCACGCACACCTCGGGCTACTCGTACGGCTCCGACTCGATCGTCGCCCCGCTGTACGCGGCGCGCGGCCTCGGTCCCGTGGCCGGCTACGGCGGCTGGTACACGGCCGACAAGAGCGAGCCCATCTGCACCTCGATGGAGACGGTGGGCACCTTGCCGGCCGTCGCGCAACCGGGCGCCAACTGGGTGTACGGCTACAACACCGACATCTTGGGCTGCGTCGTCGAGCGCGCCTCGGGCATGTCGCTCGACCAGTTCTTCGCGGAGCGCATCACCGGTCCGCTCAAGCTCATCGACACGCACTTCTACGTGGACCCCGCGCAGAAGGGACGGCTCACGGCCGTGTACATGAGCGATAGCGCCAATCACGCCTCGCGCGCTCCCGACGGGGCCCGCGGTCAGGGTCATTACGTGGATGGCCCGCGCATGAGCTTTGCGGGCGGCGCGGGACTCACCTCGACCGCGCACGACTACGCGCGCTTCCTCGAAATGATCCGGCGAAACGGCACGCTCGACGGCGTGCGCCTGCTGAGCCCACGCAGCGTTGCACTCATGCGCACCAACCTCGTTGGCCAACGCTATCGCGCCGACGGGAGCAGCGGCTACGGCGCCGGCTTCGAGACGGTCGAGCGGCTCGACAGCTACCGCTCGGTCGGCTCGTACGGCTGGGGTGGCGCCTACGGCTCCAACTACTGGGTGGATCCGGCCAACGGGCTCGTGGTCTGCTGGATGATGCAGCTCATCCCGTCGCGCTCGGATATCGTGCAGCGGCTGCAGGCGGGGGTGGCGCAGGCGTTCGTCGAGCGCTGACAGTCGTCCTGAGCGAAGCGAAGGACCTGCTGGTCGGCTAGTCCATCGCGAGAAGCAGCTCCTTCGCTGCGCTCAGGACGACGACGGGTTTCGCGCTCAACGACAGGCTCGCGGGGCGCCATGGCCGCTACTATAGTGCAGGCATGACCGCAGGCTCCGCCCGCCCCCGGCTGGTCCTTTCGACCCCGCGTCCGGCCCCGCCGGTCGGCCATGTCGCGCGGAACCCCGGGATGCCCCTCGACCTCGACGCGGTGCTCACCATCCGCGTCAACCGTTCCGCCGCTGAACGCCGCGCCAGCACCATCGGCACGCGCCGCACCGTCAAGAAGCAGTGGCAGGCGGCATGGCTCCTTCGCGCCATCAGCTGCATCGACCTCACCACGCTGTCGGGCGACGACACCCCCGGCAACGTGCGCCGTCTCTGCGCCAAGGCCGCCCGTCCCATCCGCGCCGACCTCGTGGACGCGCTCGGCGTCGCGCGTCTCGACATCACTGTTGGCGCGGTGTGCGTCTATCACCAGCTCGTACCCACCGCCGTTGACGCCCTCAAGGCCACGCGCATTCCCGTGGCCGCGGTGAGCACCGGCTTCCCGGCCGGTCTCTCGCCGCTGCCGCAACGCATCGAGGAAATCCACGCCTCTGTTGCAGCGGGTGCCAAGGAGATCGACATCGTCATCACGCGCGCCCATGTGCTCACGGGCAACTGGGCCGCGCTCTACGACGAGGTGAAGGCCTTCCGCGCAGCATGCGGTGACGCGCACCTCAAGGCCATTCTCGCCACTGGTGAACTCGCGACGCTCACCAACGTCGCGCGCGCGAGCGTCGTGGCCATGCAGGCTGGCGCCGACTTCATCAAGACGAGCACGGGCAAGGAAGCCGCGAACGCCACGCTGCCGTACGCGCTCGTGATGGCGCGCATGATCCGCGCGTATCACGAACGCACCGGCTACGCCGTCGGCTTCAAGCCGGCCGGCGGCATCCGCTCGGCCAAGAACGCACTCGAGTATTTGATCCTCATGAAGGAAGAGCTGGGCGATCGCTGGCTCCGCCCCGATCTCTTCCGCTTCGGCGCCTCGACGCTGCTCACCGACATCGAGCGTCAGCTCGAGCTGTTCGTGACCGGTCGCTACGCCGCCGCGCACCGTCACCCGATGCCCTGACCTCGATGGCCACCGCGACTGTCGCCGAGATCTTCGAGACCATGGCCTACGGGCCCGCGCCCGAGAGCGATGCCGAGGCGCGTGCCTGGCTGGCGCGCCATGATGGCCGCTTCGGCCATTTCATCAATGGCGCGTGGACGGTGACAGGCACGCTGTTTGATGTGCACGATCCAAGTACGCGAGATGTGCTCGCACGCTGCACGCAGGGCACGCAGGCCGATGTCGACGCGGCCGTGGCGGCGGCGCGTGGGGCCTTCCCCGCGTGGTCCAAACTCGACGGCCACACACGCGCCAGGCATCTCTACGCGCTCGCGCGCGAAGTGCAGAAGCATGCGCGACTGCTCGCCGTGCTCGAGACGCTCGACAACGGCAAGACCGTGCGTGAGACGCGCGACCTCGATATTCCGCTCGTCGCGCGCCACTTCTATCACCACGCCGGGTGGGCGCAGCTCTTCGAGACGGAATTCGCGGGACACGAGTCCGTCGGCGTCGTCGGCCAGATCATTCCGTGGAACTTCCCGCTGCTCATGCTCGCGTGGAAGGTCGCGCCCGCGCTCGCTGCCGGGAACACGGTGGTGCTCAAGCCCGCGGAGTTCACGCCGATCTCGGCGCTGTGCTTCGCCGAGCTCGCGCGGCTCGCCGGACTTCCGCCGGGCGTGCTCAACGTCATCACCGGTGACGGCGACACGGGCAAGGCGATCGTCGCGCACGCCGACGTGGACAAAATTGCCTTCACCGGCAGCACCGAGGTCGGGAAGGTCATCCGCAAAGCGACGGCCGGATCGGGCAAGAAGCTTTCGCTCGAATTGGGCGGCAAGTCGCCGTTCATCGTCTACGAAGACGCCGATCTCGACGCCGTGGTCGAAGGCGTCGTGGATGCGATCTGGTTCAATCAGGGGCAGGTCTGCTGCGCGGGCTCACGTCTGCTCGTGCAGGAAGGGATCGCCGAGAAGCTCGTGAGCAAGCTCCGCGCGCGCATGGAGACGCTGCGCGTCGGCAAGCCGCTCGACAAGACAATCGACATCGGCGCGATCGTCGCGCCTGTGCAACTCGCGCGCATCCGTGAACTGTGTAACGTGGGCGTCAAGGAAGGCGCTACCATGTGGCAGCCCTCGTGGGCCGTGCCCACGGACGGCTGGTTCCATCCGCCCACGCTCTTCACCGACGTGCAGCCGGCCTCCACCATCGCGCAGGTCGAGATCTTCGGCCCTGTCATGGTCACCATGACCTTCCGCACGCCGGAGGAGTCGGTCGCGCTCGCCAACAACACGATCTACGGCCTCGCGGCCACGCTCTGGACCGAGAACATCAACCTCGCACTCGACATCGCGCCCAAGCTCAAGGCCGGCGTGGTGTGGATCAACGCCACCAACCTGTTCGATGCTTCGGCCGGCTTCGGCGGCTATCGCGAGAGCGGGTTTGGTCGTGAAGGTGGCCGCGAAGGAATGTGGGAATACGTCGTGCCGTCGTGGGCGCACGCGTCGGGTCGCGCAGCGCTTGCCGCGCCTGCCGCGCCCACGGCGCCGGTAGTACCGGCTGATCACGCGTTCGCGAGCAGCAGCGACGACGACAGCCTTGGCATCAACCGTACCCCCAAGCTCTTCATCGGCGGCAAGCAGGCGCGTCCCGATGCCACGTACTCGCGCGCCATCTACGCTCCCGACGGCACGCCGCTTGGCGAAGTCGGCGAAGGCAGCCGCAAGGACATCCGGAATGCTGTCGAGGCCGCGCACGCGGCGTGGAAGACTTGGGGGAAGTCCACCGGTCATGCGCGCGCACAGATCCTCTACTACCTCGCCGAGAACCTCTCGGCGCGGCGGTCAGAGTTCGCGACGCGCATCGCAGCGCTCACCGGGAGCCCCAAGCGCGGCGGCACCAAGGAAGTGGACGCGAGCCTCAAGCGCCTCTTTACCTACGCCGCGTGGGCCGACAAGTACGACGGCGCAATTCACAATGTGCCGATCCGCGGCGTGGCGCTCGCGATGCATGAGCCCATTGGTGTCATTGGGGTCGGCTGTCCCGACAACGCGCCGCTGCTCGGTCTCGTCAGCTGCTTTGCGCCGGCGATCGCCATGGGCAACACGGTCATCGTGATCCCGAGCGAGGCGAGCCCACTTGCGGCCACCGACTTTTATCAGGTGCTCGAAACGAGCGACGTGCCTGCCGGCGTGGTCAACATCGTCACCGGCGCCAAGGATGCGCTCGTGAAGGTGTTGGCCGACCACGATGACGTCGAAGCGGTCTGGTACTTCGGCCACAATGACGGCGTGACGGCTGTCGAGACCGCAAGCGCCGCCAACATGAAGCGCACGTTCTGCGATGCGAAGGCCCGCGATTGGTTCAACGCCGAGCAAGGCGAAGGCCGCGAGTTTCTCCGCGCGTCCGTGCAAGTCAAGAACGTCTGGATTCCCTACGGAGAATGATGATTCTTTCCGCCGTCCTCCTTGCCTTCCTGAGCGGAGCGAACCACCCCGTCGTCCTGAGCGAAGCGAAGGACGTGCTTGTCGCCTCCGCGCCAGCCCCCGAGAAGCAGGCCCTTCGCTTCACTCAGGGCGACAACGGGGCCCAGGGCGACACGCTGCCCAGCTGGTCCGAACAGATTCGCATTCGCGAAGGCTGGCTCACTCAGCGCCACGCCATGCTCCTCGACATGATGCGTCGCCACAAGGTGTCCATGTGGATTGTCGTCAACGAGGAGTTCCACGACGACCCGCTCACGCAGCTCATCGCGCCACCGCGCCCATACACGGGCAACCGCGACATCTTCGTCTTCATTGACGCCGGCGATCGGCTCCGCAAGGTGGCCATCACCGGCTATGCCGAAGAGAATACCGCGCGCTTTTTCGAGAGCAGCAACGAACCGAAGCCGGCGCCGCAGACAATTGCCGCACTCGTTGCAGAGCACAAGCCCGCCACCATCGCGCTCGCCTTCACCGGCCGCCGCGGCGTGCAGCGCTCCATCACGTACGACGCCTACCAGATGATCGCGGGCGCGCTTGGTCCAGACAATGTCGGCAAGATCGTCTCCGCCGGTCCGCTCATCGAGGAGTACTGCGACACGCGCCTCCCCGAGGAGTTGCCGTACTACACCACGCTCGTGCGCCTTACCGATCAGATCACCAAGCGCGCGCTGTCGGATGCGGTCATCACGCCGGAGAAGACCACCGTCGGTGACGTGCGCCGCTGGCTCTACGACGCCATGTGGGCCAACGGCGTGCGCACCTGGTTCCAGCCTGACATGCGCGTGCAGCGCAAGTCGTCCGGCAATCAGACGTCGCGCGGCTTCCTGGCTGTGGCCGCCGAGAGCACCGTCATCCGTCGCGGCGACGTGATTCACCTGGATTTCGGCATCACCGCCATGGGCTTTGACACCGACTGGCAGAAGATGGCGTACGTGCTTCGACCCGGCGAGACCGATGTGCCCGCCGGACTCAAGGCCGCGATGAAGAACACCAACACGCTGCAGGACGTCATGATGCAGCGCTTCTCGCGGCCGGGCCGCACCGCAGCAGCGGTGTATGACTCGACCATGGCCGAGATGAAGGTGCGTGGCATCAACGCCATGATCTACTCGCACCCGATCGGTCCGCAGGGACACGGCCTTGGTGCTGGCATCGATTTCCGCTCATCGCAGCGCGATGCCGCTGAACTTCCCAAGGCGCTCCGACTCGGCTCCTACATCTCGATTGAGCTCAACACCACCACGCCCATTCCCGAATGGGGAGGGCAGGGTGTCGCCGTCATGATGGAAGACGACGCGCACCTCACCGCCAACGGGTGGAAGTTCTTCCATCCTCGGCAGGAAGCGTGGTACCTCGTGCGCTCCGCGCCGACGCCCTAGCGTCCGCCTACCAGCTGGAACGCGGCCCAGTAGCGCGGCTCCTCGAACCCCTTGGTGCGGCGCACGTCGACCTGCGCGCGCCGCAGCGCTTCGGACTTGACTGGCGCGTCGGCGTCGGAGAGCCAGTGCAGGTAAAAGCGATCCATCAGAAGCGCGGTGGCGTCGTCAGACACGCTCCACAGGCTGACGAGCAGGCTGCGCGCGCCACGCGCGAGAAAGGCGCGTTGCAGCCCGACTGTGCCTTCGGCTTGGGCCATGTTACCGAGCCCGGTCTGGCATGCGCTCAGCACGACGAGTTCTGCCGCGAGTGGGCGACCATCGAGAACTTCGCCCACGGTGAGCAGGCCGTCGCCCGCAGAGTCCGCAGCGAGCGCCACGAACGAGTTGCGCGCCTGACTGGCCGTCGAATACGCATAGCCGTGCGTCGCGAGATGGATGAGCGGCGCGGTGACCATGCGGCGGCGCACTTCCGACTCCGTCGCGGCGGTGTCTGACAGGAAGTTCGCACCGACGCGGTGCGCGACAACCTGTGCTTCGCGCTCGGCGGCCGGCAGGGACGGCAACAGGACCGTACCCCCGTCTGCGCTGCGTGGCGTGGGCATGCGCGGGTTGCCCACCACGAGTGCCTGCCGCAGCACTGCACGGCGCGTGGTCGCGGTCATCGGTGCCCGTCCACGCTCCGCCTCGATCAGACTCGACAGCGACGGTGCGTATCGCAGCGCATACCGACTGGCGAGCACGGTGTTCGTGTCGCCGAGCGGGAGCGCGCCGAACGGCACCAGCGCAAGCGACGCGTGCGGCACGATCACGAGTTCGCGCGTTCGTCCCGGTTGTCGTAGCCCCTCCGGCAGGAGCAGGCGCGCGAGCTTGAGTCCGAGCGTCGCGGCCAGCTGATTGGTCGCCGCCGTTCCAGCACGTGGGGCTTCCTCGATACCTCGGCTCGCGCCTCCGGCGTTCGCGCCATCGGCGCGGAGTGCGCGGCGCCACTGCCTGATCAGGGTCGCGAGAGAGTCGGAGGTCACCGCAACCGTACGCACCACGAGCGGCGCACCCGGATACGCGTACCACGTGATCAGCGTATCCGGCGTGACGAGATACGAGAGCATCGCCGCGCCCGTGCTCGTGACCGCGCCGACAAGCCTGCGGCCCATGGCCACGAAGTCATCGTTGTTCGCGCGCACGGCGGACGCACCACGCATCAAGTCGAGCAACGCCTGAGCGCGAGTGCGCTCGGTCGCGGCGAGTGCACCCAACGCCGCGGACTCGGCGCCGATGGCGCGTGCACGCTCGAGCCATGCGAGTTCCCAGTCGCCGGCCGGAAGCGAGGTCTGGACGCCGACGCTCAGACGGTTCTCATCTCCTCCGGCCTCGCGGCGCACGGCGGCGCGGTAGGCCGCTGCGGTATCGAACATCGACACCACGGCGACCAGATCCGGCTTGGGCATCCGGCGAAGCGTGTACGCGATGCGCGCCAACAGTCCGGCGCTGGTCTCGAGCGAACCGTTCGAACGCTCGCGTGCCAGCGCCTCTCGAGTTGCCTCCAGCCCCGCCTTGAGATGACCGCGATTGGTCTCGATCCGGCCGATCGCGCTCAGCGCCAACGTCTCCAAAACACGATCGCCAGTGGCGCCCGCCATCACACGCGCCTGTTGATACGTCACGATCGCTGAATCTCGTTCGCCCGCGCGCTCGAACAGGTCCGCGAGATCGGTAAGCCCCGAAGCCTCAACCCGCATCCGGGGTGACGTGCGAGCGCGCGCGAGCGCCGCAACGAGCGAGGCCGCGGCGGAATCCACAACGCCGCGCCGCGTCTGCAGCATGCCGATCCGCTGCAGCGCCAGCGCTTCTCCACGCGCATCGCCGGCGCGCGCGGAGAGTGCCTGCATCTCGCGGAACGTGCGCTGTGCGGAGTCCGATGCCCCGGCATCCTCGAAGTCGGTCGCAAGTGCGCGCACGGCGGCAACAAGCAAGTCGTTCGAACCGAGTCGCTCGCCGACCGTGCGCTGTTTGCGGTGGTACGTCATGGCCGAGTCGAACTGGCCGAGTGCACGGTAGATGCTTCCCACGTGGCCGAGGCTCTGCGCGCCCTTGACGTCATCGCCCGCCTGTTCCCAAAGCGGAACAGTGCGCTTGATGTTGGCGACAGCAGAGTCGTATCGCCCCAACCGGACGAAGGCGACACCGCGCGTGGCGTACAGCAACGCAGCCGTCTGCAGGCTGGTGGTTGCCGGGAGCGTCGCCAGCGCTTCCGCCGACAGTGCGAGAACCGAGTCGAGCTGACTCTGATACATGTGGAAGCCGGCCAGAATCATCAATGCGCTCGCCACTTCCGTCCGGTTGCCAATCCGGCGCCACGCCCGCAGCACGTCGCGCCCTGTGGACAGCGCCGAGTCGAGCTGCCCCTCCTCACGGAAGAGCTGCGCCACGCGTATGAACAGGGTGAGCGACTGCGACTCTGAACCCTTGGCACGGAGAATGTCGGCAGCAGCGCGAAATGACCGTCGGGCGGTGTCGTACGCGAACCGGGCAGCTTGGAGATTCGCCAGCCCCAAAAGTTCGACGACCATGCCGGACGAGTCGCCGGTCGCACGTTTGAGCGTGAACGCCGTGCGGTGCCACGCTTCGGCCGAATCCTTCATGCCGAACTTCTCGAAGTCCGTCGCGAGCTTCGACATGGCCGCCCACACGTTCTTGAGGTCGTCCGCGGGCAGCCGCCTCAACTCGCGCCGATCGGCAGCGATGACCGAATCCGGTGGCAACGCAGACGGATCCGCTGCCTTTGCGATGCGCGCGTGTAGCGCGGCCGAGTCGAGCTGGCCCTGCTTCACGAAGAGGAGCGCCAGCTGCCCGTGAAACATCTTGCGCGGCGCATCTGCGCCCTTGGCAGGATTCAGCGCCAGCGCCTCGCGAAAGGCGGAAATCGCGGCTTCGGTGCGTCCGCGCTTTCCCTCGATCGCGCCTATCCAGCCCTCAGTGCTCATGAGGTTCGCGGTGTCCCCAGCCGCACGATAGAGCTCGGCGGCCGTGTACATCGAGACGGCGGCCGAGTCCACCTGCGCGAGCCGGTCGAACATCATGCCGATATTGCGCTGCACGACGGCCTCGGCGCTCCGGTCGCGTCCGCGTACGAGCAGTCTGCGCGCCGCACGATAGATCGTGAGCGCGGAGTCTGTCTTTCCCTCGACAGACAACAGGTTGCCAAGTTCGCGGAGTGCGCGTGCTTCGTCGTTGGCATCGCTGATGAGCGAATCCGGCGCCAGTGACCTTCCGAGATGCACCATCGACGAATCCGCAATACCGAGTGCCGAGAAGCTCCGGCCGAGCATCCGTTCCAGCCGCCGCGCGGATGCGGTCGAACCGCGCGCCGCGTACAGCACGAGCGATTGCCTCTCCTCCTGCACCGCCGCTGCATAGCGCTTCCGCTCGAACTCGATGAAGCCCATCCATTCGTGCGCCGCAGCCTCGCCGGTAGTGTCGTACGCCAGGCGTCGCGACTGCACGGCGTCCTGGAATACGGCAAACGCGGAATCAGTCCGGCCCGCGCGATAGAGCGTCGCACCGACGCGTGAGAGCGCGGTCCCCTCGCCGGCAGCGTTGCCTGCCTGTCGGTACAGCTCCGCGGCGGCGCGAAAGTGCACCAGCGCCGAGTCATGCTGATTGGTCGCCTGGTGGAACTCGCCAATCCGCTGCTGCAGGTATCCCTGTGGCGTCGGCACCCCGAGTTCCTCGTACTGGTGCAGCGCCCGACGGCACCGCTCGAGCGCGTCGTCACGCCGGCCCGCGTCTCGCAGCGCGACGCAGCTCCAGTCGAGGGCGCGCGCCTTCTCGGTCGCCTTTCCAGCCTGACCGTAGCGCTGCGCTGCTTCGTCCCACTCCGCGATCGCGCGTGCGAGGCCGTCCGGGGTCTTGAGCTGATATGCGGCGCGTGCGGCTTGGAACAATCGCTGGGCGCTGTCCGCATCGGTGCCCTGCGCGGCCATCGGAGCCGTCGCGGCCAGCGAGAGCGCGCCTACGAGCGATGCGATACTCAGGCGCTGGATTCGTGCGGCGCACGCACGGCGCGCCATGGGAGATGGCATTCGGAGAAGGTACGGCAGACTTGGCACGGTCGGATAGCCTCCGTACGCCATCGCCGGACGGACGTTCCCGATGCATCTTCATGGCGGCGCCCACGAACGTCGCCGGCTGCGTGCTTGGCCCCCCTCCCCTCGAACGACCACCCTCCATGGCTCGCACCCTCGGCATCGGCTTCGTCGGCTCCGGCTTCAACGCCCAGTTTCACCTCCGCTCCATGGTCGGCGTGCGCGAAGCTGACGTGCGCGGGGTCTGGAGCCCCAACCACAAGAACGCCGAGAAGGCCGCCGCGCTCGCCAAGAAGCTCGATGTCGGCGACGCCACCGCCTACCGCTCCCTCGAAGCCATGGTGCTCGATCCCGCCATCGAGGCCATCTGGCTCTGCGGCGCCAATCACGCGCGCATCGAGAATGTCGAGACCATCGTGCGCGTGGCGCGCGAGCGGCGCGTTCCGCTGCTCGGCATCGCCTGCGAGAAGCCGCTCGCGCGCAACGTGGCCGAAGCCATCAAGGTCAACAAGCTCGTGAAGTCGGTGGGCATCCCCACGGGTTACCTCGAGAACCAGCTCTTCGCGCCGCACGTCGAAACGGGACGCAACCTGATCTGGGCGCGTGGGGCCGCCACTACCGGCCGGCCGTATCTCGCGCGCGCCGCCGAGGAGCACGCGGGTCCGCACATGCCATGGTTCTGGCAGGGTAACCTGCAGGGCGGCGGCGTGCTCAACGACATGATGTGCCATTCGGCGCTCATGGTACGACACCTGCTTACCAAACCGGGTGAGCCGCTGAGCACCGTGCGCCCTGTACGCATCACCGGCCAGATCGCCTCGCTCAAGTGGTCGCGCCCGCACTACGTGGCCAAGCTCAAGAAGGAGATGGGCGCCGAGGTGGATTACGCCAAGCGCCCCGCCGAAGATTTTGCTGCGGTCACGATCGAGTTTCAAACTGATGACGGCCACACGGTTATCGGTGAAGCCACCACATCTTGGAGCTTCGTGGGTGCTGGCCTCCGGCTCAGCGCGGAACTGCTCGGCCCCGAATACTCCATGCGCTGGAACTCTCTCGACAGCGGGCTGCAGCTCTTTTTCAGCCGAGAGGTGAAGGGGCGTGCGGGCGAGGACCTGGTGGAGAAGCAGAACGCCGAGCAGGGCGTGATGCCTGTGGTGCCCGAGGAGTACGCCGCGTATGGCTACACCAATGAGAACCGCCACTTCTGTCGCGCGTTTCTCGGACTCGAGAAGGCCTTGGTGACATGGGACGAGGGCGTGGAAGTCGCGAAGATGCTGATGGCGGCGTATCAGAGCGCGGAGCTGGGCAAAACGCTTGCGTTTCCACCGCGCGGAATCGACAAGTTCGTGCCGCAGGTGGCGAAGGGCACGTGGAAGCCGCGGTGAGGCGCGCGGTGAGGCGCGCGGTGAGGCGCGCTGCGATGGACACGCTGCGAATGACGACACGCACGTTCGTGCTCGCCGCACTCTCGGTCGTGCCGGCGCTTGCGCAGCATCCGAAGCCCACTGCTACGCGCCAGCACGGCCCCGCCGTCGTCCTCATCGTCACCGACGGCTTCCGTTGGCAAGAGATGTTCGGTGGCGCCGACTCTACGCACATGAACAAGGCGGGCGGCGTGGCAGACACGGCCGCGCTTGTGCGCGACTTCTGGCGCGCATCGCCCGACGCACGACGTCGCGCGATCTGGCCGTTCGTCTGGAGTCGGGTCACCAGTGACGGCACCATCTGGGGCAACGCCAACGCCGGCTCCGATGCCGTGGTGCTCAACGGTCGCAAGTTCTCGTACCCCGGCTACAACGAGCTGCTCACCGGTTTCCCCGATTCAACGATCAATAGCAACGAGGATTCGCCGAACCGGAACGTCACGGTGTTCGAGTGGCTCAACAAGCAGCCCGCCCTCGCCGGCCAGGTGCTCGCCTTCGGCTCGTGGGACGCCTTCCGCCGCATCTTCAACGTCGGACGCGCCGGCTTCCCGGTGCACGCCGCGTACGACCCGCTTCCGGCTGATGTTGCTGACGCGACGCTGCGGCGCATGTAC
>JAYTVE010000139.1:0-7050 GCA_043744185.1 Gemmatimonadota bacterium | reverse complement strand
CGGGAACCTCAGCCGGGAAGTGCGTCGTCATGCTCGGGCGGCCAGTGGAGGCTCGGGTAGTCCGGCAACGTCGCCAGCGGGCCCGACAATCGATTCTTCAACGTAACTTCCAGACCTGCACGCAGTCCGCAAGGTCTCCACGCCCCTCGGCGCTTCCCAGACTTGCCTCCCGTGATGACACCCGCGCCACGCTCCGCCCTCCTGAACGTGCTGGTGATAGCGGCGACGGTCGCGCTGTTGGTGATGGACGCGCGTACACCGCCCAAGCCGCTCCCGGCCACCGCCTCGCCGCGACTTTTCTCGGCGGCGCGCGCCATGCGACACGTCGAGGCGATCGCGACGAAGCCGCATCCACTGGCCACCGCCGCGCACGACGCGGCGCGCGACTACGTGGTGGCCGAGCTGCAGAAGCTGGGGCTCGCGCCGGAACTGCAGACGACCACCGGGATCGGCACGCGCGGACGGACCGCGGCGCGGGTGACGAACGTGCTTGCGCGTGTACCCGGCACGAAGCGCGGCCCGAAGGCCGTCCTCGTGGCGGCACACTACGATGGCGTACCGTCGGGACCTGCCGCGGGTGATGATGCCGCCGGTGTGGCGGCGGTGCTCGAGATGCTGCGGGCGTTACGCACGGGGCCGCCGATCGCGAACGACCTGATCATCGCCATCACCGACGGTGAAGAGATGGGATTGCTCGGTGCCGCGGCGTTCGTGAGCGAACATCGATGGGCCAAGGATGTGGCGCTCGTGCTCGACTTCGAGGCGCGCGGCACCACGGGGCGATCCATGATGTTCGAGACGGGGGCGAACAATCTCGATGTCATCCGGACGTTGCGCACGGTGAACGATGTGAGCGCGACGTCGATGATGGTGACCGTGTATCGCAACCTGCCCAACGACACGGACCTGAGCGAGTTCGCTCGGCTGGAGCAGCCCGCGCTCAACTTCGCGTTCATTGGCGGGGTGACGCGCTATCACACACCGTTTGACGATCCGGCGCATCTGGACATGGGTAGCCTTCAGCATCACGGGCAGCAGTTGCTGGCGCTGGTGGAACGGTTCGGTCGCGAGCCGTTGCCGCGGCCGCCGTCGCCGGACGCGGTGTTCTTCGACCTGCCGATGGTGGGCATCGTGATGTATCCGGAAGGGTGGGCCGTGCCGATCGCGCTGCTGGTGGTGGTCGTGGCGGTGGCGGGCGCAGTACGTTGCTCGCGCGACGAGCCCAAGCGCTGGCGGTCGGCTGGGCTCGGCGCGCTCGGCATGCTGGTCGCGGCTGCGGCGGCGTTCTTCGCGAACGGAGCGATCGCGCGGGGGATCGTGGGGCTGCACGCGGCGCGGCAGTGGGACGGCGAGCCGGGCTGGGCAGGCGTGTACGCGGTGGCGCTCGCGCTCGCAGCGGTGACGATTGCGGCGGCGGTGTGGAGCGTGATCCGCCGCTGGGCCGGCGCGCGCGGTGCGTGGCTTGGCGCGGTGATTGTGTGGTGCGTGCCGACGCTGCTGACCGCGCTGATGCTGCCGGGGGTGAGCTACCTGTTCGCGTGGCCGCTCGGGGGCGCGGCGGTGCTGGCGTGGAGCCAAGCGTACGAGGGGCGCGTGAGCGAAGTCAATGGATGGGCCGGGGTGGTGGTTGCGCTCGCGGTGCTCACGCCGGTGATCGCGATGGTGGGCGGCTATGCGCTGCCACTGGAGCAGTTGGGCGCGCCGGCGGCGGCGTTGTTTGTGGTGCTGACCTGCTGGCTGCTGGCGCCCAAGCTGGAGGACGTGATGGGAATGCCGCGTTGGCGCGGGCTCGCGGTGATGGCGGTGAGTGCGATGGGGGCGTTGGGCTACGGCATGATCACGGTGCGCCGATCCGACATGTCACCGACACCGGTGGACCTGGCGTACGTGATGAACGCGGACAGCGGTACGGCGTGGCTCGCGACGTCGGCGCGCGAGGCGCCGGCGGGCAGTTGGGCGGCTTCGGTGCTGGGTGAGCAGGCGGAACGGCCGCAGGCATCCACCAGTGCATCCACCAGTGCATCCGCCAGCGATCCGGCGCTCGCCACGCTCTCCCGCTCATGGTGGGCGCGTGGTCGGCTGCGACGGATGGAGCGGTTGCCGCTCGCAGCAAGCGGCGTGGTGGTGACGAGCGCGACGGCGACGGACAAGGGGACGACGTTCGAGCTGCACGTGACGGCGGCGGCCGATGCGCAGGGGCTGAGCTTTCGCCTCAACGGCGCGAAGGTGTCGCGCGCCTTGGTGGACGGGCGCGTGGTGGAGATGGCACGCTACCGCGACAAGTCGCCGGAGTTCTCGCTGACGTACCTGGCACCCGCGCCGGAGGGGATGACGTTGACGCTCGACGTGGTTGGCGCCGCGCCTGCCACGCTTGACGTGGCGACGGTGCGCTTCGGCGTGCCGATGGAGGCGCTCAAGATTGCGCCGCGTCCGCCCAACGTGGTGCAGGTGCATCAGGGGGACCAGACGATCGTGGTGGAGCGCGTGACGCTCGCGCGGCGGTAGCGCGGCGGTAGCGCGGCGGTAGCGGCGAGTCAGTCGATTGAACGCGCACGCGCGATCCGTTTCATGTAGGCACGCAGCGTGAGCTGCATGCGCGTTTCGCTGCGCGGGCCGTGGGCGCGGAACCAGGCGACGACGTGTGCGTCGAGGCGGAGCGTGCGTGGACGCTTGTCGAGCGGCAGGACGCGCACGGCGTCGGCCATCGCGCGTGGGTCGAGGTCGCGCAGCTCGGGCGGCGCGGTGTCGGCAATGACGGCGTCGGTGGTGCCGCGCAGCCGCCGCAGGTTGGCGCGGCCGCGCGTTGGGCGATCAGCAAGCTTGGGCGGAATGGGCGAGGGCATGGCGGTCGGGGGCGAGGGCTTGGCGGGCGGCGAGGAGGTGGCGGCGCGGAACGCCATCGGGATCGGCGCGCTCGAGGTAGAGCACGGTGAGCACGATGTCGTCGCTCATGCCGGTGGCAATGCGACGGACGGCGCTGTCCTCGAGCCGAAGGTCCGGACACTCGAGCGTGGGGCCGGTGAAAATGCCGGTGGCGAACTCGAGGTCGAAGCCGAGCGTGAGCAGCGTGCGCGCGCTCACGCGCGGGTCCCATGAGAAGCGCATGGTGGTGCGGAAGTCGGTGAATTCGTTCATGCCGCAGACGGTAGCACCGGTGGGTGCGAACTTGCGTACCTGAATCGCGCCGCCCGTCTCCGATCGTTGCACCGCGAGCGGCCGCGCTAGCTTGTGTCTGCGTGCAACGACGTGAACGCGTCGAGGCGCGATTGTGCGCGATGGTGTGCGCCATCTCCCGGACGGAAGGCCTGACGTGCCGAACAGCCTTGCAGTGATTCGCGCTGGTGTGATGCTGCTTCTTGCGTGCGCGCGCCTAGCCCACGCGCAGGCCATACCGGATACGGGCCGCGCGCCGCGCGGTGCATCGTGGAAGTTCTCGAGTGCGGGGATGTCGCTCGTGGCGACCGTCGTGACCGACGACATCGCGATTCCATTCGGGCTCACGTTTCTCCCGGACGGACGTGCGCTCGCGACCGATCGCACCAAGGCGCGATTGCTGATTGTCTCCGCGAGCGGCGCCGTGCGCGAGGTGAAGGGAGTGCCCGCGGTCAACAACGTCGAAGACGGCGGGTTGCTCGACGTGCAGCTGGATCCTGCGTTCCGCGCTGACGGGCGGTTGTACTACACCTTTACCGAAGACAGCGCGGGCGCGTCATGGCTCGCGGTCGAACGTGCGCGGCTGGTGAAGGATTCACTCGTCGAGCGCACGCGACTCTACACGGTGAAGCCGGCGATCGTGCGCGGCACGCAGCACGGCGGACGCTTGATCGTCGATGGCGATTACATCTTCATCGCACTCGGCGACCACGGACCGCGCGAGCACGCGCAAGACCTGACGAGTCCGTGGGGCAAGGTGCTGCGCTTGAAACGCGATGGGTCGGTGCCCGCTGACAATCCGTTCGTCGGGAACGCGAGCGCGCTGCCGGAGATCTGGACGCTCGGCCATCGCAATCCGCACGGCTTCGTGAAGCATCCCGTGACGGGCGCGCTGTGGGAAGTCGAGCACGGCCCCAAGGGGGGCGACGAGATCAACGTGCTCGTGCGTGGCGGCAACTACGGCTGGCCGGTGATCACGTACGGGCGTGAGTACAAGGGGCCGCTCATCAACGACGGGCTCGAGGCAAAGGACGGCATGGAACAGCCGGTGCACTACTGGGTGCCGAGCATCGCGCCTGGTGGGGCTTCGTTCTATGCGTCGTCCGTGATGGCCGGGTGGAAGGGAAGCTTGTTCGTGAGCGCGCTGGCGAAGCAGCATCTGGCGCGACTCGAGTTCCGCGATGGGCGCATGGTGCTCGAGGAGAAGCTGTTTCTCGGACACCGCTGGCGCGTGCGCGCGGTGGCAGCGGCGCCGGATGGGTCGCTGTGGTTTGGCGTGGATGGCGGGATGCTGGTGCGAGTGACGCGGGCGAGGTAGCGTACAGGATGCGTTTCCCCCCGATCGCATTGCTTCGAGTAGCCGCGTGGCTGCTGTGTGCCACCGTCGCAGCCTGTCGCCCCGCCGACGTGCCTCCACACCTCGTGGACGTGATCGGCTCCGACTACGCCTTTACCGTGCCGGACACGGTCGCTGCGGGCCCCACGTTGGTGAGCTTCGCCTCGCGCGGTGCGGTGCCCCACGAGATGGTGTTGTATCGCCTGAGCGACGGGGCATCAACGGCAGAGGCGGCGGACTCGCTCATGCACGGGCACAAGCTGGGCACGTTGCGCGCGAGCGGGGGTGCCGTGTTGTTCACTGCTCCGCACCAGACGGAGAATCCGGTACGCGTGAGCGTGAACTTCGAGCGCGGTCACCGCTACGCGATGTTGTGTCAGTTCCGGGACTCGGCCACCGCACCCAAACACCAGACCCTCGGGATGTTCAAGATCCTCACGGTGCGATGAGCGCACGCGTCGTGCGACTCGGTCTTCTGGTTGGCGCTGCCGTCGTCGCGGCGTGCAGCAGGGCGCCCGCCGTGCGCGAGGTGCGCGTCGCCGGCACTGAATACGCGTTCGTGTCGCCGGACTCGTTGCCACCCGGCCCCACGCGCTTCCTGTTCACCAATGCGGGCCGACTGGCGCACGAGGTGGCCATCGGGCGGGTGAAGGTGGGCGTGTCGCTCGACAGTGTGTTGCGCACGGAGCTGCGAGGC
This sequence comes from Gemmatimonadota bacterium, assembly GCA_043744185.1. Classification (GTDB taxonomy): domain Bacteria; phylum Gemmatimonadota; class Gemmatimonadetes; order Gemmatimonadales; family Gemmatimonadaceae; genus JACPPC01. The sequence goes on along the minus strand of JAYTVE010000139.1, from coordinate 1,864 downwards.
GGTGACGCACTGCCGCTGTACGACATTGGCGACGGGCTGCTGTACGCCGAGAGCGGTGACGTGGTGGAAATCGGCCTGCACGTGGAGTTGCTGCCCGGGCGCGACTACGTGCTGATTTGTACGCTGCCGGATTCGGCAAAGAACCCGCATTCGATGCGCGGGATGGTGCGGGGACTGCGCGTGTCGAAGTCGAGTTAAGCGAAGCGAGGGAGCTGCGGGTCGCGGAATGGCGACAGGCAGATCCCTCGTTACAATCAGGATGAACCGGTTGCTTCGCTCCGGACCGCTACTTCATCGTCTGCATCTGCTTCGCGACCGCTTCCGTCTGCTTCCAGACGCGGATCAGGTTACCGCCCCAGATCTTCTCGATGTCGCTGGGAGAGTAGCCGCGCTTCACGAGTTCGAGCGTCACGTTGAACGTCTCGCTCGCGTCCTGCCAGCCGAGGATGCCGCCGCCGCCGTCGAAGTCGGAGCTGATGCCGACGTGGTCGATGCCGATGCGCTTGACGGCGTAGTCGATGTGGTCGACGAGCTCCTTGACCGTGGCGGGGCCGTACTTGGTGTCGATCTCGGCCATGCCAGCGCGCCACGCCGACTTCTGTGCGGCGGTGAGCTTCGACGAATCGCCGGCAGCGGCGAGGCCGACCTTCTTTGCGAGATCGAGAATGAGCGGCTCGCGTTCGGGCGGCGTGCGCTTGAGGAAGCCGCCGAGGGCCACGATCTGCACGACGCCGCCGGACGTCTTGATGGCGTCGAGCTGTTCGTCGTCGACGTTGCGCGGGTGATCGTTGAGCGCCTTGATGCCGGAGTGCGACGCGATGACCGGCGCCTTGGAGAGCGCCGTCGCCTGCATCATCGTCGCCTTCCCGTTGTGCGAGATGTCGACCATGATGCCGACGCGATTCATCTCGGCCACCACCTGCTTGCCGAACGGCGAGAGGCCGCCCCATTCCCCCTTGGTGTCGCCGGGCAGATTGATGGCCGGGTCGCCGATTTCGTTGGTGCCGTTGTGCGTGAGCGTCATGTAGCGCGCGCCGAGCTTGTGGTACTTGGCGAGCAGGCCGAGGTCGTGGCCGATGACGTATCCGTTCTCGATGCCGATCATGGCGACGAGCTTGCCTTGGCGCGCGATCTTCGCGACGTCGTCGGCCTTCTCGGCGAGCGCGATGCGGTCCTTGTACGTCGCCACAGCACGGCGGATGGACGCGAACTTGGTGAGCGCGAGCTCGCGCGCCGTTTCTGCGCCTTCACCATGGCGCGCGCCCTGCGCGACGTACACGATGAAGAAGACGGCGTCGAGTCCGCCTTCCTTCATCTTGGGATAGTCAACGCGGAAGGTGTCGCGACGGCCCGGGTCGGCGAACTCGGTGGCGTACTGGTACGGGATATCGACATGCGTGTCGACCGTGACAACGCGCTTGTGGATTTCACGGGCGGCCGCGAGGAGGGAGTCCGCGGCGGTGGTAGGACGCTGGGCAGCCATGGTGGCGGGCAGGGCGAGGGCGAGCGGGGCGAGGAGGCGACGCATGGGGGGCTCGGCGCGACGTGGATGGGGTGACGAGCCTGTAACCTAGCGCGTACCTTTGCCGCGTCGCCAAGGGCCCGATCGGCTGAGGCGGCCATCTCTGTCGGAGGTTGTGCGCATGCGTTTGTCGCCGTTGGCTCTAGTTGCCGTTCTCGCCGCGCCGGTTGCCGCGCAGCGCCCGCAGGGTGCGGCCGCGGGAGGCCCTCCGGGTACGCAGTCGGTACCGCAGGGCCCGCCGCCCGCGTTCGTGCGCAGCACGCCGCCGAGTGATGCGACGCTGCAGCAGATCTGGGCGGAGGGAATGCAGCGCTCGCAGGCGATGGCGATTGCGCAGGAGCT
>JAYTVE010000138.1:0-2182 GCA_043744185.1 Gemmatimonadota bacterium | reverse complement strand
GCATCGGTGGTGGCGTGGGCGCGGTGATTGGTGCAACGATGTCGAAGACATCATGCGGCGCGGCGAGCAGCGTCAACTGCGGCATCTCGGCGGAGACTGGGCAAGGCGCCGTGATCGGTGCGGCAGCGGGAGCGGTGACGGGGATCGTCGTCGGCGCGTTCCGTCAGGCGTATTCGACCGTCTGGTTGCCGCTGCCGGAGCGCGGGCGCGCCTTGCGCGAGACGAAGGCGACTCCGTAGCACGGCGCGCGCCTTCAGTCGGTGCGTTACACGACGCTGACGCCGAGGGCTTCGCACGCGAGGTGCATCACGTCGGTGGTGCGGCGCGGCTCGAATGCCGGCGGCCGGTCGAGCAGCAACGGCACCCGCATGTGATCGCGCGTGATCGCGCCGTGCGTACTCACGTGGGGCATGGGCTCGTAGCGAGCGCGCAGGTCCCAACCGGGTGCGGCGCTCAGGATGATGTCGCCAATGCGCGGTGATGCGGCAAGGTGCGCGAACTGCACCAGCGCGTCGGGATACGGGCCGCTGCGCGAGCTGTCCCACGATTCGTCGCGGGTATACGTGCCGGCTGCAATACCGAGCGGATCGCCGCTGCGATGCTCGTAGGTCACGCGCCAAGCGTCACCGTCGCCCGTGGCGTGAATGCGGGCTTCGCCGCGACCGCGTGCGCGAACCAGACATGACGTGCGGTCGAGCGGAAGGGCCATGAGGTCGATCGAATCGCGCGCGAGCAAGGTGTCGGCGAGCGCGCTCCACCTCGGGGCGAGCGCCTCCCAGCCGAGCGCGCGCGGGGTGGCGGGGTCGAGATAGAGCTCGGCCATCGCGTTGCCACCCACCATCACGCCGACGCTGCCCTTGGCCCCGATGACCCACGGGTGTGCGATGACCTTCTCGCCGGTGGCGCGCACGACGTCGGCGAGTTCGTCGTGCTGCGACACCGGACTGTGGCCGTGATCGCTCACGACCCAGACGCGGAGCGGGATGCCGTCAGCCTGCGCGTCGCTGCGCAGTCGCTCGACCAACGTGTCGACGACCTCGAGTGCACGCGCCGCTTCGGCCGACGCGTGCCCCTTGGCGTGCGAGGCCTTGTCGATGCCCATGAGGGCGGCCAGGGTGAAGCGCGGACGTTCGGCGCGCACGCGGCGTGCGACGATGTCGGCCACTTCGCGGTCCACCTGCAGCCAGTCGTTGAGGTTGCCGAAGAAGTGCGTGCGCACGCCGCGCGCGCCCCACCAGAAGCCGCGCGCGATCTTCTGCTCGAGCGGAAGTCCGCGCGTGATCATCGACATGGCCGACATGCCGGGTTGCGCGAGCTCGAAGAGCGTCGGCGCCGTCGGGTCCATGTCGAGGTCGATGCCCTTGATGCCGTAGCCGACGTAGCTGCGCGCGTGTGCGGGAATGGGGACGCGCTGCCTGGTGCGATCGATCCAGCGCATGCCCGGCAGGCCGACGTCTGCAGGATGCTTCCCCATGAGGAACGGCGCGTAGGCGAGGCCAGTGACCGAGGGGAAGCAGGTGGTGATGGTATGCGCACCGCCTTCGGCGCGGAGGCGCGCGAGGGCGGGCACGGCGCCGGCCGAGATGGCGGCGTCGAGGGAGTCGGGGCGGAGGCCGTCGGCGACGACGATGCAGAGGGAGGGGGCGGTCACGTGGGGGAAACGTACCGAGCGCACCTCGTGAACGACCGCCGGCAACTGGCGCCCGCTCCCCGCACGCTGGTACACTCCGATTCTCACGCGCCCGCTGCGCCGCGCCACTCCGGCGCGCGCCGGGCGCTGCTGCCCCAATCGCCTCATGGCTGCGAAGAAGACGTCCAAGCCCGCCGCACCTGCTCGGCCCAAGAAGCCGCATGCCAACGGGCGCGCGCGCACCGCGACCGGCAAGAAGATGAGTCCCGAGCTCCGTCGCACGGCGGAAATGACCGCGCTCGAGGCGTACAAGCAGCGCACCGAGGAAGGACACAAGGCCGCAGGGCGGAAGCCACCCAGCACGCTGCCTTACCGGGGCTCCGGTCCGACGCGCCACATCGACGACGCACTCCGTGATGCGCAGCCGCTGGTTACCGAGGACACGAAGTTCCTGACCGCGGGGCACAACCCGAACGACTTTACGCGCAGCGACACCTGGCGCGTGCTGCGCATCATGGGCGAGATCATCGAGGGGTTTGACAACCTCAACTC
>JAYTVE010000137.1:0-7073 GCA_043744185.1 Gemmatimonadota bacterium | reverse complement strand
GGCGCGCCGCAAACTCGCTCCAGACAGGACGCTCGCCATGAAGCGCCTCGGATGCCGCGCGCGGCGGCTCGACGGGTCGGTCGGTCACGCTGCTACTGCCAGTCGACCTGTCCCTCGGTTGCGGCAGGACTGACGGGCGACACCGGCCCCCAATAGACGGCGCACGTGATGGGGTACGCCATCGGGTGCGTCCCGGTGGCCGACCACCCGAGCGTCGTGGCCTCGTTAATCACGATCGTCACGCCCGGCGAGTGCAGGTAATTCAGGAGGGTCGGGTTGTTGGCGTAGCTGTTTCTCTCCAGAAAATAGTCTTCCTGAGCCACCGACAGCGTCCGCAGATCGGACCGGATCGCGGCCGAATAGGTCATCGACCGCGAGCGACTGAACTTCGGAATCGCGAGCGCGGCCAATACCCCGATGATGACGACGACCATCAGAATCTCGATCAGGGTAAACCCTGTGCGAGCCGTCGTCGCGGCGTAGAGAGCTTCCAACCTCGGCTTCATGTACGCATCAAGAAGGCAACCCTGCGGCCTGTCGGGTTCAGAAGACGCCAAGCGATGCTAACTGAGTATGCCGCAAGCGACTGTGCAACCCCTGTCGCGTCCCGGTGAGGTGCGCAGGCCACGGCGAGGGGGACGAGCCGGCGAAACGCCACGGTGTCACCCGCGACGCATCGCACGCAAATCGGAGCGTGAGAGCGCGGGTGGCGACCGACGTTCGCCTAGTGCTTCGCGTCCACCCAGTTGTCGCCCACACCGATGTCGACGACGAGCGGGATGGCGAGTTCGGCCGCTCCCTCCATCGCCTCGCGCACCAACGCGGTGAGTGGTTCGATTTCTCGTGCTGGGGCCTCGAACACGAGTTCGTCGTGCACCTGCAGGAGCATCTTGGCCTCGAGGCGCTGCGCGCGCAGCGCCGCATCGACGCGCAGCATCGCACGCTTGATCAGGTCGGCGGCCGAGCCCTGGATGGGGGCGTTGGTCGCCACGCGTTCTCCGAACGCGCGCATGTTGAAGTTCTTTTCCTTCAGCTCGGGGATGTAGCGGCGGCGTCCGAAGATGGTTTCGACATAACCCTGCGCGCGTGCGGTCTCGACGGCACCGTCGAGCCAGGCGCGAACGCCCGCGAAACGCTGGAAATACGTCTCGATGAACGCCTTCGCGTCCGCGTGGTCGATCTTGAGCTGGCGCGAGAGCGCGTGCGCACCCTGTCCGTAGATGGTCGCGAAGTTGATCGTCTTCGCGCGAGCACGCATCTCGGGCGTCACGTGGTCCAGCTCGACGCCGAAGATCACTGACGCGGTCTGTCGATGGATGTCGCCGCCGGCGCGGAATGCCGCGACGAACGCTGGATCCTTCGACAGGTGCGCGAGCAGGCGCAACTCGATCTGTGAATAGTCGGCCACGAGGAAGCGGGAGCCCGCGCGCGGTACGAAGCCGCGCCGGATGTCCTTTCCGAGCTCGGTGCGCACGGGAATGTTCTGCAGGTTCGGGTCGCTCGACGAAAGGCGCCCCGTAGCCGCCACCGTCTGGCTGAAGTTGGTGTGCAGCCGTCCCGTCGTCGGGTGCACGAGCTGGGGCAGCGTATCGAGATAGGTGTTCTCGAGCTTCGCGAGCTCACGATAGTCCATGAGCAACTGCGGCAGCGTATGCCCCTGTTCAGCGAGCTCCTGCAGCACCGACGCGTCGGTGGAGGCGCCTGTCGCCGTCTTCTTCAGCACGGGCAGGCCAAGCTTTTCGAAGAGGATGACGCGGAGCTGCTGGTTCGAGTTGACGTTGAACTCTTCGCCCGCCTCGGCGTGAATCGAGCGCTCGGCGGCCTCGCGCTCCTTCTGGAAGCGCGTCTTGAGCGCGCGGAACCAGGCGAGGTCGATGGCGATGCCCTCCCACTCCATGTCGGCGAGCACGCCCATGAGCGGAATCTCGAGGCCATGGAACAGCGCGTCGTGCGGCGCCACCTGCGGCGCGAAAAGATCGCGCAAGCGGAGCGCCATGTCCGCATCCTCGGCGGAATAGCCGCACGCAGTCTCCACGGGCACGTCGGCGAAGGAGATCTGCTTCTTGCCCTTTCCGGTCACGTCCTCGTACGCGGTCATGCGATGACCGAGGAAGGTGAGCGCGAGCATGTCGAGGCCGTGCGAGCGGCGCCCCGGATCGAGCAGGTAGCTCGCGAGCATCGTGTCGAAGTCGATGCCGCGGAGCGTGACGCCCGCGCGCCGAAGCACCAGCAGGTCGAACTTCAGGTTCTGGCCGATCTTGGGGAGCGACGCGTCCTCGAGCAGGGCGCGCAGCCCCGCGCAGGCGGGATCGAGCAGCGGCGGCAGGTTCCGCACCGAAGGTGCCGCCGCCGGATCGGGCATCAACTCGCCCTGCGTCGGTTGCGGCGCGCGATGCGCAAAGGGCAGGTAGAACCCCTCGCCGGGGGCGATGGCGATGGCAATGCCGACAAGGTTCGCGCGCATCGGGTCGACGGCGATCGGAGCGCCGGGATCGCTCTCGGTCTCGGTGTCCACCGACATGAAGCCGTCCTTTCGCACGCGCTGGACGAGCGCGTCGAGCGCCACGACGGTGTCTACGAGCGTGTAGTGCGCGTCGATGGACGGCGTCTCCGCTGGTGCTGGCGCGGCCGCACCGACACTCGCGACGCCCGTTGCCGCGTCGGGAGTGTCGCTCCCGCCGACCGCCTTGGCCATCGAGTGGAACTCAAGCTCGACGTACAGGCGACGGAGGCGCACGGCATCCGGGGTGCGGATGGCGAGCGCGCCGAGGTCGAGCGTGATCGGGACATCGTCTTTAATAGTTACTAATTCCTTGGAGAGGCGCGCCAGGTCGGCGTGCGCCAGCAGCGCCTCGCGTGGCCGCTTCTCCTTCACCTCGGCCGCATGGGCGAGGATCTCCTCCAGCGAGCCGAACTGCTGGATGAGCTTCTGCGCCCCTTTCTCGCCGATGCCGTGCACCCCCGGCACGTTGTCCGAGCTGTCGCCCAGGAGTGCGAGAAAATCAGTCACGCGTTCCGGCGGCACGCCGAGCCGGTCGCTCCCGTTCGCCGTGCCCACCCACTGCTCCTCGACGGAGGCCGGTCCGCCACGTCCCGGGTTGAGCAGCCAGACATGCTCGCGCACGCACTGCTGGAAATCCTTGTCGCCCGAGACGATCACGACATCGAGGCCGTGCGCGGCCCCCTGCTTGGCGAGCGTACCGATGACGTCGTCGGCTTCGTAGCCCTCCACCGCGAGCACCGGGACGTGAAACGCCGCAAGCAGCTCGGTCACGCGCTCGATGCCGCGATCGAAGTCGGCCTGAAGCTCGTCGGTCAGCTTCTCGCGCGTCGCCTTGTACTCCGGGTAGACCTCATGCCGGAACGAGAGCCCCGCGTCGTGCACCCATCCGACGTACTCGGGCCTGTGCTTGGCGAGAAGGCGCTGGAGGAAGTTCGCGATCCCCCATACCGCCGACGTGTTCTCGCCCCGGCTCGTCGTGAGGGGGCGCGTAAGGAGGGCGAAGAACGCGCGGTAGATCAGCGCGTAGCCATCCACGAGGAAGAGGCGGGGGCCGGTCGGTTGCTCCATGGTGCGCGCACGTTACGCGGCGCACCTCCTTGCGTCGAGGGCGTTGTCGCTGACGCGAGGTCCACCCGTCTCCTCGGGTGCGGCGCCCGATGGGCGCCGGCCGACCTAGACCTTCCGCACGACCGATGCGGCGAGGCCCTTCTCGCCCTGACGCACGTCGAACTCGACGAGCTGTCCCGGCTGCAGCGACTTGAACCCGTCCATTTCAATCGACGAGAAGTGGACGAACACGTCCTCGCCCCCGGGCTGCTCGATGAAGCCGAACCCCTTCGCGTCGTTGAACCACTTCACGTTCCCGCGCGGCATGATTGTCTTCTCCAGGCAGATGCGTTGCGCCGAGGCCGGACGCGACAGACGTCGCGCGGCGTCATCGGCGCCAGACGAGCATAACGCATTTACGCTTTGATAGTCAATCATGTCGATTTTTTCGAATCGACAGTCGAGTGAAACGGCGTGCAGCGTGCAGCGTGCAGCGTGCGGCGTGCTACCGGGCTCGCGCGGCGCGCCTAGCGGCGCCCGCCCTGCTCCTGAATGCTGCGCTGGGCCTGTTGGAAGTCGGTCATCGAGCCGGTCGTGAGGCGCCAGCGTCCCGAGCCCGACTGATCCACGAACACGAGCGAAAGGCGACGGGTCAGGTATTCCCACACCAGCACGCGCCCGCGGTTCGTCATGTCCATCGGCGTCGGTTCCCGCATCTGGTCGGGGTCGCCGAGGGTGACGTAGACCATCCCGCGATCGGTCTGCCACCCCGGAGTGCCTTCGTCGCGGAACTTCGCGTTCGCCATCTCGATGCGCGCGAAGTACGGACGCAGCACGTCGCTGGTCGAGCCGCTGCCGTTGGTCTCCTGCACAAACGACGACCAGGCCGCCGCACGTTGATCAACCGGCGCATCACGGAGCCGCGCCAGTCGCCCGGGCGACGCGAAATAGCGCAGGTAGCTGATCATCTGCTCGTAGGTCGCGACCGGGAGGTCGTCACCAAACGAGATGAAGACCGGGGTCGAGGCCGAATCGCCGCTGTCGAGCCGCCGCACGATGACACGCGAGACACCGATGCCGAGGTAGGTCGCGGGTACGCGCACAATCCCGGACACGAGCCGGCCGCGACGCGTGAGCGTGCTCGTGTCGATCCAGAGCCGCGTGTTGCCGTCACCCACCGCCTCGGTCTGCACCGTCACGCGGTCGCCCTCGCCGTAGGCCTCGACGTAGAGCGGGACCACCGAGTCGCGCCCGAACACGATCGTCGACCGTGGGCTCGCGAGCAGCCGCGGCAACGACTCGACGGCGGGCCGCAGCGTGGCTTCGTAGAACGGCACCGGGCTTGAGAGCGTGCGCGCGCTCAGGCGCGGCACGAGCACCGGCCGGCTCGACGACGACGACTTGCCATTCGTCTCGTCGCGCACGGTCACCACGAGATCGCCCGCGCCAGGCGGCACGCTCAACAGCTGCTGGAAGATGACGCTCTCGTCCATGCGCGCCGTCTCCTTGAACGACACCACGCGCACCTGCTCCGTGCCCTCGGCGTGCGCCAGCATCTCGCCGGCACGCCGCACCTCGACCGCAGTGGCATAGGTGGCCTGATAGCGCTCGCCCTCGCGTGTGAAGGTGAGCGAGTGATTGGGAATGGACAGCGTGACGACCAACAGCGTGCTGTCGGCGCTCGCGCTGCCGAGAAACGCGACGGAGCCGACGAACGGTACGGGCGAACCGTCAGCGAGCAGGCCCATCGTCTGGTACAGTCGCACCGCATCGACCGCGCCCAGCGGCGACCCACCCACCGTTGGCGCGATTGGGCCGCGCGCGGGTACGGTCGGTCGCGATGCGCTGTTGTCAGCGCCGGCACCGGACGCGCCACCACCGCACCCCGCTGACGCGGCGATCACGAGGGCGAGCAGCAGGCGAGGAACGAAGCGGTGCATCATGCAGGGTCTCCGGCGGGACAATCGGCAGGGGCGGGCGATCCGCCCACTGTTACCCCGGAAGTCGGCGGAAGATACGTCGCTTGCCGCAGCACGGTCAGGCGGGTTAGCATTGCCCCGTGCCACGTGACGCGCTCGTTGGTTCCAGCATTGCCGGCTATTCGCTCCAGGACATGATTGGTGAGGGGGGAACCTCCACCGTCTATCGTGGGGAGCACGCGGCGCACGGTCCCGTGGCCGTCAAGGTGCTTCGCGAGAAGCTGCGCCAGGACAAGACGGCCGTCGCGCGCTTCGTGCGCGAGGCCCAGTTCGGGGCGCGTGTCGTGCATCCGAACGTGGTGAAGACGCTCGAGATCGGGGAAGTGGGCGGACTCCACTTCCTCACGATCGAGTGGGCCAAGGGCGAATTGCTCGAGAAGTACGTGAAGCGCGAGGCACCGCTGCCCAGGGACGAAGTGGCCGCGATCATCACGCAGATCGGCGACGCGGTGCAGGCCGCGCACGCGGAAGGGATCATCCACCGCGACCTGAAGCCTGACAACGTGATGTACGATCCCGAGGCGCGCGAGGTGAAACTCCTCGACTTCGGCATCGCCATCACCACCGACACCACGGCCGACGAGCGGCTGACGCGCGCCGGCTTCTTCGTCGGCACGCTCATGTACGTCGCGCCCGAGGCGCTCTCGGGCGAACTCGTGGGACCCGCGGCGGATCAGTACTCGCTCGCCACGATCGCCTATCAGCTCCTGACGGGGGTGTTGCCATACGGCGCGAAGAACCAGCGTGAGATGTTCGCGTTGCTGCTCAAGGAGCCCCCGACGCCGCTCAACAAGGCGAAGCCGGGACTCGCATTCCCGCCGGGGGTCGAGGCCGTCGTGATGAAGGCGCTCGCGAAGAACCCGAAGGATCGCTATCCCGACGTGCTGACGTTCGCGAAGGAGCTCGCTGACGCGATCGCCGCGCCCGAGCCCGCGCCGTCCGCCGGTCTCTTCGGCAAGGTCCGCAAGCTGTTCGGCTAGGCGGGCCCGGGTCCCGGCATGACCGGGAGCCAGAGTGAAAACACCGAGCCCTGTCCGACGGCGCTGACCAACGTGAGGTCGCCGCCCAGCAATCGCGCCAATCGTCGCGAGATCGGCAGCCCCAGCCCAACGCCGCGCGATTCCGATCCGCCGCGCGCTCCGGCGTTCACCTGCTCGAACTCGTCGAAGACGCGGGCCTGATCGATCGCGGCGATGCCGATCCCCGTGTCGGCGACCTGCAACACCACCCAGGCGCCAGGACCGGGTGCGTCGCTCGCCTCGACATCCGTCCCCGTCGTCGCAAGGCGGGCGCGCAGGTTGATGCTGCCCTGCGGCGTGAACTTGATCGCGTTCGCGACGAGGTTCACGATCACCTGGCGCAGCTGTGTCGGATCGCTCTCGATCCGCGGCAGCGCGGGGCCGACGCTGAGCGAGAGCGCGAGCCCGCGTTCGGCCGCCAACGGCTCCATCTCCGTCGCCACGCTGAGCAGGAAGCCGCGTAGTTCGACCGGTTCACGGTGCTGCTCCAGTCGGCCCGCCGCCATGCGCGCGAGATCGAGCACC
>JAYTVE010000136.1:0-7080 GCA_043744185.1 Gemmatimonadota bacterium | reverse complement strand
TGATGCGCACCTCGATCACGTGTCCCCGCATCGGCGGCAGCGTGCTGAAACTGAGCGGTTCGCCCGCCGCCACGCGGATCTGCTCCTTGACGAGGTCCACGCCGTAGAGCTGTTCCGTGACCGGGTGCTCGACCTGGATGCGGGTGTTCATCTCCATGAAGAAGAACGACCCGTCCTCGTCGAGCAGCATTTCGATCGTGCCCGCGCCCACGTAGTTGATCGCCTTGGCGGCCTTCACCGCAGCGTCGCCCATGCGCTGGCGCAACTCCGGCGTCATGGCGGGGCACGGCGCCTCCTCGATCAGCTTCTGGTGACGCCGCTGCACCGAGCAGTCGCGCTCCCCAACATGGATGATCGTGCCTTGCGAGTCGCCGAGGATCTGGAACTCCACGTGTCGCGGCTTGAGCAGGAAGCGCTCGACGTACACGTCGCCGTTGCCGAAGGCCGACAGCGCCTCCTGCCGCGCGAGCGTGAAGTTGCGCATGAACTCGTCCGCATCGCGCGCCACGCGCATCCCCTTTCCGCCACCACCCGCCGCCGCCTTGATGATCACCGGGAAGCCGGACTGCACCGCGAACGCGAGTGCCTCGTCCGGATCCTCCACCGGCCCCGGCGTTCCCGGCACCACCGGTACGCCCGCGGCCGTGGCCGTGCGGCGCGCCGTTGCCTTGTCGCCCATCGTGCGGATCTGTTCGGCCGTCGGGCCGATGAACGTGATGTTCGACGCCGCACACGTCTCGGCGAACTCTGCATTCTCCGCGAGGAAACCGTACCCCGGGTGAATCGCGTCCGCCCCCGTGATCTCGGCCGCCGCGATGATGCGCGGGATGTTGAGATAGCTGTCGCGCCCGGCCGGCGGGCCGATGCACACGTCATCGTCGGCAAAGCGCACATGGAGCGACTCGCGATCGGCCTCCGAGTATACGGCCACCGTCTGCACGCCCAGCTCGCGGCATGCCCGGATGACCCGCAACGCGATCTCGCCCCGATTGGCGATCAGGACCTTCTTGAACATGATCGTGGTCCCCGGGTCAGGCCGTGAGGTCGCCGCCGAACCCTGCGAACGTCTGGTCGCTCGTGCCGGCCACGCCCTGCACCGCCAGTGCGAACTCGCTCGGGTTGCTCGCATAGAACACCGCGCTCTCGTACGAAATCGCGCCCGACTTGTACCAGTGCATGATGCTCTGGTCGAAGGTCTGCATCCCGTACTGGATATGCCCATCCTTGATCAGGTCGGGAATGTTGAGCGCCGAGTTCATGTCGCGGATCTGGTCGCGCACCGCGGCCGTGTTGATGAGCACTTCGCACGCCGGCACGCGGCCGGGGCGGTCGCTGCGCGGCACGAGGCGCAACGAGACCACCGCCTGCAGTGCGCTCGAAAGCGCGTAGCGCACCGACGTCTGTTCCTGCGGCGGGTAGAACGACAGGATGCGGTTGATCGTCTGCGTCGCGTCCGTGGTGTGGAGCGTCGACAGCACGAGGTGCCCTGTGTCGGCCGCCTTGAGCGCCGTGTCCAGCGTCTCGATGTCGCGGATTTCGCCGATCAAGATGATGTCGGGGTCCTGACGCAGCACGCGGCGCAGGGCCTGCGCGAAGGTGCCCGTGTCCGTCCCGACTTCACGCTGGTTGATGTGGCAGTTGATGTCGCGGTGCAGGAACTCGATCGGATCCTCGATCGTGATGATGTTCGCGTGCCGCTGCTCGTTCACGAACTGCAGCATCGACGCGAGCGCGGTCGACTTCCCCGAACCCGTGATGCCGGTGACGAGGATCAGGCCACGCGGCTTGAGCGCGATCGACTCCACGATCTTCGGGAGGTTGAGCTCCTCGCACGTCTTCGCCTGGAACGGGATGACGCGAAAGGCATACGCGATCGTGCCGCGCTGCTGGTACACGTTGACGCGGAAGCGGCCGATACCCGGCACGCCGAGGGCGAAGTCGGCTTCCTTCTGCTCGGAGAACTCCTTGATCTGCTTCGGCGGCATCGTCTGCTCGGCGATGCTCTTGAGGTCTTCCGGTCGCAGCGGCGGAAAGTTGAGCGGCACCAGCTCGCCGTTGATGCGCAGCGTGGGCGGCCGACCAACCTTGAGGTGCAAGTCGGATGCGCCCTGCTTCACCATCTCCTGCATGACCGCCTTGTAGTTGTACGGCTGGTTGGCGGCCGGGGCGCTCTGCGCCGACTGGCTTCCCGAGGCGAGTGGCGGATTAGCCATTGGGATCGATCCGGAACAGGACCTGGCCGAACTCTACCGGTTGCGCGTCCTGCATCATCACCTCGCGCACGACGCCGGAGAATTCCGACTCGATCTCGTTCATGATCTTCATCGCCTCGATGATGCAGACCGTCTGCCCCTTCTCGATGCGCTGCCCCACGCTCACGTAGGACTTGGCCGACGGTTCAGGCTTCGAGTAGTAGGTGCCGACCATCGGCGATTTCACTTCGAGGAGCGCGGCCGCGGGCGCCGGCTTGGGCGCGGGGGCCGCCTCGATGGCCGCCTGTTCACCCGACGAGCGGGGCGCAGCCGACGGCAGCATCGCCGGCATCGACATCGGCGCAGCCATCTGCACCGTGCCACGCTGCGCGGGGGTCTTCGAGATGCGGAGCTTCATCCCCTTGTCCGAGGAGATCTCGATCGAGTCGACGGTCGAACTGTCGAGCAGCTCCACCAGCTTCTTGACGTACCGGAGGTCAATCATGGTTCCGGGGTGGGGCACGACTTACCCGACCTCGAGCAAGTCGCGCGTGAAATCCGTGAGTAGGACGGGTCCGCCAGCGGTCAGGTGTACGTCGTCTTCGATCCTGACGCCGCCCCAACCCGCATGGTAGATGCCCGGTTCGATCGTCACCACCGCGCCAGCAGGCAACACGCCGTCGGACAACCGACTCAGCCGGGGAGCCTCATGCACCTCGAGGCCGAGCCCGTGACCGAGACTGTGCCCGAAGGCCGCCCCCTCGCCAGCATCATCAATGTAGCGTCTCGCGAGCGCATCGGCATCCTTGCCCGTCATGCCCGCCCGGACCCCCGCGCGCGCCGCAGCGTTGGCCCCTGCCACGATGCCGTGTACCTCCCGCTGTCGCTCGTCCGCCTGCCCCGCAACCACCGTGCGGGTGACGTCGCTGCAGTAGCCCTCGTAGACGGCGCCAAAGTCGATCAGCAACAGCTCACCGCGCCCCCACGCGCGCGTGCCGGCCCGAGCGTGCGGCAGGGCGGACCGCGGCCCGGTGGCCACAATGCTCTTGAACGGGAAGTCCTCGCTGCCCGCCTGCCGGAGTTCGCTCTCCAGCACGCCGGCGATCGCGAGTTCGGTCATCCCCGCACGGATCTTCTCCAGCGTGACCGACAGCGCGTGCACCGCGATCTTCCCGGCCTCCGCGTGTCGTGCCACCTCGCTCGCATCCTTCACCTCGCGCAGCGACTCGACCAGTTCCACCGCGGGACGCCAGCGCCATCGCGTCCCCGACTCGAGCAAGCGCGCGAAATCGCGGTGCAGCAGGTGCGCACTCTCGAACGCGATCGTCTCGACACCCGTGAGCACCGGCAGCTCGCGCCAGAGCGCACTCCACAGACTCTGCGACTCGATGAGAACGCGGGCCTCGTCGCCGGACTCCTCGCGGGCCTGCTCCTCGTAGCGAATGTCGGTCACGAGCACGCACTCGCTCGCCGTCACCACAGCCAGTGCGTTCGAGCCGGAGAAGCCCGTCAGGTAGCGGATGTTCGGCAGCGACGAAACGAGCAGCGCGTCGAGGTGTTCGGCGAGCAGCGCCGCACGGAGCGCCGTCAGCCGCGTGGGGCGTCTTTCAGGCACGCGCTGCGCCGAGCATGGTGACCAGACCGCGCAGTGCCAACTCGTATCCCGCCGCGCCGAACCCCACGAGCACCGCCCTCGCACCGGGAGCGAGCATCGAGTGCCGACGCTCCGGCTCGCGCGCGAAGATGTTCGACAGGTGCACCTCCACGAACGGCACCGACACCGAGCTGAACGCATCGCGGATGGCGAGACTCGTGTGGCTGTACGCTCCGGCGTTGATGATCGCGCCGTCACACTGTCCGCGCAGCGCATGAATCGCGTCGATCAGCTCACCTTCGCCGTTCTTCTGGACGCAAGACAGCGAGCATCCGAGCGCTCCGGCGACTTTGGTCAGCTCCGCCTCGATCTCGACGAGCGTATGGGTGCCGTATACCGACGGTTCACGCGTGCCGAGCAGGTTCAGGTTGGGTCCGTTGAGGAGCGCGATCCTCACGGCCCCTTGAGCCCCTTGAGCCAGTTCTGGAACTGCTCCGCCTCCTCGGCGCTCGGCTGTGCCGGGACCACGCTACTCGGCGTCGGAGAACGCGGCACCGCCGGCACCTGCGCCGTCTGCGAGAAGAACTGGTCGAACGAAAATGAGGCCGACTTGCGTGAGGGCCGCTGAGGCGCTGGATCGCTGAAGACCTGATCGAGAGAGAGTTCCTGCGATGCCGGCCGCGCCGCCTGTCCCGGGAGCTCGACCGGATCGGCAGTTTCCGAACCTTCCACGACCGCTGGCGCATCAAGTACCGCGGTCGACGTCTGGTTCATGACGAGCGCGTCCGGATACATCGCGGCAAGCCGGCGTGCCGCATGTTCGTCGCTGTCGCTGACGGCCACGCCCTCAAAGACGCCGAGGTCGTACGAGCGCCCCTGCATCCACGGTTCGACCTCAGGCGCTGGCTGGGCCGGCGCCGCCGCCACGGCTTCGACCGCCGGCACGTCAACCGACACCGATGGAACAGGTGCCGCCATGAGCGCCGCAGCCATCGCGACTGGCCCGGGCCGCCAGTTGGCGAGCGCCGCGAAGAACGCGCGGGCACGCGGGCTACCGCTCGCCTCGACCGCGGGCACCTGGAGCTGCGCGATCTTCTCCATCAGCCCGGCATCATCCGGGCGCGTCGTGAGCAACTGCCGATACGTCGCCAGCGCCTCGGCGTTGTGACCCTGTTGCACGTAGAGCTCTGCCATCGTTTCCGTGACGAAGGGCGCCGTCGATGCGGCTAGCGCTTCCGTGGCGGGCGGGTGAGCGTCCACCAGCTCGAAGGCCTCGTCCGTTGGCAACGCGGGCTCCCGAACAGCGGCAGACTCCGCGCTCGGTGTGTCGAACATGAGCGCGGGCGGCTCGAAGTTCTGCGGCGTGCTGCGCGGTGCGGCTGCCTCGAGCGCGGCGCCACCTTCAGCTTCCATGTCTTCGAGCGTATCCCACAACCCTGTCGGTTCAGTCTTGGGTTGCGCAACGAGCCCAAGCTCCATCGTCGGAGGGGTCACGCGCATCGGCATGTGCAGCTCAGGCGGCAGGTCCGCCGCGGCCGACGACGGCGCCTCCCCGAAGGGCGGCGTGATCTTGAAGGGTTCGTCGGGCTGAGGCGGCGGGCCGCCTGCCGACGCGAGGCTTGCCGCGGATGATTCGTCACGGATCTCGATGCCCGACACCCCTGCAAGCGGATTCGAGTCCACCTCGACCTCGGCGTCGAACTGGGAAGAGTCGAACGGCACCGACGTTTCGAAGTCCGGCGACGGCCCGGCCGACTTGGGCACGAGCGTCGCGTCCGCGTCTGCGCGCGAAATACCGGCCATCGACTCGAGATCGAGTCCCATGATGGAGAGGCGCGGTGGCGCCACGTCATCCTCGGTGAGCGGCGGCAACGGCGCCGGCGGCTCGGCCTTGGCCCAAGGCGGGGTGACGCGCTCGATCTCGACCGTGGTCTCTTCGTGCAATCCCGAGCCGCGTGCGGGGGTCGGCGTCATCGTGCTCGGACGCGGTACCGCTTGCGTGACGATCGTTGCCTGGAGCGGTTCGCGGGCCGCTTCGGCCGCCGCGCGTTCCTCGGCTTCCTGCACGAGCTTGAGCTGCGCCTGAATGTCCTCGTTGCGCGGATCGGCGTCGAGGACACGCTGGTACCATCCGTGCGCTGCGGTGTAATCCCCTCCGTCCCGGGCAATGTCGCCGAGCAGACGGAGCGCGATCAGGTTTTCGGGATCGAGCGCAAGAGCCGCAGTGAACACTTTCTGCGCCTCCTCGTACTCCTTGTTCTCGAAGAGCGCCTGACCGTACACGATGTGCCCCGACATGTGGCCGGGCTGGTCAGCCAGGTGCTGGCGGCAGATGGCGATCGCCTGCGCCAACTCGCCCACCTTGCGGTACTCGTTCGCCAAGGGGGCGAAGTACCGTCGCGGGTTCTCGTCGAACTTCTTTCGCAGGTCGTCGATCCGAGGGGAGGTCGCCATGTCAGGCCCAAAAGGGGAAACGACCCGCGGACGCCGGTACAGGACGGCGAATCATAGCTAGAGTCCGCGAGCAAGGTCAATTGGAGAAGTGATGTTCTGGCTTGATCTTACGCGAGCCGGCCGACTACATTTCGAGGCTTTTTCATAACGTCGGGGCTTGTCCCGGTACTTCCCTTTCTTGCGAGGATGTCGGAACCGTGCTGCAGTCGATGCGGAGCATGGCTAAGTGGATCTGGATCGGTGTGGCCGTCGTGTTTGTCGGCGGCTTCCTGCTCTATGAGACTTCCGGCCTCGTGGGTCGTTCGCGTGTCACCGTCACCACTGCCGTTGCGAGTGTTGAGGGGACCGATGTGCCGTGGCAGCAGTGGCAGGCCACGTCGTTGCGTTTGGTGCAGCAGCAGGAGCAGCAGCTTCGCCGCAGCCTGACGCTGGATGAACGTGCTCGAATCGACGACCGGGCCTTCGAACAGTTGGTCGGCGACATTCTCCTGCAAAAGGAATACGAGAAGCGGGGCATCCGCGTCACAGATGCGGAGCTGGTGGAGGCAGCCCAGTTCGCGCCGCCCGACCAGTTTCAGCGCTCGCCGGAGCTCCAGACGGACGGCCGTTTCGACATCGACAAGTATCGCCGCCTCCTCGCCTCCCCCGCAGCGCGCCAGCAGGGAATCCTCGTCAACCTTGAGGGCTATTACCGCGAGGAAATCCCACGCCAGAAGCTGCTCTTCCAGTTGGCCGGCGAAGTCTGGGTTTCCGACGAGCACCTCTGGACGACCTGGCAGGACACCCACGACTCGGCCACGGTGACCTACGTCAGCTGGGATCCTGCCAGCGTGAAGGACA
>JAYTVE010000135.1:0-2190 GCA_043744185.1 Gemmatimonadota bacterium | reverse complement strand
CCTTCGGCTAGCTCCGTTACCACCACATCGGGCGTTGGCGGCGCGAGCGCTTGCGCACCTGCATCCGCAGCGCGCGTCCAGAGCAGCCAGCGCAACACGCGCTCGTCGCGCCCGGCCACCTGCACCGCGCGTGGCGTCGGCAGCGGCGGACTCGACGCCCCGAGATCACCAAAGAGCGCGCCTGCGGTCGGACTACCACCGGCGCCGCGTCCGGCAAAGAGGATGGTGCCCGCCGAAGCGCTTTCGATGGTGACCGCGTTCCACTCCGCCGTCGCGCGCGCTAGGTCGTGCGAGAGGCCGATCACGGCTGGCTCGACGCGGGCGACGAGTCCATGTGCGGTGACTTCGCACTCGGCGAGTTGCACCACGCGACCGCCGAGCTGCGTCGCCGGTTCCGCGAACGCGAGCGCGTCGGTGAGGCCACGCCGCCCTACCGGCAGCATGTGCGGTGCGACGCCGAACGTGAGCCAGGCGAGGATCGCGATCTTGTCTGCCGCGTCGAGCCCGTCGAGATCGCGGCTCGGATCCGCCTCGGCGAACCCTTGCTGCTGTGCCTCGCGGATGGCCAGATCGGGCGCGGTCCCGTTCGAAACTCGATCAAGGACGAAGTTCGAGGTGCCGTTCAGCACGCCGCGAATGGTCGTGACACCGACGCCCGCCGCGCCCGAGCGCAGCGCGCGCACCACGGGAACGCACCCACCCACGGCGCCCTCGAAGTCGAGTTGTCCGCCGAAGCGCGTGGCCAGTTGGGCCAGCGACGCGCCCTCGGCCGCGATCAGGGCCTTGTTGGCCGTGACGACTCGGTGGCCCTGAACGAGAGCAGCCGCCACGAGCGTGCGCGCGGGTTCGATACCGCCGATGGTCTCGATGACGACGTCGGCGTGCGCCGAGAGAAAGGCCGCGAGCGAGTCGGTGACGACGCCGGGTCGGAAGGCAGCGCGACGCGCCTTGCCCGCATCGCGCACGAGCACCTTCACGATCTCGATGCGTCGGTCGCCCGGGAGCGCGTGCGCGAGCAGCTGTTCAGCGAGCGCACCACCTACGGTGCCGCAGCCCGCGAGTGCCACGCGGAGCACTGCAGGACGGGGCGAAGCGGGCGCGTGCGGCGGGCGGGCCCGCTGGAATGGCGCCTTGGGCGCGAGAGCGGCGCTCATGCGGCTCTCCCCTCGTTGCCGTCGTCCGTGCGCAGCCGCACGGGCTCCTCGAGTGCGGCGCGGAGAATGCGACCGACCTGCCGCTGCTCGAGCAGGAACGCGTCGTGGCCGTACGTCGAGTTGATGCGCAGGTAGCGCGCGCCCGCCACATCGGTCCATCCCTGCACCTCACGTTCTCCGTAGAGCGAGTCCGCGGTGATACCGACACCCACGAGGGTGCCGCGGATGGCGCGCAGCGCGGTGGCGATACCACCACGACCACGCCCCACGTCATGCGCGTCCATGGCCGCCGAGAGTGTCCGCCACGCGCGCGCGTCGAAGCGCGCCACGAGCTTCCTTCCCTGGTGATCGAGATAGTCCTGCACGGCAAAGCGAGTGTCGTCGCGTTGCGTGCGCCCAAACCGTCCGTTGAACTCGCGTTCGGAGCGGAACGAGAGCGTGGCCAGCGAACGGGCGATGGCGAGCCCCCGCTCGTCGCCGAGCGCGTCGATGATCTCGCGCTGCAGGTGATGCCACCCGATGGCCCACGCGCCATGTGCCGCAGGCGCGGCCAGTACGACCGTGCGTCGCACCGCCTGTGGGCGGCTCGCTGACACTTCGAGCGCCACCATGCCACCGAGCGATCCGCCCGTCACGAGAGCTGGCGCGCTCACGCCCAACCGGTCGAGCAGCGCCCAGACGGCTGCCGCCTGATCGCGCGTTGTGAGATCGGGGATGTTGCCCTCGCCGAACCCGTGCCACGTGGTGCCGTAGCACGAACCCGGCAGCACCGGCGCGATCACGTGATAGTGTCGCGTGTCGATTGCCTTGCCGGGACCGACCACCTCGCTCCACCAGTCGGTCCCGACGTTGCTCGTCCCCGTGAGCGCATGGAGCACGACCGCAACGTTGTCGTAGCCGATCGGTGTGCCGCCGACGTGATACGCGATCTCGAGCGTGCTCAGCACGCCCCCACGTTCGAGCGTGAGGTCGCCTGCACGCTCTCTCGACGGCGCGAGCACGTCGGGGCGCCGGTCCCGCAGCGGGGCGCTCACGG
>JAYTVE010000134.1:0-2191 GCA_043744185.1 Gemmatimonadota bacterium | reverse complement strand
GCGACACGCGAATGGAGCACGTCGCCGCAGAGGCAGACCTTGAGACCGTCGAGCTTGCCGAAGCGGTCGCGGAGCGTGAGCAGGTCGAGCAGTCCCTGCGTCGGGTGCTCGTGCGTACCGTCGCCCGCGTTGATGACCTTCGACTTGATGCGCTCGGCGAGGAAGCGTGCCGCGCCACTCGACGGATGGCGGATGACCACCATGTCGATGCGCATCGCCTCGAGGTTGCGCGCCGTGTCGACGAGCGTTTCGCCCTTTGACACGCTTGATCCTGACGACGACACGTTGACCGTGTCAGCCGAGAGGCGCTTCTCGGCGAATTCGAAGCTGATGCGCGTACGCGTCGAGGCCTCGAAGAACAGGTTGACGATCGTCTGGCCGCGCAGCGTCGGCACCTTCTTGATGGCGCGCTCGCTGACTTCCTTGAACGGCTCCGCAGTGTCGAGCACGAGCTGGATCTGCGCCCGGGACAAACCCTCGAGCCCGACGAGGTCCTTGCCGAGCGCCGAACTCACGGGGCGTCCTTGCGGACGATGGTCACGCCGTCCTTGTCGTCGAGCTCACTGACCATGACGTCCACGCGATCCGAGGCGCCGATGTCGACCTTTTTGCCCACGATGTCGGCATGAATGGGCAACTCGCGCCCGCCACGGTCGATGAGAACCGCGAGGGCAATGCGCGAGGGCCGGCCGAAGTCGGCGAGCTCGTCGAGCGCCGCGCGCACCGTGCGTCCGGTGTAGAGCACGTCGTCGACGATGACGATGAACTTCCCCTGCAGGTCGAGCGGCAACTCGGTCTTGCCGACGACGGGGCGCGGCCCGACCGTCTGCAGGTCATCGCGATAGAGCGTGATGTCGAGGGCGCCACGCGGCACGACGAGCCCGTCGCGCGACTTGATGAGGGCCACCAGGCGGTCGGCGAGCTGCACGCCCCGACGCTGGATGCCGACGATGATGAGGTCGTCCGAGCCCGACGCGAGCTCCAGGATCTCGTCCGCCATGCGTCGGAGCGTTCGCTCCATGGCCTTGGCGTCGAGGACGGTAGTGGTGGCGGGTGGCATCTCGAGCGGGAAATATGGGCAGGCGACGGCAGGACGGCTACATGCAGCTCTTTCGATTCGCCCGGCCCGACAGCGGGACGCAGCTCCTTCGCGTCGATGGGGACGACACTATGTTCACGCTCATGCCCCTCGCCTCGATCAACGGCACGCGACTGCACGTCGAAGACTCCGGCGGCAGCGGCGAGCCCGTGGTGCTCAGCCATGGATTGCTCTGGAGTTGCCGCATGTTCGACGCGCAGCGCGACGCACTCGTGGGAGCGGGTTTCCGCGTGATCGCGTATGACCACCGCGGACAGGGCCAAAGCGCGGACGACGACGCACGATCGATCTCCATCGAAACCGTATACGAGGACGCGGCCCAGTTGATTGCGCACCTCGACATCGGTCCCTGCCACTTCGCAGGACTGTCGATGGGCGGTTTCGTCGGCATGCGTCTCGCCGCGCGCCGCCCCGAGCTGCTGCGCAGCCTGATCCTGCTCGAGACCTCGGCCGATCCCGAGCCCGTCGAGAACATCCCGAAGTACCGGCGCCTCAATTGGACGTGGCGGTGGCTCGGACCCGGCCTCGTCGCCAAGCCGGTCATGCAGGTGATGTTCGGCGGCCCGTTCCTGACCGAGCCCGGCCGCGCCGCCGATCGCGCCACGTGGGAGGGACGCCTGCGCGCCAATCGTCGCACGATCTGGCGCGCCGTCAACGGCGTGATCGAGCGCGAGGGGATGGCGCTCGAGCTGAACCGGATACGGTGCGCGACCACGGTCATCGTGGGCCTCGAGGATCGCGCCACCGTGCCGGCCAAGGCCGAACGGATTGCCGACGGCATTCCGGGCGCAACCCTCGTCAAGATTCCGCGCGCCGGCCATTCGTCGAGCGTCGAGGAACCGGCATTGGTCAATCGCGCGATCCTCGATCACCTGCACCGCGCCGCGGCCGCCTCACCCGGCGCCTAGCTCCCGGCTGTGGCGGGCCCCGTAGCCAGAGACGCGCCCGACCGGGACGGGAACAATCGATCACGCAGGGCGAGGGCTGGCACTTCGATGAGCCGCGCCATCACCACGCCGAGCGCCACGCTGAGCGCGACTGTGGCCAGCACCTCGAGCGCGTAGGGAAGTCGCCCGCCGAGCGCTGTCGTGA
>JAYTVE010000133.1:0-7095 GCA_043744185.1 Gemmatimonadota bacterium | reverse complement strand
AGCCCGAAGTGCTCGATGCGGTGACGCATCGGGCCCGACCCGAGCGCCTCATACACGTCGAGCACCTGATCAATCGTCACGTCGCCGATGGCATGGATGGCCACGCGGAGCCCCGCGTCGTGTGCTTCACGCGCCAGCGCGAGCAGCTCCCCCGCCTCGAAGCGCAACATCCCGCGCGTGTCGGCGTGACGATACGGCACGCTGAGCGCCGCCGTCGCACCCGAGAGCCCGCCATCGGCAAGGAACTTGACCGTGTCCACGCGCAGCCGCTCCGACTCGTGCCGCGCGGGCAGCGGCACCACACCCACGCCATCCACCTTCCGCAGCGCCATCACGTTGATGCGGCTCGGGAGTGCGTGCGCGCGATCCATCGTGCGGTACACCTCGAGCAATGCCGGGCTGACTCCGGCGTCGTTGGTCGAGGTGATGCCGAGGGCCAACTGGTGGTTGAGCGCGGCGCTGATCATCGCCGAATGGTCATCGTGCGTGGGCGCGGGCATCACGCGATTGACGAGTCCCATGGCCGTCTCGTGCAGCAGCCCGGTGGGTTCTCCGCTGATGTCGTGCTCGATCGTTCCTCCTGGCGGACTCTGCGTGTCGCGCGTGATCCCGGCACGCAGGAGCGCCGCGCTGTTCACCGCGTAGATGTGCCCACACGTGCGCGTGAGCACCACGGGGTGACTTGACGCCACCGCGTCGAGATCGTCGCGCGTCGGCATGCGCCCTTCGGCCAGGTTGGCCTCGTTGAAGCCGCGCCCAAGCAGCCACGCCCCGGGCCCGAGCTTCGCGTGTGCGCCGTGCAGCGCGCGCAGCAGTTCACCCAGCGAGCGCGTGCGGCGCAGATCCACCATCGTCGTGAGCAGGTGGCCGATCTTCCAGATGTGCGCGTGTGCGTCGATCAGTCCCGGCACGAGCGTGCGTCCCGCGAGGTCGATGCGCCGCGTGGCCGGCCCGGCGAGCGCCTCAACCTCGTCGACATTCCCGACCGCCATGATCCGCCCGCCCTGCACGGCCATGGCTTGCGCGCTGGGCATGGACGGCTCCTGCGTGAGCAGCGTGCCGTGCTCGAAGAGCAGATCCGCCTTGGACACGTGGCTACCGCGCCCCCGCGGCTTTGCACGCACGATCCGCCTCAACCTCGGCGAGTGCCGCCTCCATGACGGCCAGCGCTTCGCGCAGCTCTGCCTCGGTGATCACCAACGGCGGCAGCAGGCGAATGCAGTTGCTGAACAGGCCGGCGCGCATCGCGATCACGCCCCCCAGCACCGTCTTCCTGATGATGGCGAGCGTTTCCTCGGGCGCGGGCTCGCGCGTCACGTGGTCACGAACGAATTCGACGAGCATCATGGGACCAAGCCCGCGCACGTCACCCACCAATGGATACGTGCCGCGCCACGAGCCCAGCACCTGACGCATCACGTCGCCCACATGGTTTGCGTGAGCAAGGAAGGCTGGCTGACGAATGGTCTCGAGCGCCTCGATGGCGGCCGCGCACGCCACGGGACTGCCGCCATACGTGCCGCCCACGCCGCCCAAGTGCGCCGAGTCGAGAATTTCGGCGCGCCCCGTCACCGCGCTCACCGGCATGCCTGCGCCCAATGACTTGGCGGTGACGATCAGGTCCGGCACGATGCCGTAGTGCTCGATCGCGAACAGCTTGCCCGTTCGCCCCATGCCGCACTGCACCTCGTCGGCGATCATCACCATGCCGTGCTCGGTGCAGAGTTCGCGGATTCGCTCCAGAAAGCGCGGCGGCACCGGCAAAAAGCCACCTTCGCCCTGCACGGTCTCGACGATGACGGCGGCAACCGCAGACGGATCGACCTGCGACACGAGTGCGGTCTCAAGCTGCCGGATGGCGCTGTCGAGATACTGTGCGTTGTTCTGCTCGGCTGGCTTGCGATACAGGTTGGGCATCGGCAGCCGCACGATCTCGGGCGCGTACGGCCCGAACCCCTTTTTGAAGAGGCCGTACTTGCTCGTCAGGCTGAGCGTGAGGAGCGTGCGGCCGTGATAGCCGCCCTCGAAGCAGATGACCACCGGGCGTCCGGTGAAGCGACGCGCGAGGTTGACCGCGTTTTCCACTGACTCCGCGCCCGAGTTGGCGAGCAGCGACTTCTTGGCGAAATCACCCGGCGTGCATTCGTTGAGCAGCTCGCAGAGTCGCACGTACGGCTCGTAGGTGCCGACGAGCGCGGAGAGGTGCACGAACTTTGCGGCCTGGTTGGCAATCGCGCCGACGACGTTCTCGGGACTGTGCCCGACGGCGAGCATGCCGATGCCGCCCACGAGGTCGATGAAGGTGTTGCCGTCGAGGTCGTGCACGAGCGCGCCGCTCGCGCGCTCGACGACGACGTCCGTTGCCTTCGCCAGCCCTGAGGCAACGGCCGCCGAGCGTCGCGCAATGACGGCCTGCGCCTTCGGTCCGGGAATCGGCGTCTTGAGTTCGATCGCTCCCATCACGTTCTCCGCTGGATTGGACTTGCCCCCGGCACGTCGCGCGCCGCGTCGAGCACAATCAACACCGAGGTATTGTCACACGACGGATCATCGAGGTGATCGATCAGGAGGGCCCGCGCTTCGAAACCCACGCTGAGCTGCATCGAGAGCGTCGGGTCGTTGATGCGCGCCGCGCGCACGCCCTCCAGGTAGTCGGCCGCCGACATCGTCTGCTTCACCGCGCCGTAGCCGCTCATCATGCCGGCGGCCACCTGGCCGCGCAGGCCCAGTGTCCAGACCAGCTGTTGTCGTGCGGCGTAGAGCGCGAGCGCGAGTCCGCGACCGCGATAGGCGGGATCGACGCCCAGATCGGCGCCGTAGAGCCAGTCGCCGTCGGGCTCGTGCGAAGTGAGCCAGCCACCCTGGATGATGTCGTCGAAGGTGTGGTGCGGATGGTCGAAGTCGACGTGTCGACGCACGGTAGATGTCGCGGCGACGATGCGCCCGTCGTGCTCGACCGCAAATTGCCCCGCGGCGAACAGCTCGAGATGGCGCCGATAGTGTGCGGCCTTGAAGCGCTGCGCATCGGCGAGCGACGGGAAGACGGCGACCTGCAGCGCCTCGAGTGCTTCGGCGTCGCGCACCTCGGTGTTGCGGACGACCAGGCCCGATGGGAGGTGGCGCAGGTAGCTCGGCGACCCAGATACCATGCTCGGCGCCACGTCGGGAATTCCGGGAGCTGGGAGGTGACTCGCGCGCACACGGAGTACGGCGAGGGCGTGCCTCCCAACATGCCGCAGGTACGAGCGGGCAGCCAGTCTGCGGTGTCCAGTTCGATGACACCGAGGGGCGAACGGCCATGTTGACCGGTCGGTGCGAGGGCTGCCGCTGCTCTGTCGTACGCCTCCAACCGCCTTCCGAGCACTGAACGCCGCCGACCAGTTTCGCGACGGACTCGTGATGACGGTTGTGACGTGCGACATTGCGCTCAGCGAGGCCTGAGCCCACCGTGCCCGGTCTGTTGACACGCGATTGCCCGACGCGCCGATCGTCCGAGGCCCGAGGGCACCCCCCACCCCGATCTGAGTCGTCCATGAAGCGTCTTGTCCTGCTTGGTGCCCTCGCGCTCGCCGCCTGCGGCGATGGCCGCGGCCCCGCTGCTCCCGATGCATCGGTCGCCAACCTCGGCGTGGTAAACGTCGGCGGCCCCGGTTCGCAAGCCGGCGCCGTGATTCCCGACAAGTACATCGTCGTGTTCCGGAGCAACGTGCTGCGGAGTTCCGACGCGACGAGAACCTTTTCGGCGACGGTCGACGCCAAGGTCACGCATCGCTACGACCATGCGCTCAAGGGCGTCGCGGTCAGCCTGACGCCGAATGAATTGGCGACGATGCAGAAGAATCCGAATGTCGAGTACATCGAACCGGATCGCATCGTGTCCGCGATCACGACGCAAACGGGCGCGCCGTGGGGGTTGGATCGCATCGACCAGGCGGCGTTGCCGTTGAGCGGTGCGTACACCTACACGGCCGACGGCTCGGGCGTGACGGTGTACATCATCGACACCGGCATCAACTATTCACACAACGAGTTCGGTGGACGCGCGGTCCCCGGCATTGACGAGGTGACGCTCGGCGGCGGCGCGGTGGACTGCGCCGGTCACGGATCGCACGTCTCGGGCACGGTGGCCGGCACCACGTACGGCGTCGCGAAGAATGCGCACTTGGTCGGCGTTCGTGTGCTGGACTGCAACGGCAACGGCACGACTTCGGGCGTAATCGCGGGCATCAACTGGGTGACCGCCAATCGCACCCTCCCCGCCGTGGCCAACATGAGCTTGGGCGGCGGCTTCTCGGCGGCGCTCAACACGGCCGTCACGAACTCGATCGCCTCGGGCATCACGTACGCCGTGGCAGCCGGCAACTCATCCGCCGATGCCTGTCTCGAGTCGCCGTCGAGCACGCCCAATGCGATTACCGTGGGCGCGACGAGCATCACCGACGGGTTTGCGAGCTTTTCGAACCGCGGCACGTGCGTGGACATCAACGCGCCGGGTGTCTCGGTCTTGTCGTCGTATATCGGGTCCAACAGCGCCACGGCGGTGCTGAGCGGCACCTCGATGGCGTCGCCGCACGTGGCGGGCGCCGCCGCGCTCTATTTGCAGACCAACCCATCCGCGACGCCGGCGCAGGTGGCGGCGGCCCTCACGGCCAACGCGGTCAATGGCGCCATCACGACCGTGCCGGCCAACACGATCAACAAGCTCCTGAACGTCAGCTTCCTGATCGGCGCGCCGGTCAACCAGCCGCCTACAGCCACGATCACGGCGCCCGCGAACAACACGAGTGTCGTCCAAGGCACGAGCATCGCCTTCACGGGCACGGGCAACGATGCGGAGGACGGCGTGCTCACGGGCGCGTCGCTGACGTGGTCGAGCAGCATCGGCGGCACCTTCGGCACGGGCACGAGCGTGACGACCGCCGGACTCGCGCTGGGCACACACACGATCACGCTGACGGCGCGCGATTCGCAGGGCGCCACGGCGACCGCGAGCATCACGGTCTTCGTCACGTCGTCCGGAGGGGGCACGCCGCCCGTCGCGAGCTTCACCACGACGTGCGGCTTTCAGGGGAAGCCCCTCAACTGCCTGTTCGACTCCAACGCGTCCACCGGCACGGGCGGCATCGTGCTGCGTTCGTGGAATTTCGGGAACGGCGTGACCAGGTCGAACAACAGCCTGAAGACCGCAAACCTCTATCCCAGTGCCGGCACCTATCAGGTGACGCTGACAGTAACGGACGCGGTCGGACAGACCAACACGATCACAAAGCCGATCACGGTGCCGATGCCGACTGGCAACCAGTCGCCCACGGCCACCATCACCGCACCGGCCTCCGGCACGAGTGTCGTGCAGGGCACGAGCATCACCTTCAGCGGCAGCGGCAGCGACCCGGAGGACGGCGCGCTCACCGGCGCCTCGCTCACCTGGACGAGCAGCATCAATGGCGCGATCGGCACGGGCGGGGGGTTCACCACGGGCGGCCTGAGCATCGGCACGCACACGATCACACTCACCGCGAAGGACTCGCAGGGCGCCACCGGGTCGGCCAGCATCACGGTGATCGTGAGCCCGAAGCCCAACACGCCGCCGACGGCGTCGATCACGGCGCCGACGAGTGGCACGAGCGTTGTGCAGGGTACGTCGATCAGCTTCGCCGGCACCGGTAGCGACGTCGAAGACGGCGCGCTCACTGGAGCATCGCTCACGTGGGCGAGCAGCCTGAACGGCGCCATCGGCACCGGCGTCTCGTTCTCGACCAGCGCGCTCAACGTCGGCACGCACACCGTCACGCTGACGTCGCACGATTCGCAGGGCGCCACGGGATCGGCGAGCATCACCGTGATCATCACACCGAAACCCAACACACCGCCGACCGCCACCATCACGGCGCCGGCGAGTGGAACGAGCGTCGTGCAGGGCACGTCGGTGAGCTTTGCCGGCACGGGCAGTGACGTCGAAGACGGCGCACTTACCGGCGCCTCGCTCACCTGGACGAGTAACCTGGGCGGCGCCATCGGCACGGGCACCTCGTTCTCCACGACCACCCTCGCCGTCGGCACGCACACCATCACGCTCACCGCACAGGATTCGCAGGGCGCCACGGGGACCGCGAGCATCACGGTCATCGTCACGCAACCCAGTGGCACGCCGACTGTCGCGAGCTTCACCACGACGTGCGGCTTTCAGGGGAAGCCCCTCAACTGCCTGTTCGACTCCAGCTTGTCCACCGGCACGGGCGGCATCGTGCTGCGTTCGTACAATTTCGGGAACGGCGTGACCAGGTCGAACAACAGCCTGAGGACCGCAAACCTCTACCCCAGTGCCGGTACCTGGCAGGTGACGCTGACGGTCCAGGACGCGGCCGGCAATACGAATACTCTCGTCACGCCAATCACCGTCCCCTAGGGGAAACAGTTGAGGAGCAAACCGCCGGGGTGCGCACTGCGCCCCGGCGGTTCTTGCGTTCGGGAATCGGGGTTGCACGGAAGCCGCGCACCTCGCGGCGCGTGGTGGCACGCCCCATGTTCTTCCCCGATGTCCGACACCGCCCGACTCACCGCCGCCCTCGCTGACCGCTACCGCATCGAGCGCGAACTCGGCGCCGGCGGCATGGCCACGGTCTACCTCGCCGCCGACCTCAAGCACGACCGCCAGGTGGCGATCAAGGTCTTGAAGCCGGAGCTGGCCGCGGTCCTCGGCGCCGAGCGCTTCGTCGTCGAGATCAAGACCACCGCGTCGCTCAGCCATCCGCACATCCTGCCGCTCTTCGACAGCGGCACGGCCGACGGCTTCCTGTATTACGTCATGCCCTACAGCAAGGGCGAGACGATCCGCGACCGGCTCAACCGCGAGACGCAGCTCGGTGTGGATGAAGCCGTGCGGATCACGCGCGAGATCGCCGACGCGCTCGACTACGCGCATCGCAACGGCGTCATCCACCGCGACATCAAGCCCGAGAACATCCTGCTGCACGATGGGCGCGCGATGGTGATGGACTTCGGCATCGCGCTCGCCGTGAGCGCGGCGGCCGGTGGCCGCATGACGGAAACCGGCCTCTCGCTCGGCACGCCGCACTACATGTCGCCCGAGCAGGC
>JAYTVE010000132.1:0-2193 GCA_043744185.1 Gemmatimonadota bacterium | reverse complement strand
GTGAGGGCAGCCTTGAACTCGTCGAGCGCGTGCGTGTAGTCCTCCTGCCCCGAGTACATCGCGCCGAGCTCGTTGTGCGTCTGCGCCACGCCGCTCTTGTCGCCGATCGCCTCGTACGAGCTGGCGGCCTTTCCGAAGGCCTCGATCGCGCGCGTCGGGTCGCCGCCCGTGCGAAAGAGCGCGCCCAGCTTGGACCAGGAGTAGGCGAGGCCGGCCCGGTCGTTTGCCTGCTCACGTAGCGCGATGGATGCCTGATGGGCCTCGATCGCCTTCTGGAAGTCGCCCAGTGACCACCAGGCCTGGCCGATGCGCGAGCGCGTGAAGCCGGCGTCGCGCTTGGCGTCGAGCGACGTGTAGATCGCGAACGCTTCCTCGTACTTGGCGATGGCGTCCTTGTACTTGGACTGACGGTTCAATTGGTAGCCGATCTCGTCGAGTACGTCGGCCTCGCCGGACCGGTCGGCCAGCGAGCGATACAGCGCGAGCGATTCTTCCAGCCGTCGGAACGCGATGTCCGCGTTGCCCTGCTTGCCGGCGATGCGTGCGAGCGACTTGAGCACCAACGCGCGGCTGCGCAGCGCCTTGGTGGAATTCACCGCCGCGCTCTGTTCCACCGCCCGCTGGTACACGACGAGCGCCGAGTCGTACTGCCCCAATTTGTCGTAGCTGTTGGCGAGGCCGGTGAGCGACGACGCGATGCTCTCGCGGAGGTCGCTCATGGTGGCGGCCTGCGCTGGAGTGAGCCCCACCTTGAACTGCCACGCGCGTCGCCAGAACGTGGTCGCCTCGGCATAGCGGCTCAGCTGGTTCAGCTCGCGCCCGATGTTGTTGAGGGTGAACGCCTGCCCGCGTGCATCACCGACGCGTTCGAACTGCGTGAGCGCGGTCTGATAGATGGCGAGCGATTCCGCGTACTTCGCCTCGGAGTCCCGGATCTGGCCGAGCGAGAAGGACGTCCACGCCTGCTGCGCGGCATCGCCGATGAGCGTTGCCACGCGCATGCTGAGGCCGTTCAGCCGGTTGGCGTCGACGCCCTTGCCCTCGTTGGCCCACTGCTCCGCCGTGTTGTTCCAGTGCGTGATGAACTCGCCCTTGCCAGCGATGTCGGCGCGGTACCGGCCGACGAGTGCCGCGACCTCCGCATCGGTGCGCGTCACCAGCAGCGAATCGAGCAGCTCATCGTGCGACGTTGGCGCAAGGTTGAGCACCCACGTGGCGTACGTCTCGTTCACCTTCCACTCCGTTCCCATGTACTTGCCCGGGAAGGCGCGCACGAAGCGCAGGAAGGCCTCGACATCGGCTGGCGTCGTGCGCTCCATGGCCTGGAAGACGCCGGTGCCCCTGTTGCGGCCGGTCGTCATCGGCACGAGCAACTGCGCGTAGTCCTTCTGGACCGTCGGACGGATTGCGTCGGCCGTGGCGCGGACGTCGCTCGCCATGTGCGCGAGCACCGCGGCGAGCAGCGAGTCGCCGTCGGCAAAGAAGATCGTCGCGCGCGACACGAGCGGCTTGCGCTCCAAGTCGTTGAACGTGACGCCGAGTTCGACGAGGTCCCAGAGAACCGTGCGCTTGGCGCGCTTCGGTACGCGAGCCGGAACTCCGACCATGTCCCCGGCTCGCGGACGCCAACGGGAGTCCGTCACGCGGACGACGGCGATGGCCGACGTGGAATCGACCGTGATGACTTCGGCGGTGCCGAGATCGTCGCGGCGCAGGCTGTCCGCTTTGCTCCACGTCGCGCGGACTTCGCCGGTGCCATGGAGCACGATGCCCTCATCGGCGCCGGCGGACAGGCGCACGATCATCGAGTCGCCTGCGGTCGCGCCGCTCACGACAGCCGCGAGCTTGAACCGCACGACGCGCGTTTCCGTCGTCGCGTTCTGGCCCGCCGGTTGCGTGCTCGGTGTGGGCGCTGGTCGAGTTTTTGGCGCGGCCTGCGTGGCCTGCGCCGCGAGTGCCGCTGGCGCAGCGATCAGCGCGAGCAACCCGCAGACGAATTGGCTGAGGCGCTTGGGCCGGGCATTCATGGCGCGATGCATCAGTGCGCGGGACGGCGAGGAGAGCAGCAGTGTCGGCGCGACGATATTGTCGGGACGGCGTTACCACCAGTCGGCACAGCGTGGGAGCTGGTCAAGGCGCGTCCGGTTTGACGCTGCGAAGCGGAATGCGCTGGATGGACCAGGTGACTGGAAC
>JAYTVE010000131.1:0-7118 GCA_043744185.1 Gemmatimonadota bacterium | reverse complement strand
CGCAGGCGGCGTCGATGGCGTTGCCACCTTTCGCAAACGTCATGGCACCCGCGGTGGCGCCCAGCGGTTTACCGGTGACGGCGACCCAGTGCTTGCCGTGGAGTGGCGGCTTGGCGGTGCGCTGTGCGACGAGCGGTGCGGCCACCGTGACGGCGAGCAAGGCCGCGAGCGCGGCGCGCGTGTGGAGGCGAGCGAGCATGCGGGACTCCGAGCGAGAGGCGACGGGGCGAATGCGTGCCTCGAAGGTACGGCAGCTTTCACATTCTTGCCAAGCAAACCGCGGTTGGCGTGGCTAACTTTGAGCACTGCGACTCGCGTTCGGCGAGGCGCATCCCGATTCATGAATTCCGATGCTGACAGCGCCGTCAATTGAAACGCTCGCCCGGGTGGAGGTCCTCTCGGATCTCGAACCTGTCGTGGACGAGCTGATGCAGGCCCACGAGGCCAAGCGCGTGTTGTGGTTCCCGAGCGAGTTGCTGGCGCCCGAGCCCGACACCGATCCCGACAAGTACGTGAAGGAGCTGCGGTCGCGCGCGGAGGGGATTTCCATGCCGGCGCGCGTGGCGCTGGCGCTCAACACGCTGACGGAAGAGGGACTGCCGCACTTCCACCGGCTGTTGGCGACGTATCTGGGGGGCGACACGTTCTGGGCGAAGTGGACGAACCTCTGGACGGCCGAGGAGGATCGCCATGGGGCCGTGCTGCACGACTATTCGCGTGACAGCCGGATTCTCGAGAACCCGGTGCTCGAGCGGATGCAGTTCGAGTACTTGAAGGCGGGGTTCGAGCCGTCGTGGGACAAGGACCCGTATCGCGTGTTCGTGTACACCACGTTGCAGGAACGCGCGACGCAAGTGAGCCACGCGAACACCGGCAAGGTTGCGTCGGTGCACGAGCCCCTGATCGGCGAGGTGCTGTCGAACGTGGCCAAGGAAGAGGCGCGTCACTACACGTTCTATCGCACGATTTTCAAGGAAGTGCTGCAGCGCGACCCGAACCGCGGGCTGGTGTCGGCGGCGGAGATCATGCCGAGCATCGAAATGCCGGGGGTGAACATGCCGCATTTCCGCGAGATGGCGGACGTGATTCGCCGGGCAGGCATCTACGGGCCGCGCGACTACCTGAAGATCGTCGAGGAGCAGATCAAGTTCTGGGCGATCGACGCGCTCATCGGGCTCGACGAGGCCGGGAAGCGCGCACAAGAGAAAATCCTCGCGATTCCGGCGCGGTTGGAGCGCGTGGCGGAAGCGATGGAGTCGCGCACCAAGGCGAAGAGCTTCTCGTTCGCAGTGGCGTTCGGGCGGGAATTCTCGATGGCGTAGTTGCCACTACCAGGTCGCGCCCGCCTTGATGGAGCCGATCGGGAGCGCGTATAGCAGTTGCACCGTGGCGCGGTCGCGCATGCTCAGGCCGGGCTGCGCCGACTCGGGCGCCATGATGCTCGCGAGGTCGGTGGTGTGCGCAAGGCCGAGCAGGTGGCCGACCTCGTGCAGGGCGCAGCGGGCGATGTCGTCATCCTTGAGCGCGATGCCGCCCTCGCGCTGCGTGGCGATCGTGATGCGCCCCGTGCGAATGGTGTCGTTGACCGCCTCGATGCGCGTGAGGCCGATGCGGTTGCCGTTGAGCAGCGGTGTCCACACCACCACGACCTGCGCGCTGGCGGAGTCGCTCACGACTTCGAAGCGCACGGGCATGCCATCGACTGCGCTCCAGCCGTCGAGCGCCTGCGTCACGTAGCCCGGAAACGACGCGCGATAGTCGGGCACCTGCTGCGGCACCTGCAGCCAGATGCGCACCGGCGCACCGGCGCGCGCGGTCCAGTGGCGCACGGTCGAGTCGTTCTCGCGGAGGATGTCGGCGACGAAGGTTGCGCCGCCGCGTTCGTTGATCGCCTGCTTGACCTGCGTGCCGCGCGCCTCGGCCACGCGCATCCGCTCGGCGGCGGTGCGCTGGAGCGGCACCTTGAAGATCGAGTCGCCGTCGGTGTTCGCGTCGGGCCGCTTGTGCGCGACCGCGGGGCGCGTGGCGACCTTCACCGCGATGAAGCCACTCATGGTCAGCACGCATGCTGCGAGGATGACTTCGCCGATCTTCACTTGCCGAGCGGGCCGGCGGGGAGCGCGTAGAGTGCGCGCACGGTGTTGATGTCGGCGTCGGTGAGGTTTCGTGCGCGCACGCGCGGTGCCATGATCGCGTCGGCGTTTGTGGTGTGGTCGAGGCCGAGCACATGGCCGATCTCGTGGAGCGCGAGCGCGTGAATCGATGCGAGGTCGAGCGGCGCGCCCCAGGCGTGGTGGCGCGCAAGCGCGATGGTACACTCGGTCAGGTAGTGTGCATCATCGCGCGTCCAGAGCGTGCGGCCGCTCACGGGTTCGGTAAACCGATCGACCCACGTGATGCGGACATCGGCGCTCGCGGAGTCATTGGCGTAGGCGAAGCGCACGGGAATGCCGGTGGCTTCCCACTCGTCGAGTGCGACGCGGACTTCGGCGACGACGTCGGGATTCCAGTCGGGCACGGCCGCATCCGGTCGCACCCAGACGGTGATCGGGCGCGCGATACGCTCGGGCCAGCGCATGACCACCGAGTCGTGATGGAGGAGCAGTTCGTCGAGGTAGCTCCGGTGGTTGGGCGTGGTGCGCACGTGCTGCGCGCGCTTCGGCGCACGCGCGTCAGTGGCGAGCATGCCCGAGGCCGCGCGCGGTTCTTCCTCGTTGATCGCAATCATGATCGCGATGCCGAGGGCGCAGCAGGCGAAGACGGCGGAACGGAGCGTCGTCATGGAGCGCTGAGGAAGGACTCGACCAGCGGGAAGAACAAGCCGGGCTGTTCCCAGAACGGATTGTGTCCTGAATTCGCGATGCGCGCCACCCGTGCGCGCGGAATGAGCGAGGCCCATTCGTCGGCCATGGTGGGTGGCAGCAGGTCGGCCTCGCCGTGCACGAGCAGTGTTGGAAGGTCGAGACCGCGCACGACCTCGCGCCAGTCGTAGCCTTCGGTGCGCATGCGGCGATGCACGCTGTAGCCGGTATCGCTCGTGGACAGCGGTGGCTGGAGCAGCGCGCCAAGCGCCGGGTCAGCGTACCAGGCCGGATAGATGGCGCGGTTGTATTCGGAGAGGGCGGTCACGTTGTCGTCGCGATCGAGCGCGACGATGGCGGCGGCGAGGCGTGTACGCTGCGTGTCGTCGAGTCGCGCCATGGCGCCGGCCTCGAACCGCGCGCGCCACACGCTCGTGGGGCCGACGGCATCCACGGTCACGAGGCGTCGCGTGCCGGCGAGGTCATCGTGCACGGCGAGGATGGCGAGTCCGCCGCCCCACGAGTGGCCGAGGATGTCCCACTGCGCGATGCCGAGGGCTTCGCGCAGTGCGCCCACGTCGAGGGCGTCGTGCTCGACGCGTGCGCTGCGTACGCCCGGCGGTGGTGGGGTGCGCCCGCGTCCGCGCTGGTCGTAGAAGATGAGCTGTCGCGTGATGGCGAGCGGTGAGAGTGCGGGCCAGAGCAGGCGATGGTCGTAGATGACGCCGCCATTGATGCAGAGGAGCGGCGTGGCGCCGTCTACGGCCGGCGATTTGAAGACGGCGAAGTCGAGCCCGCGTGCGCGCACCGTGCCCGGCGTGAGATGCGGTGGCGGCGGGAAGGCACGCCGCATGGCGGCGAAGCGGGCGCGGACGTCTGCGGACATGTCGGGCGAAGTCTATGAGGCGCCCGTCAGGGCCGCGACGCTGCCGAGCGTGCTGCGCCCTCCCCCGAACGGGGGAGGGTGGGTGTTCTGTGAGGGCGCGCCCGTGCGCGATAGCTTCGAGTCATGCAACTGGGCATCTACAGCTTCGGGGACGTGCCGATGGCGCTGCGCACGGGCCCCACGATGGGCGCGGAGACGCGGCTGGCGCACGTGCTCGAGGAGATCGAGCTCGCCGACCGCGTTGGGCTCGACGTGTTCGGCATCGGGGAGCATCACCGTCCCGATTTTCCGATTTCGAATCCGGAAGTGGTGCTCGCTGCCGCGGCGTCGCGGACCACGCGCATTCGCCTGACAAGTGCGGTGACGGTGCTCTCGAGCGACGACCCCGTGCGCGTGTTCCAGGCGTTCTCGACGCTCGACCTGCTCTCGCATGGACGCGCTGAGATCATGGCGGGGCGCGGGTCGTTCATCGAGTCGTTTCCGCTGTTCGGGTATGACCTCGATGACTACGACGTGTTGTTTGCGGAGAAGCTCGAACTGCTCAACCGGATCAGGCTCGAGGAGCGCGTGAGCTGGACGGGGCAGGTGCGTGCACCGCTGCAGGCGGCGGCCATCTACCCGCGTCCGGTGCAGCAGCCGTTGCCGTTGTGGGTGGCGATCGGTGGGACGCCGCAGTCGGCGGTGCGCGCGGGAGCGCTCGGTCTCCCCATGGCCGTGGCCATCATCGGGGGCGAGCCGGCGCGGTTTGCGCCGTTTGTCGAGCTGCATCGCGACGCGGTGCGGAAGGGCGGGCGTGATCCGATGGAGGTGCCGGTGAGCATCAACTCGCACGGCTTCATTGCAGACACGGACGAGGCGGCAGCCAAGGCGTTCTACCCCGGCTGGCTCGGTGCCATGACGCAGATCGGGCGCGAGCGCGGGTGGCCGCCGCCGCGCGCGGGTCAGTACGAGCACGAGATAGGGCCGGATGGCGCGCTGCTGGTGGGGAGCCCGGAGACGGTAGCCAAGAAGATCATCCGCCAGCGCGCGATCTTTGGCCATGCGCGGTTCCTGTTGCAGCTGAGTGTCGGCGGTGTTCCGCACGATGCGATGCTGCGCGCGATCGAGCTTTACGGCACGGTGGTCAAGCCGATGGTGCTCGACGCGGTACACGGCACCGCGACGGCGAGGCGCTGACGTGAGCGACGAGCGCCGTTACGACGACGACGAAGTGTCGCGCCTGCTGGCGCGCGCGGCGCAGCATGCGGAGCGTGCCGAGCAGGAGGCGGAGCGCACGCAGGGCGAACCCAAGGCCATTGCGCCGACGGGGCTGACGCTGGCGCAGGTGCAGGAGATCGCGTCGACCGTGGGAATTCCGGCGCAGTCGGTCGAGCGCGCGGCGGCATCGGTGGCGCGCGG
Organism: Gemmatimonadota bacterium; assembly: GCA_043744185.1. GTDB lineage: Bacteria > Gemmatimonadota > Gemmatimonadetes > Gemmatimonadales > Gemmatimonadaceae > JACPPC01. Next base: position 2,033 of record JAYTVE010000131.1, on the reverse strand, counting down.
TGACCTCAAGCCCACCGCGGTGCGCTCGGCGCTCGGCATTCCGTATGGCGTGGCGCGGCAGATCGAGTTGCCGCGCATGCTCACCGACGTGGAGTGGGACCGCGTGGTGATCCGGTTGCGCGAGACGTTCGCGGCGGAGGGGCGCAGCACGCGGGAAGGGTCGATTCGCCAATGGCGAAACGGCAATCTGCGTGTGGCGCTCGAGCCGACGGCCGCAGGCAGCCGGATCCGGATGAGCACGACGCGGGGTGATGCGAACATCCGCACGCAGCTCGGGCTCGGCGCGCTTGCGTTGAGCGGCGTGATGTCGGCGATCTTCTCGGTCACGCCCGGGCTGACGGCGCGCAACTGGGGCGGCGTCGTGATGATCGCCGTGATGGGCGTGGCCGTGCTGGTGCGGAACGTGCTGGCGCTGCCGCGTTGGGCGAAGACGCGTGCGGCGCAGATGGAGGTGTTGAGCGCGGAGGTGGGGGAGATTGTGGAGGGGCGGGGGTGATGTCTGGCCGTCCGTCGTCCTGAGCGATTCGAAGGACCTGCGTGGGCTGTTGTCTTTGATCTTGCTCTTGCCGTTGCGCTTGCCCGTCGTATAGGTCAATTGCCCGATGCATCACGCCGCCAACGGCGTGATAGCGCCGGGGGGGGGGCACTGCATGTTTCCCCCAGAAGACGCCGAGTTCCTCGCGCGATGACGCGCGCACGAACCTGATCTCGTGTGAACCGCGTCTGCATGGCACGCTGGAGCTCGATCGACGCGACGCCTTATCGTCGGAGCCCTCGTTGTTGCGGGACTCCTCCCGCTCGTGTTCACACAGTCGTCGGTTGTTGCGGCCGCACGCGAGACCTCCACCTATCCGACGCTACGCGTGAGCGCCGCCCCGATCGGTGCCACGCGTCTGGTTTGCAGCACCACGCAGTCGGCCATCACGCCGTGCACGCAAGCCACGAGCGCGTTCACGAACCGCTCGGGCAGCACGCAGTACACGATCCAGAACAAGATCATCGAGCCGGTCGACTACATCATCGCGCTCACGTGCAGCGGGCAGGTGAACACGTGTGCGTCGCCCGGTACCGTGACGGTGCCGCCCAAGTCCAGCAAGAGCTTTGTGGTGACGTGGAAGACCACCAGCACGGCGGGCAGCGGTACGCTGTCGGTGAGTGCGGACGACGGCCTCACCCCCGTGGTGTCGGCCAACACGTTTACGGTCACGGCGCCACCGTCGACGCCCCTCTACGTCGCGCAGGTGAGCCCGCACTTGCAGCGGCATCTGGTGGACTCGGGACAGGTCGACACGGCGCGGTTCGTGGTCAAGAACGCGGGTGCGGACAGCACGGGGTGGACATGGACCGTGGCCACGTGCTCCGGCAGTGCGATCTCGGGGGCATGCTCGCCGGCCGTCGGGGCTACCGGCACGGCGAACCTGACCGCAGGCGCGCAAACCACGATCGCAGTCGCCTACACCACGACGGGCGCCAAGAACGCCACGGGCACCGTGAAGCTGCGCTTCAATCGGACCGCGGATGCGACGCGCGTGGACAGCGGGACGGTGGAACTGCTGGTCACGCGGAATGACTCGCTCGTGCAAGTGAGCCAGCAGAATCCCGGCGAGTCGGTCGAGCCCGACCAGTGCGTGACGGTGAGCGTGGCGCGCGGGCTTGCGGCCGAGTGTGGCGCACTGCGCGCGAGCTACACCTTCCCCTCGGTGCGGACCATGAACAAGGTCCGCGCGCCGGTGTTGCTGTACAACAGCCAGCAGGCGCACCCGCGGCCCGTGGTGCGTGCGGACGTGACGCTGCCCGACACCCGGATCCCGGATTCCGTGACGGCGACGCTCAAGGACAGCGTCGGCAGCGGCATCACGGGAGCCACCGGGACTTGGACCGGCAGCCAGTGGCGCGCGCGGAGTACGCGGCGGATCGCGGTGAGCTTCGATGGGCTCGCGTGGCCCACCGGGTACCACCGGTACACGCTCGACGTGCGCCGCTGGTATGGGACCGGACCGGAGCTCGTGTCGGTAACGGGCACCCTCTCGCTC
>JAYTVE010000130.1:0-2203 GCA_043744185.1 Gemmatimonadota bacterium | reverse complement strand
GGCGTTTGATTGACCACTGCCGCGTGAAATGGGTGACGTAACGCGCCGACTCGCTTTGTACCATGTCGTGCGTCCTCCACCATCCAGGAGTCCGAACGATGCCGGTCACGGCGAAGCTCTCGCGGGTATTCTACGAAAAGATGGGCGATCAGGTTGCCAACGAACTCGTTGCCTGGTTCAACGCCGTGGATGACACCTACCGTCAGGATCTCCTGGACCTGAACGAAGTCAATTTCCAGCGTTTCGACGCCAAGGTCGAGCAGCGCTTCGCGGAGGCGGAGGTCAAGCTGGAGAAGCGGTTTGCCGAGCTCGAGGTCAAGCTGGAGAAGCGGTTTGCCGAGCTCGAGGTCAAATGGGAGAGGCGCTTCGCCGAGCTTGGCAGTGGCGTGGACGCTCTCGGAACGGCGCTGCGCGCGGAGATCCGATCCGCCATTGCCGATGCGCAGAAGGAAACCATCAAGTACCTGTTTGGCTTTTGGGTCGCGAATGTCGCGACCACGGCGGGCATCATCTTGACACTGCTGCGCTACAAGGGCTGAGCGACCGTGGCGTCCGCGCGACCAACGCCGCAGATTCTGCCGCGTAACAAGGGCGTAGCACGCCCCACCGTCGGCCACTCCCCCGGAGATTGACCCGTGCGTCCTGCCGCCGCTCGTTGCATCGCCCCGCTCGTCCTTGCCGCTGCCACGTTTGGCGCTGCCACGGTCGCCACCGCGCAGACCCTTCTCCTGCGCACTCCCACGGTGAGCGCGACGCAGGTCGCCTTCGAGTACGCCAGCAACGTCTGGGTGGCCGCGCGCACCGGCGGCGACGCACGGCGCGTCACCTCCTTTCAGGGGCCCACGGCCGATCCGCACTTCTCACCCGACGGCCGGTGGATCGCCTTCACCGGCACCTACGGCGGCAACCGCGACGTGTACATCGTGCCGGCGGAAGGCGGCGAGCCGAAGCGCCTCACCTGGCATCCGGGCGCTGACGAGGTCACGGGGTGGAGCCCCGACGGCAAGCGCGTCATTTTCGCGAGCAGTCGCCAACCGGTCATGTACGCCTCGCCGCGCTTCTTCTCCGTGTCGGTCGAGGGCGGCGCCGCCGAGGCGCTCAACATCCCGCGCGGCTGGCAGGGCAACTATTCGCCCGATGGCACGCACTTCGCGTTTCGCATGAACAACTCGTGGGACGACGAGCGCCGCAACTATCGCGGCGGGCAGAACCGTCCCATCTGGGTCATGAACCTCAAGACGCAGGACGTCGTCACGCCGCCCTGGACCGACTCCAAGGACATCAACCCGGCGTGGCTCGGCGGCACGGTGTACTTCCTGTCGGATCGCGACGGCGTGCACAACGTCTGGAGCTGGGATCCGTCGAGCAAGGCGCTCGCGCAGGTCACCGCGTTCAAGGACTACGACGTGAAGTGGCTCGATGCCGGCGGTGGTGTGCTCGTGTTCGAGCAGGCGGGTGCGGTGCACACGTATGATCCCGCCGCCAAGCGCGCGACCAAGCTCAACATCACCGTCAAGGGCGACTTCCCGTGGATGATGCCCCAGTGGAAGGATGTCTCGAATCGCGTGGTCAACATCGCGATCTCGCCCACCGGCAAGCGTGCGCTCGTCGAAGCGCGCGGCGAGGTGTTCAGCGTGCCTGCCGAAAAGGGCGACGTGCGCAACCTGTCGCAGTCGAGTGGCTCGGCGGAGCGCACGCCGAGCTGGAGCCCGGACGGCAAGACGGTCGCGTACTTCTCCGACAAGGGCGGCGAGTACAAGCTCGTGCTCGAGTCGCAGGACGGGATCACGAGCAAGCGCGAGATCGCGCTCCCCGACCCGACCTATTTCTACACGCCGACCTGGAGCCCTGACGGCAAGAGGCTCGCGTATTCCGACACGCACCTGCGCCTCTGGGTGCTCGATATTGCCAGTGGCAAGGCGGTGCAGGTGGACGAGGATCGCTTCATGGATCCCGATCGCTCGCTCAATCCGTCGTGGAGCCCGGACTCGAAGTACCTGGCGTACAGCCGCCGGTTGCCGAGCAAGTTCCGTGCGATTTTCATCTGGAGTGCGGAGAGCGGCCAGCCGCGCCAGCTCACCGATGGGATGAGCGATGCCACGTGGCCCGTGTGGGACATGGGTGGCAAGCTGCTCTACTTTGCCGCCTCCACGAACTTCGGCCTCACCTCCGGCTGGCTCGACATGGGCCGCTACGAGAAGAC
>JAYTVE010000129.1:0-27516 GCA_043744185.1 Gemmatimonadota bacterium | reverse complement strand
GGGCAGAGGCCGCGCGCGCCATCGACTGGGTGACGCCGCCAGCATCGACGCTCGACAAGTCCAGCGCTCCGATGTACCGCTGGTTCAGCGGCGGCATGCTCAACACCTGCTACAACGCGATCGATCGCCACGTCGACAATGGGCGCGGCGACCAGGCGGCGGTGATCTACGATTCGCCCGTCACCGGCGCGACGCGCACGATCACCTTCCGCGAGCTGCAGGAGCAGGTCGCGCGCTTCGCCGGCGCGTTGCGCGGGCTCGGCGTCGGCAAGGGCGACCGCGTCGTCATCTACATGCCGATGACACCCGAGGCACTCGTCGCCATGTACGCCTGCGCGCGGCTCGGCGCCATCCACTCGGTGGTGTTTGGTGGGTTCGCCTCGCACGAACTCGCGGTGCGCATCGACGATGCGGCGCCCAAGGTGGTGGTGAGCGCGTCGTGCGGCATCGAGGGACAGAAGATCGTGCCCTACAAGCCGCTGCTCGACCGGGCCATCGAACTCTCGTCGCACAAGCCGCGCTGGTGCGTCACACTGCAGCGGCCGCAACAGCCGTGCGCGGCGGTGCACGGGCGCGACCTCGACTGGCACGAGATGATGGACGCGGCCGAACCAGCCGAGTGCGTGCCGGTACGCGCAACCGATCCGTTGTACATCCTGTACACGTCGGGCACGACCGGAAAGCCGAAGGGCGTGGTGCGCGACAACGGGGGCCACGCCGTCGCCCTCACCTGGTCGATGAAGCACATCTACGGCATGGAACCCGGCGAGGTCTTCTGGGCCGCATCGGATGTCGGCTGGGTGGTGGGCCACTCCTACATCGTGTATGCGCCGCTCCTCCACGGCTGCACCACGATCATTCATGAGGGAAAGCCGGTCGGGACGCCGGACCCCGGCGAGTTCTGGCGTGTGGTGGCCGAGCATGACGTGAAGGTGCTCTTCACAGCGCCGACGGCGATAAGGGCGATCAAGCGGGAAGATGCGGCCGGGCACTTCTTCAAGAAGTACGACACGTCGTCGCTGCGCGCACTCTTTCTTGCCGGCGAGCGGCTCGATCCCGACACGTACCACTGGGCACGCGCGCTGCTGCAGAAGCCGGTCATCGATCATTGGTGGCAGACGGAAACCGGCTGGCCAATCGCATCCAACTGCCTCGGGCTCGGCGCGCTGCCCATCAAACCCGGCTCACCCACCAAGTCCGTGCCCGGCTACGTCGTGGAGATCCTCGATGCGGCGGGCGATCCGATGCCGCCGGACGGCGAGGGCGCCGTGGCTATCCGCTTGCCGCTGCCGCCGGGTGCGCTCGTGACGCTCTGGAATGACGACGCGCGCTTCACGTCGAGCTACCTGACGCGCTACCCCGGCTACTTCCTCACGGGTGACGGCGGCTATCGCGACGAGGACGGTTACCTGTTCATCATGGGGCGCACCGACGACGTGATCATCGTCGCGGGGCACAACCTCTCGACAGGGAGCATGGAGGCATCGCTTGCGACGCATCCCGACGTGGCCGAGTGCGCGGTGTTTGGCGTGCGCGACGCGCTCAAGACGCAATTGCCCGTGGGACTCGTGGTGCTCAAGACAGGCGTCGAACGCGCGGCGGACGTGATCTGTGCGGAGCTGGTGCAGCGCGTGCGCGACGATGTCGGCCCGGTGGCTAACCTCCGCGCGGTCGCGGTGGTGGCGCGGCTCCCCAAGACGCGCTCCGGCAAGGTGCTGCGCAGCACGATGCGGAAGATTGCCGACGGTGAGGCGTTCACGATGCCGGCGACGATCGACGATCCCGCGACGCTCGACGAAATCCGCGAGGCGCTGCACACGCTCGGCTACGCGCGGCGGCCTGTTGGGAAGATCGGCTAGTACACCGCCGCGTATCCGTCCTTTCTTGGATCAGACCCCGCGGCGTATCCCTTCGGCAACCGCATGATCGCCTGCGATCCGCCGAACTGGATCGGCCGCTCGTCGATGATCTCGTGGCCCATCGCGGTGAGCTTCGCGCGCACGTCGCCGCCGATCGGCGCCTCGAGCGCGAGCTTGAACCCGCTCGTGTGACGGAAGCGGGCCGCATCGATCGCCTGCTGCAGGTCCATGCCGAACACGAGCAGGTTGAGTACGAACTGCACATGCCCCTGCGCCTGCATCGAGCCGCCCATGAGGCCGAAGCTCACCCACGGCGCGTCGGCGCCGCTGGCGTCGGGCTTGGTGATGAACGCCGGAATGAGTGTGTGGAATGGCCGCTTGCCGGGCGCCACCGTATTGGGCAACCCTTCTTCGAGCGAGAACGCCGCACCGCGGTTGTGCAGCGCGAAGCCCAGTCCCGGCACCACCACGCCGCTCCCGAACTCGTCATAGTTCGAGTTGATGAAGCTCACCATGTTGCCCTGCTCGTCGGCCGTGGTGAGGTAGATCGTTTCGCTCGACGTGCGCACCGGACCCGGCTCGACGCGATCGACCGCCTTGGCTGCGTTCATGTGGCTCCGCCGCTCGGCGATGAACCCATCCTCGAGCATGCGCGACACCGGCATCGCGAGATGCTCGGCGTCGCCGATAAAGCGGCCGAGGTCGGCGTACGCGAGCTGCTTGGCCTGCACCAGCGTGTGCAGATACGGCGCGGAGTTGTGCCCCATCGCCTTCAAGTCATACGTCTCGAGGATGCGCAGCATCTCGAGCACGGCCACCCCCTGGTTGTTGGGCGGCATTTCCCACACGCGATAACCCTTGAACGGCACCGAGATCGGCGTCACCCAGTTGGGCTGGTTCTTCTTGAGGTCGTTTAGGGTGAGGAAGCCGCCGAGCTGCTGCACGCGCGCGACGAGCTGCTGCCCGATGGCGCCGCCGTAGAACGCAGCCGGGCCATCCTTGGCAATGGTGCGGAGCGTGCGCGCGTAGTCGGGATTGGTAAACCAGTCGCCCGCGGCGGGAGCCTTGCCGTTGATGAGAAACGTCGCACGCGCGCCGTCATCCTTGGACAGCATGGAAACATGCGTGCCCCACTGCTCCGCGATGATCGGCGACACCGGAAAGCCGCGCTCGGCGTAGCCAATGGCAGGCTGCAGCACGGAAGCCAGCGACTTGGTGCCGTGCGTCTTGAGCAGCGTCTGCCACCCCGCGAGTGCGCTCGGCACGGTCACCGTTTCGATGCCCTCGGATGGCATGCGCGTGCGGCCGCGCTTGACGAGCTCCGCACGCGTCATGAGCGCGCCGGCGCGTCCGCTCGCGTTGAGCGCAACAAGCTTCTTCTCCTTGGCCAGCCAGATGATCGCGAACATGTCGCCGCCGATGCCGGTCATGTGCGGCTCGACAACGGAGAGCACCGCGGCCGCGGCCACGGCGGCGTCGATCGCGTTACCGCCGGACTGCAGGATGGCGAGACCGGCGCTCGAGGCGAGCGGCTGCGACGTGGCCACCGCGCCATGCGGCGCGTACACGGTGGAGCGGCCGGCGAGCGAGAGCGGGCGCTGGGCGGTGATGGCGGCAGGCGCGAGCAGGAGTGCGACGCCGAGCGGAGCGGAGAGACGCATCGAGGCGGAGGTCAGGGGGGAGTCGGCAAGCTCGCGCGGGCGCAGCGGTTGCGCCATGGTCGTCATGCGCGAAGTCGCGGAGCTGCGGGTCCTACCCGCGAAAAGCAGGTCCTTCGCTTCGCTCAGGACGACAAGCCTGACAGCGACACGCCTACAAAAATTCATCCGCTCCCCTACGGCGCCCCTTTCCTGTCGCGCGCATACTGCTCGTGTCATCGGTAGCCGCTTCACAGTTGCCGCCAAGGCACGAGAGGCCTCCGCCGATGACATCGGGACGGCGCCCTGACCTGAGGACGCCGCCCCGTGTGACCAGCGCAGAAGCACGGCGCAGCGACGAGACATCGAGATATCCCCGGGCAGGATCTTCGGCCCATGGGGTGCACGACGACGCGGGGGCGTGCCGGGGGGCATGTCCCCCGTGTTCGTCTTGTGCTCCTGAACGGTGCGCTTGCGGACGTCGATATCGGGTGCGAAGGTAGCAGTCCATCCTCCCCCCACTCCCGACATTCCATGCGCCTTCCTGCCCGCGTCGCGTGCGGCCTCGCCGCCGTCTTCCTGCTCGCTCCCGCCGCGCTGCACGCTCAGGCGACCTCCTCGCCGCTCAAGCGCACGATCCTCATGCAGCATGCGCTCTCGGCCGCCGGTCGCGACGGCGTGCAGGCATCGGTTGAACTCGCGGCCGGCGGCGTTGCGCCGCGCCACACGCACGCGGGCGAGGAAATGGGGTTCATTCTCGAGGGTACGCTCACACTCGAAGTCGCTGGCCAGGAGCCTCAAGCTCTCAAGGCGGGCGACGCGTTCTTCATTCCCGCCAACGTGCCGCATCTCGTGCGCAACACGGGCACCGCGGTCGTGAAGCTCGTGGCCGTGTATGTGGTGGAAACAGGCAAGCCGCTCGCCACGCCCGCGCCCTAGCGGGCTGCGCGCGCCGGTAACTTCGGGATCGTGTTTTCTCTAGCCAGACCCGATTCCATGTCCAGCTCTCGCCCCACCGCACTCATCACCGGCGCCTCGCGCGGCATCGGAAGCGCCATCGCGCGACGCCTCGCGCCCACGCACGACCTGGTGCTCGTCGCGCGCGACGCCGCCCACCTCGACGACGTCGCCGCCGCGTGCACCACGCTCGGCGCCTCCGTGCAGACGCGCATCCTCGACATCACCGACGCGGCCGCCATCGAGAGCGCGCTCTCCGGGTTTTCCGTGGACATCCTCGTCAACAACGCCGGCGTGGCACACATCAAGCCATTCCTCGAGACCACCCCGGCCGAGTGGCACCAGCAAGTGGACGTGAACGTGAACGCCCTGTATCACGTCACGCGCGCGGTGCTGCCCGGCATGGTGGCGCGCGGTCGCGGCCATGTCTGCACGATCAGCAGTACCGCGGGACGCAACACCTTCGTGGGCGGCGCCTGCTATGCGGGCACCAAGCACTTCGTGATGGGCTTCTCCGAATCGCTCATGCTTGAGGTGCGTGATGCGGGGGTCGGCGTCAGCGTCGTCATGCCCGGCTCGGTGGACACGGAGCTGTTTCCGCCCGATGTCAAACGCGAGTGGATGATCAAGCCGGCCGATGTCGCCGAAGCGGTGGCGTTCGCGGTCACGCAGCATCCGCACGTGCTCGTGCACCGCATCGAGGTGCGCCCACTGAGCCCCAAGCGCGCGCGATAGCTCGCTCGGACCGCGATGCCACCGCTATCTTCACGCATCCCTCGCGTGGAGATCGGCTGCATGTCGCTTCGCGTTCGCTTGCTCGCTGTTGTCTGCCTCGCTGGCGCGACACTCGCTTCATCTGCATGTGCGCAGACGACGGCGGGTGTCCGGCTCGGCGCACAGCTCGCCAACGGCCTCCGCCCGGCCGTACGCGTCGTTGGTGAGCGCGACACGAGCTTCACGCTGCCGGAGCGGATGCGGCGCTATCACGTGGCGGGGCTGAGCATCGCGGTCATCGACAACAACGAGGTGGTCTGGGCGCGCGGCTTCGGCACGACCGAGAGTGGCGGTCGCGGTCTCGTGGACACCGCGACGCTCTTTCTGGCGGGTTCGATCAGCAAGCCGGTCTTCGCCTCGGGAGTGCTCGCTCTCGTGGAACAGGGCGCGCTCGCACTCGACGACGACGTGAACGCCAAGCTCACCTCGTGGAGGCTCCCGGCCAGCAGCTACACGGCCACCGAGAAGGTGACACTGCGCCGCCTGCTCTCGCACTCGGCCGGCACCACGGTGTGGGGGTTCCCGGGTTACGATCTCGCCGCACCGATTCCGAGCGTTCCGCAGCTCCTCAACGGCGAGAAGCCGGCCAACACCGGCGCAGTCAAGAGCTTTTCCGTGCCCGGTACGTCATGGATGTATTCGGGCGGCGGCTACACCATCGCGCAGCTGCTCACCACCGACGTCACGGGTGAACCGTTCCCCGCCCTCATGCAGCGCCTCGTGCTCGGGCCGCTCGGCATGCGCGCCTCGAGCTACGAGCAACAGCTCTCGCCCGCGCGTGCGAAACTGACCGCCGCCGGCCACGAGCACGGCGACACCGTGGTGAAGGGGCGCTATCACGTCTATCCAGAGATGGCCGCGGCTGGCTTGTGGACCACGCCGTCCGATCTGGCGCGCTGGGCCATTGCCATCGCGCGCGCATCGCGTGGCGCCACCGGCCTGCCGCTCTCGCCCACCATGGCGCGCACGATGCTCACGCCGCAGATCACGCTGCCGCCGGCGTTCGCGGGGGCATTGGGCAGCGCCTGGGGACTGGGCGTCAGCCTCGCCGGCGACGGTGATTCGCTCGTCTTCTCGCACGGTGGCCGCGACGAGGGGTTCATTGCCACGATGCTCATGTATCCAGCCAAGGGGCGCGGGCTCGTGATCATGACCAACGGCGTGAGCGGTGCGCTGCTCAACGAGATCATCTTCGCGTTCGATGAGATCATGGGCCTCCGCACGATGCCGCGCGCCGCCAAGGTGCTCGCGACCTCGCGCGACGCGCTTGCCGAGGCGTCCGCGGTGGGCGCGTACCGCCTCAGGGTTGGCAACGACTCGATCACGTACACGGTGCGTCAGCACGCGGCGCGGCTCTGGCTCGTGCGCAGTCCGGTCGACTCGGTCGAGTGGCTGCCGCAGGGGCCGGACTTGTACTTCACGCGCGAATCGGGCGGCGACATTTCGGTGCAGCGCCTCAACAGCCGTGCGAGCAGCTTCACCGTCGCCAACGGCGCGCAGCGCACCATCTTTGCGCGCGTGCCGTAGTGGACCGCTCGTAGTGGACGACGCGTAGTGGACGAACCGTCGCGCACGTTCGTCGAGCCGGACGTCGAGGGCCCGGCGAGCGACGCTTCGTTGGCGACGCTCCTCCCAGGCATCGCCCTCGCCAGCGCGGTCGCGTTGGCCGCCACGGGCATTGCCGCACTCGAGGTTCTCGCGTTCGGACATCCGCTGGTCGAGGCGCTTGTGCTGGCCATCGTGCTCGGCATGATCGCGCGCACGCTGTGGACGCCGCCTGACGGCGTTGAAGCCGGCGTGCGCTTCACCGCCAATCGCGTGCTCGAGGTCGCGGTGCTCCTGCTCGGCGCGTCGGTCAACCTGCCGCTGCTCGTGCAGGCGGGGCCCGCGCTCGCCGTGGGCATCGTGCTACTGGTGGTGGTCGGACTCGCGGCGAGCTACGGCCTCGGGCGGCTGTTCGGGTTGTCGCACCAACTGGCCGTGCTCGTCGCGAGCGGCAACGCCATCTGCGGCAACTCGGCCATTGCCGCCATCGCGCCCGTGATCGGGGCAAAGCGCGAGGACGTGGTGTCGTCAATCGCCTTCACCGCGATTCTCGGTGTCGTGGTGGTGATCACGCTGCCGCTGCTCGTCGTGCCGCTCGCTCTCAGCCACTACCAATACGGCGTGCTGGCGGGCCTCACGGTGTATGCGGTGCCGCAGGTGCTCGCGGCGGCGTTTCCGGTGAGCGTGGTGAGCGGGCAGGTGGGGACGCTGGTCAAGCTGGTGCGCGTGCTGATGCTGGGGCCGGTGGTGCTCTTCGTTGCTGTCACCAACCGGTCGGCGCGCCGCGCCGAGCATGCATCGCGCCCAAGCCCGCTCGCGCAGCTGGCGCGCTTCATTCCCTGGTTCATCACGGGGTTCCTCGTACTCGCCGCGCTGCGCTCGCTTGGGCTCATTCCCGAAGCGTGGGTGGCTCCAACCCGCGCGGTAAGCGGAGTGCTCACGGTGGCCGCGATGGCGGCGCTTGGCCTTGGCGTGGACATCCGTGCCGTGGGGCGCGCGGGGCGGCAGGTGGTGGTCACGGTGACGCTGAGCCTGCTGCTGCTGGTGGGGCTGAGCGTCACGCTCATCCGCGCGCTGCATATCGCCTGAGCAAAGAGGTGGAGCGCCAGCGTCGAACCTCACCCGTGAGGCGGGGTATGTGGCATCCCGCCCCCGGCTTCGCCATCTTCAAGGGTCCCCTCAACACCGAGACGAATCGCATGAAGCGTCACACGTTTGCCATTGTAGCCCTCGCCGCGCTCACCCTCGCCCCCCACATCGTCACTGCCCAAGCCGAGACGGAGAAGTCCCGCGTCGTCGCCGGTGGCGGTGTGCTCGTGAAGGGCTGGATGGGCAAGGTCGATGCCAAGGAAGCCACCGCCGGCATGACCATCGACAACGCCAAGCTCGCCAATGAAGGCAAGGACATCCGCGTCACGACCGGCCCCGCGTCGGTGTACTGGAACGCGTCGAACACCGCGAACGGTGACTACACCGTGACCGCGACGTTCAACGAGCCGGCGTACATGTCGCTCAACAGCCACCCACACCCGTACGGCGTGGTCATCGGCGGCAACGACATGGGCACCGACACGCAGAGCTACCTGTATTGCGCGGCGTACGGCAACGGCAACTTCATCGTGCGCGGCTTCGGGCCAGCCGCGTTCCAGATGAATGGCCGCGGCGCAGCGGACCCGGCGGTCAACAAGGCCGAAGCGGTCGGCAAGCCGGTCACGCAAGTCATCGCGCTGTCGGTCAAGGGCGACAAGGTCGAGTGCGCGATCAACGGCAAGACGGTGGCGAGCTACGCCAAGGCGGACGTGCTGGGCGCGGGCAAGCTCAAGAGCACCGATGGCGTGTACGGCATCCGCTTCGCACACAACACCGATGCGATCGTGAGCGGGCTCAAGGTCACGAAGTAGCTATCGGTCGTCCCGAGCGCGCGGCGTCGCAGCGCGTTCGGGACGACACCTACTTCCGGCAGGTTACCTCGATCACCAGCCGCCGCCAGCTCGCGACATCATCGCTGTCGCGCTTCTTGACCGTCGCACCGCACCGCCCGCCCGACAGCATCCACGGCGCCAACCACACCGCGATCTGGAACGGCAGGTGCCCCACCACATCGCCACCGCGCGCGTGCACCCACACCGCAGGGATCTGCGCCGCGGGAGGATCAGGCACGAGAATCAGCTGATCGCCGGCCGAGAGGCGATGCACCACTTCGGTGCGACTGCCGAAGACCGTGCCGAGCACAGCGGAATCGAAGTGGGGGTACGGCGGCGATGAGATCGTCATGATCGGCATCCCCAAGGTGCGCTTGCACACCGCGCCTGTCGAGTGCAAGAACGTCCTAGGGTACCCGCCGACTCGTCCACGCACTGCCGCGCTCCGCCCACCTCAGCGGCCACGCGAACGCGGCGTTCTTCGCGCCAATCCCGATCCTCGGCGTGATCGCCACCTGCGCATCCGCCAGCGGCGCCCCGGTGCGAATCACCACCGCACCGCGCGTGAGAGGCACGCCATCCGACGCGCCCTGCAACCCCAGCGACTGACTCAACCGCGATGGTCCGCTCATCAGCAGCGCATCGCGCGTCGCCACGCGCCCACGCCGCTCGTACATCGCGTCCAGCCCCACCAGCGGCTCCAGCGCGCGAATCAACACGGCGCTCCCCCACCCTTCGCGCTCCGTCACCGCGCACGTGCACCAGTGCATGCCGTACGTGAAGTACACGTACGCGATCCCCGGTCGACCGAACAGCTGCCAGGTGCGCTTCGTGCGTCCGTGAATCGCATGACAGGCGGGATCCGTTTCGCCGAGATACGCCTCGGTCTCGACAATGCGCCCGGCCGTGCACACTCCGCCGATGGTCGACACCATCACGGCGCCCAGCAACTCGCGCGACACGACTTCTGTCGGCCGCGCATAGAACGACACCGGAAGAATGCGGCCCCACGAGCGCGGATTGCTCAACGCCGATTCCACCTGCGCGCTGTCCACGCGCCCGCGCCGCAAACCCCGCGACTCGCCCGCTTCCAACGGCAAACGCCGCGCCCCACTCCGGGACGCGGCGTTCACTCCTGCTCCAGCACGTCGTGCGCTCACCCGGTCACGACCGCCTTCTTCTTGGCAGTCTTCTTCGCGGCCTTGGGCGCTGCACTCTCCGCAGCGGCCTTCTTCTTGGCCGGCGCCTTCTTGGCCGCCGCCTTCTTCTTTGCCTTCGGGGCTTCGGACTCAGCCGCAGCACCGTTCGACTCCGCGACCGATGCCGACGACGCCGGCGTGACCAGCGAAACAATCGGTGCGCTCGCGGTCTCGATCACGCCCACCGAGAACAGATCGGCTGGCGGTGCGCCACGGCTCGGACCGCGACCACCGCGACCCGGCGCGCTGCGCGCCATCATGCCACGCGGCGCGGGCGCCGACGGCGCCACCACCGGAGCATTCACCGCAGCGGCCGCACTCAACTGATCGGCCACCGGCGCGGACACCACCATCGCCACCTCGAAGTCGTCGCCACGGCGGCGCAGGTCGATGATCTCCGCGTCGTGCGAGTCGCGGAGGATGCGCGGGAAATTGCGCTCCGACAGCGACTCGGAGTCACGGCCGAGCAACTCGTACGCCTTCTCGCGCACGGCGTTTGCGCGCGCCGGCGTATCGCCGGTCACGAGCGATGCCACCGAGCGTCGCACGAGGTCAAACGCCTCGTCACGCGTGAGCCGCTCGCCGCTCGCACCGATGTGCGCGCCCGGCGTGGCCAGCGCCACGAAGGCACGACCCGGCTCGGGCACCACGGCTACCGGCTGCGCGCCGTCCTGCACCTGCTCCGCCGACGGACCCGCCGCGACTTCGGCTGGCTCGGCGGCGCCGCCCTCACGATCACCGCGATCGCGACCGCGGCCACGACCGCCGCGACGTCCGCGACGACCACGACGCTCTTCGCCCTCGGCGGCCGTCTCGGCGCGCGCGGGAGCTTCGGCTGCCGCGTGCGACTTGCCGCCGCTCGGCGGTGCGACTTCGAGCTGGCCATTCTCGAGCTTGTTGACGACGATCAGCCCCTTGCTCGCAGCTTCGGTGCAGAAGCGCGAGAACTTGCTGTAGCCCAGGTCCTTCTCGTCGAAGCTCGCGTCGAGCTCCTGCATGACCTGCTTGAGGCGGTCGGAGCGCATCACGTCGCCGTTGCGCTGCATGCGCTCGATGGCTTCGGCCACCAGCTCCCACGGATCGCGGCTCTTGCCGTCTTCGTCGCTCGACTTGGAGAGGCCGGCCAACGAGTTGTAGCTGTAGTACTCGTCGCAATTCTGGACGAGCAGGTCGCTCGCGCTCTCGCGGATGCCGACGCCGATCACGTACTTGCCGTACTCCTTGAGCTTCATGACAAGGCTCGAAAAGTCGGAGTCGCCGGAAAGCAGGATGAAGGTCCCGATCTCGGGGCGCGTGAAGACGAGCTCCATCGCGTCGATGGCGAGGCGAATGTCGGTCGCGTTCTTCTTGGACGACCCGTACGCCGGCGCCATGATCATGTCGATCGAGCTTTCGGCGAGCGACACCACGTACTGCGGGTAGCGGCGCCAGTCGGCGTAGGCGCGCTGGACGGCCACCTTACCCTTGATGATCTCGGAGGAGAGGAGATTGCGAAGCTCCTTGCCGAGGTCCTTCTGGATGCCGAGCGTGACGTTGTCGAAGTCGATCAGGAGCGCCGCGTTCGGCGCGTGGACGTACGTGCCGGGGACGACCGGCGCGGCCATCGGGGCGGCCTGTGGGCCGCGGTGGAGGGGCTGCGCGCTGCGCGCATGGCCCACCCGGGTAGTGTGACGATTGTGCATGTATCCTGAATGCAGTAGAACCCCGGAGAACACGCCGGTTCGTGGTGGGGGGCCCCGTCTTCGACGATTCCAGGCGGTGTGGACCGGGGCCTCCGCCGCAGATGCACGCGGGGGTCCTTCCGATCACACCAACAGCAGGATTCGGTGAAGGCGCTGGGCAGCCATCCCGAAAGCCGACCCCATGGCCGACTCTCAACAGGGGACGCCAGCCTGTAAACCAACCGGCGCGATCCACTGTCTGGACGTATAATGTACGGTGTACCAAGACGTTGCGGTAGTGGAGCCCCTCCGATTCCCCATGCAACGGCTGGGTCTTTCGTGCGTGATTTTCGTGCGAAACTGACACGATTCGATGCGCGTAGGGGGCCTCGTGACCTCGCTCGAGTTCCGGAAGCGGCTGCTGATGATCCTCGCGCTCTTCGCCCTCGTTCCCACGGTGGCGGTGACGCTGTTGTGGACGGGATCGCTGCGCGCGGTGCTGCCGCTGGTCGGGGCGAGCGCGGCGTGGGACTCGGTGGCTGCGTCCGGCGACAAGGTGGTCTCCGCGGTGCGGACGCAGCCTGTTTCCCCGGCCATGGACAGCGCCCTCCGCGCGCATGAGGCGCAGCTCTCGGCGTCACTCACGCAGGCACGGCGCCTTCGCTATCTCATCGAACAGAGCCTGCCCGTCATTGCCGTCTTGTCGGCGCTCGGCTTGATCGCACTCGCGCTGCTGGTCTCGAACGTGGCGGGCCACCTCTCGCGGCAGCTCTCGCGCCCCGTGGATGAGCTCGTGGGCTGGACCGACCTGATCGCGCAGGGGCAACCCCTGCCCACCGAGCCGCCGGCCAAGGGTGCGCCCGAATTCGAGTCGCTGCGGCGCTCGATGCGCGGCATGGCCGCGGAACTCGAAGCGGGGCGGGATCGACTGCTCGAACAGGAGCGGCTCCGCTCCTTCCGCGAGACAGCGCGACAGGTGGCGCACGAACTCAAGAATCCGCTCACGCCGATCCGCTTTGCCATCAGTCGGCTACAGCGCGAGGCGCCGCCGTCGCTGCGGGAACCAATAGAAGTGCTCGCCACCGAGGCGCAGCGTTTGGACGACCTCGCGCGCGCCTTCGCACAGTTTGGTCGCCTGCCGGAAGGTCCGGCGTCGGCGGTGGACCTGGCGGAGTTGGCCGCGTACGCCACGCGCTCCACGGTACCGGAGGGGATGCCGGTGTCGGTGGACGTAGCCGAGGGCGCGCCGACCGTGGTGCACGGACAGTACGACGCGCTCTCGCGCGCGCTGTCGAACGTGCTGATCAACGCCGTGGATGCCTGTCGCGGCACGGCCGGCGGCATTCGCGTCAGCATCGGCTCGGGCAACGGCGCACTCGGCGGGCGCGCTGCCGTGCGACTGGCGGTCGAAGATCGCGGCTCGGGAATCAGTGCGGAGAAACTTCCACGCATCTGGGACCCGTATGTGACTCACAAGCCCGGCGGTACCGGGCTCGGGCTCGCCATCGTCCGCCAGACCATCCTCGCGCACGGCGGGGCGGTCAGCGCGGTCAGCGAACCCGGGCACGGCACCACGATCACGATGACGCTCCCGGTCGATCCACCGTCCTCTTCTGCAGGCACAACATCGTGACCGAAGACATCGTTGGCATCGTTGGTGGGCTTCTCTTCATCCCGACGTGTCTTGCCGTCTGGTTCTGGGGACGCGGCTACCTGCACAAGATCCAGGCGGGCACCAAGGCACCGTCGCCGATCAACGCCGAGGTACTCGCGCGGCTTGAGCGCATGGAACAGGGGATTGATGCGATTGCCGTCGAGGTGGAGCGGATTTCAGAGGGACAGCGCTTCACGACGAAGTTGATGTCTGAGCGGTCCGCTCAGTCGGCCCTGCCCGGCTCCACGGAGGGGCGATGAACGCAATCATGATGTGGCCGATGCTCGCCGTCGCGCAGAAGGTGCCGGGACCGGCGCAGGCGCCAACGCCGCCCGCCATCCCGACTCCACCGTCTCCGGACGTGCTCATTGGCGTGCCGGGCAGTGCGCAGTTCGACCCGAACTTTCTCGCGCAACGCGCCGAGAACATCGCGGTCACCTTCTTCGTGGCGATGGCGTTCATCATCGTGGGTCTGCCGATTGCGCGCGCCTTCGCACGACGCATGGACCGCGGCGCCACTCGCGGAATGGACAACGCCATTCCCGCCGACCTCTCCGAGCGTCTGACGCGCATCGAGCAGGCGGTCGATTCCATCGCGCTCGAAGTCGAGCGCGTGTCTGAGGGGCAGCGCTTCACCACGAAGCTGCTCTCCGAACAGAATGCGCCGGCACTTCCGATTTCCAAGGAGTCACGCTGATGCGACAGGCCACGACCAGAGAGCCGGCTCCGGCCCAGGCGCCTCAGGCGCCCAAGACCACCACGGGCGGCACCGAGACCACGATCCAGACCACGCCTGACGGCAAGGTGATCATCAGGTCGAGCGACGGGCCGGTGCTGGCGCCGACCGCCGAAGGCGTCGCAGTCCCACCGCCGGCGATTCCCTACGACCCCAACGCGGGTCCGCCGGAGAGCGTGGTCGTCATGACCGTCGTGCTCATTGTCGCGGTCGCGGCCGTCATCATCGGCCTGCCCATCGTGCGCGCCTTCGCGCGACGCATGGACCGCTCGCATTCGCAACCCGAGCGCGCCGGCGCCGATCCCGAGTCCGCGCAGCGACTCGCGCGCATGGAGCAGGCCATCGACTCGATCGCCATCGAGGTCGAGCGCATTTCCGAAGGCCAGCGTTTCACCACCAAGCTGCTGAGCGAAGCGCCCAAGGGCGTCGAAGCCGAGCGGCGCATCGGACAGGGCTGAGACAGCACCCGATGCCGACCGTCCTCATCATCGACGACGAACCGAACATCCGCCGCATGGTCGGCGCGGTGCTCGCCGCCGAGGGCTACGAAGTGCGCGAGGCGCCCGACGGCCCCGCCGGCATTGCCGCTGCGCGCGAACTGGAACCCGACGCCATCCTGCTCGACCTCATGATGCCCGGCGAACCCAGCGGGCTCGGCGTACTCTCCGCACTCAAGGCGGCCTCACCCGACGTGCCCGTGGTCATGATGAGCGGCAAGGCCGGCCTCACCGATGCGGTGCAGGCCACGCGACTGGGCGCGGTGAACTTCCTCGAAAAACCGCTCAGCCCCGAGGCGGTGCTGCTCTCGCTCGCGACCGCCATGGAGCTGCGCGCCGCGCGACGCGAAGCGCGCTCCCTGCGCGCGGACTTGGGCCTCGACGGCGTGATGGTCGGCGACTCGGCTGCGATGCGCGAACTGCGCGCGCTCATTGCGCAGGTGGCGCCGAGCGATGCGCGCGTGCTCATTACCGGCGAGTCGGGCACGGGCAAGGAGCTCGTCGCGGCGGCGCTGCATGCGGCGAGCCCGCGGCGCGATCGTCCGTTCGTGCGCGTCAACTGCGCCGCGATCCCGCGCGATCTGGTCGAAAGCGAGATGTTTGGCCACGAGAAGGGCGCCTTCACGGGCGCCGTGGACCGCCGCATCGGACGCTTCGAGCTCGCGCACACCGGCACGCTCTTTCTCGACGAAGTGGGCGACCTCGGCGCCGAAGCGCAGGCCAAGCTGCTGCGCGCGCTCGAAGCACGCGAGATCGAGCGATTGGGCGGCGGCAAGCCGATCGGCGTGGACGTGCGCATCGTGGCGGCCACCAACAAGGACCTGCGCGGCGCGGCCGCCCATGGTGGATTCCGCGAGGACTTGCTCTTCCGGCTGGACGTGATCCCCATGCACTTGTCGCCGCTGCGGGAGCGCTCGGACGACGTGCCGGCGCTGGTGGCGCACTTCGCGCGGCTGCAGCGCGCGCGCACGGGGCGCGCCTCGGTGACGTGGAACGGCGACGCGATTGACGAGATGACGCGCTACCGCTGGCCCGGGAATGTGCGCGAGCTGGCGAACATCGTCGAGCGGTTGAGCATCCTGCATGCGGGCGGCGCCGTGGGCGCGGCCGAAGTGCGCGGCGTGCTCACGGGCGCATCATCGGGGAATTTCGGGGCGAGTGCCGCCGTAAACGGTTCGATACCGGCAAGCGTCACTGTCGCGTCGGCCACGCCGTCGGGCGGCGCGGCGCGGCTCACGCCGCCGTCCGTTGCCGCATACGGCCATCTGCCGTTGTCCGACGCGCTCGACGACTTCGAGAAGACGCTCATCCAGCGTGCCGTGCAGGCTGCGGGGGGCAACATTGCCGAAGCTGCGCGTCGCCTGCAGACCGATCGGCCGAATCTGTATCGTCGCATGCGACGGTTGGGAATCGCGGGCGGAGCGGTTGAGTGACGTCGCCCTGACACGGGCGTATCGTGTCGGCACCTGTGGTGCATTCAGGACAGCGACACACGGGGCAAAGGTTTGAAGCGACGCAACGTGTTGGTGGGCCAGCGCTTGAGGCGCAGGGCGTGTCGTGGTACGCGTCGTGCCTTTGGTATGGGTGACCCGTGATGGAGATGTATGTGATGCGAAGGATGACCTGGGCCGCGCTCGCGGCCGTCGGCGTTGTTGCCTGCCTGAGCGCCCCCGCGCACGCGCAGGACCGCGACGAATACCGCAGCCGCCGCACGGTGCCCGCCTCGGTGGCCGCCGAACTCGTGGACGTGTACAACGCCGAGCGCACGCGTAGGCTGCGCGGTCCCGCGACGATCGAGGCCGACGAGGACATCCGCGGCGACGTGGCGGTGCTCGATGGCACGCTGACCGTGCGCGGCCTCGTGCGTGGACGGATCGTGGCCATCAATGCGAACGTGCGGCTGACGCGCGGCGCGCGGGTCGAGGGCGACATTCTCGTTGGCGGCGGCTATCTGGAGGGGCGCAGCGACGGCTGGGTGGGCGGCGAGGTGCGCACCTATGCGGACCGCGTGGCGTACCGCCGCGACGGCGTGATGCTCGTACCCGAGGAGGGACGCGACCGCGACCTCACCTGGTGGTCGGACTTCAAGGCGCGCGACGGGCTCCGCACCTCGGTCAACTTGGGCGGCGCGAGCACCTACAATCGTGTCGAGGGGCTCCCCATCAACCTCGGCCCGCAAATCCGCACGGATTTCAGCGGCGGGCGCTTCTTGCTCGATGCACAGGGCGTGTTCCGTACCATCCAGGGATGGCAGTGGAATTCGCAGACGGTGGGCCACAAGGTGCGCGCCGAGCTGCGAGTGGGCACGCGGAGCGGCATCGCCGTGGGCGGTCGATTGTTCGACATCATCGATGGCGTCGAGAATTGGCAGATGAGCGACGCCGAGGTGGGGCTGGGCGCGTTCCTCTTCCAGCGCGACTTCCGCGACTACTACCAGCGCCACGGCGGCCAGGCGTACGCGCGCCTCTACGCTGGCGACGGCGGCGAGTTGACGTTCGGGTACGGTCATGAAGAGTGGAAGAACGCGCAGCTGACCAACGTCTTTTCGCTCTTCAAGCTCGACGGCGGCTGGCGTCCGCTGCCGACGATGGACGAAGCCGATTTGCACTTGAGCACGGTGCGTTGGCAGTTCGATACGCGCAACGATCTCGACGAGCCGACCAACGGCTGGTGGATCCAGGCCGACTACGAACGCGGCGAGGGGAAGATCCGGCGGATCGGGTCGTTGGTGGCGGCGCAGCAGGCCGCCGTGCCATTCACGAGCATCAACTACCAGCGCGGCTTCCTCGACTTTCGCCGCTATACGCGCGTGGGGCCGGACGCGCAGCTCAACTTCCGCGTCGTGGGCGGAGGGCAGTTACCCGGCAGCGATCCACTGCCCATGCAGCGCAAGTTGTCGGTGTCCGGGCCGGGTTCGCTCGCCGGCTTTGCCTTCCGCCAAGAGAGCCCCACGCTCGTGAACATCAGCGAGTGCACCGTGACGCAGCTGCCCGGCACGCCGGCCAACTGTGACCGGATGCTGCTCGCGCAGCTGGAGTTCAAGGGGTCGCTCGACTTCAACCTGTTCAACGACATCTTCGATCGCGCCGACGCGGGGGTGCCGCTCGGCTACCAGCCGCGGCCGAAGAAGTCGTCGCGCCTGCGCAGCGGGCACTGGGTGATTTTCGCCGATGCGGGCCGCGGCTGGATTGTAGGCGCGTCGCCGCTGCCGGACATGGCGTACAGCGGCAAGATCCCGGAGCTGTCGACGTTCCGCACCGATGCGGGGGTCGGCTTCGACTTCGGGCCGGTGGGGCTTTACTACGCCAAGGCGATGTCGGACCAGCAGCGCCCCGGCGTGTTCTTCCTGCGGTTGCACTCGCGCTTCTAGGACCTGAGCGAACGTGATCTCCTCTGCCCGCGCGTTGTTGTTGAGCGTGATGCTGGGTGCGCCGCTCGTCGCGGCGCGCCCGGCACGGGCGCAGGACATCGTGCTGGACCTGCAGGTGGCCGCACCAGGCCAACAGCGCGTGCTGGGCCCGGTGCTCGTGCAGCGGGGCGCGCTCGATGACGCCGACCTGCACGAACGCCTCAAGAACGGTTTTCCGGCCCGGCTGCACTTCAAGGCCGAGCTGTGGGGCATCGGCAAGTGGTTCAACGAGCTCGAGGGCACGTTTGAGTACGACGTGCGGATTTTGTATGACCCGCTCGAGAAGGTGTACGGTGTCGTGCGTGCGACGCCCGAGCGCGTGACGGTGCTGGGCCGCTTCGACCGGTTCGTGGATGCGCAGGCCACCGTCGAGCAGGGGTACCGCATTGCGCTGCTCCCGCGGAAGCAGGACCGCTACTACTACATCGTCAAGCTCGAAGTCGAGACGCTGTCGGTGAGCGACCTCAACGAGGTGGAGTCGTGGCTCAAGGGCGACTTCAACCCGGCGGTCCGTGGGGACAAGAACGCGGGGACGGCGCTCGGGCGCGGCATGCGGAGCCTGATGCTGCGGTTGCTTGGTGGCGACAAGAAGACGGTGGAGACGCGGAGTGTGACGTTCAGTCCGCAGTAGGCGCAGCGTTTCGTCAGGGACGCGACGGTTCAGGCCACCTGTCCGAATGTCCGCACTGAATTTCGCGCACGAGCACGCGCGACTGCTGCGCGGTGAGTCGCTCGCCCAGCAGCTCCTGCCAGAGAGGGCCGGGCGGCCAGTCCGCGCCCACGATGCGCCCGACGCCCGTGGCACCGACTGCGGGAATCCTGACGATCCGTGTGTGGTATCCCGCGATATCAACCGAGTCGGGGACCGCCGCGGCCCAGTACAGAAACTCCGAGCGTTCATGACCCAACTCGCGTGCGTTCGAAACGAGCCGCCGCATCCGTGCTCTTGGTACGGGCATCATGCGGATGCTGTCAGGGAGGTAGGTGTGGATGCCCGCCGGCGATGACAGCACAACGCAGCGATCCGCCGCCCACGGCACGTCCACCGACGTCCACGGCCATGGAGCGCGGCGCGGAGCAGGCACCGTCAGCCCCATCACGATCATCACCCCACACCACAGCGGAAAGAACGCCCACCACCGCATGCCGCACCTCGCGTTGGAGTCCACTCCACACTGCGAGGCGATCGTTTCGCCCGTATGGCAACCGGATTACGAAACGATGAATTCTGTCGGCGCCCTTACCAGTTGTTCACGCGCGGCATCGTGCCGACCACCACCGGACTCGCCCCCTCCACCTGCACGTACTTGTCGAACGCCGCCGCGGTGGCGCACGCGTGGTTCGGCAGCACACGCAGCAACGTGCCCACGGGGAGGGTTGGCAGCGGCCGAGTGTCGCCCTTGCGACGCCCGATGATGCCGTGCTCCTGGCTGCCGGAGAGCATGACGAGGTCGTCGAGCGGTTGGCCCTCGAGATTGCAGACCACGCCGTAGAGCTGATCCACCGCCTGCACGCTCGTGCCGCGGTCGCGCGAAAGCGCCATCCAGCCGCCGTCGGTGATGATCCACCCCTTGGACGGCTGGTGCCCGATCACGCTCACCATCACGCTGATCGCGATCTCGTCCACGGTGCAGACACCGATGCCCGCCATCACGAGATCCTGGAAGACGTACACGCCGGCACGCACCTCGGTGACCCCCGCGAGATCATCCGCGAAGAGCGCGGTTGGCGTGGAGCCAACGCTCACGATGTCGCAGTTGTGGCCGTCGGCGCGGAGTCGCGTGGCGGCGAGTACCACCGCATCGCGTTCCGCGTGCGACGCCGCGCGCCGTGCCTCGGGGGTGCGCGCGTAGTACGACTCACCCGCATGCGTCATCACGCCGCGAAGGCGCGCACCACCTTCCTTGAGCGTGCGCGCGATGTCGAGCAGCGCCGCTGAGTCGGGCTGCACGCCGGCGCGATGTCCGTCGGCATCGACCTCGATGAGCACGTCGAACGCATCGCGCGAGGCGCGCGCCGCCTCGCCCACCGCCTGCGCGGCCGCCACCGAATCGAGGATCACGATGACCTTGGCCCCACGGCGACGCAGGTCGTGCACGTGCGACAACTTGTTCGGCGCGATCCCCACCGCATACAGGATGTCGGTCATCCCCTCGGCGAAACACGCCTCGGCCTCGCGCAGCGTGCTGACAGTCACGGGGCCCGAGCCGGCGCCGAGCATGGCGCGCACGAGCGGACCCGACTTGGCCGTTTTCACATGGGCGCGCAGCGTGACGCCGAGCGGCGCGAGGTGGGCGCGCATGCGTTCGCAGTTGCGGTGCATGCGCTGCATGTCGAGCAGGAGCGCGGGGGTTTCGAGGTCGCGGAGGGTGGCCATGCGGCAAATCTACGTGAGCGGTGCCGCGCCGTCGTGCTGTCGTTCCCACCACAGCAGCACGACCGTGACACTGAGGGCGGCCAACAGCGTGACCGACACCCAGTCGATCACGTGGTCCGCTTGCCACCAGCGGACGACCCGGCTGCCGTGGCTTCCACACTGCTGGACCGTGAGCAGTGCGGCCGGAAAGACGAGCCATCGCGGCCGACGAACCAGCAGCCACGCACCGACGGCATCGATGACCACAAATGTGGTATGTCGCAAGGCAGGGCTGCCATCACCGCTGATGAGGCCAGTGGCGGCCAGCGCGTGGTAGAGCGCCGCGCCGAGTGAACCCAGCGCCATGAGGCGGAAGAACGAGGTGCGCGTGAGGGGAGCGGGCGTGCGCAACAATACTCGTTCTGGGCATTGCGAAGGACCTGCTTGTGCCTCGGTGTCGCAACCGGCACCTTCTCCGCTTCGCTCACACCCCCATGCGCACCCTCTCCCGCCTGTTGTTCGGCCTCGCGCTCGCCCCCGCAGCCCTCGCTGCGCAGGCGCCGCGCTTCGATTCCGTGCAGGTCGTGCACGACATCATGATTCCCGTGCGCGACGGGTTGCTCATGGCCACGGACCTGTACCGTCCCGTGAGCAACGGCGCGGTGGTGAGCGAACCGCTGCCGGTGCTGCTCAACCGCACGCCGTACGAGCGCGAGACGCTCGCGGCCTCGGCGCGCTACTTCGCGCAGCGCGGGTACGTGGTGGCCGTGCAGAGCCTGCGCGGTCGCTATACCTCGCAAGGCGTGTTCCTCAAGGTGCAGCCCGCCGACGCGACGGATGGCTACGACACGATCGAATGGCTCGCCAGGCAGCCATACGCCAACGGCAAGGTTGGCATGTGGGGGCAGTCGTTTGCCGCGCACTCGCAAGCGGGCGCCGCGCAACTCAAGCCGCCTGCCCTGTCCACGCTTGTGCTCAACATGGGCGGCCTGGCCAACGGCTGGGATCACGGCGTGCGGTATCGCGGCACCTACGAGATGGGGCGCCAGCTCACATGGGCATGGCAGCAGCTGCTTGCCGACGCCAAGCGCCCCGAGGTGAAAGCGCTACTCGAGCGCGAGAAGGTCGAAGACTGGTACGCTCGGCAGCCAATGCCTCGCGGACTCAATCCGCTTTCGATCGAGCCCACCTATGAGGCGTGGTATCTCGATTTCTTCGAACATGCCGACTACGACGCGTTCTGGAAGGACCGGATGGTCAACTGGTCGGAGCACTACGACGAGACGGCCGATATCCCGATGCTGCACGTGGGCGGCTGGTATGACATTTTCCTCGCCGGCACTTTCATGAACTACGGCGAACTGAACAAGCGGAACAAGACGCCGCAGCGGATTCTTGTAGGGCCGTGGACGCACTCGGGCAACCTGCGCCCGTACGCGGGCGACGTGAGCTTCGGCCCCGAGGGCGCCATTCCCGATTTCCAGACCGCGTTCCACATCAAGTGGTTCGATCACTTCATGAAAGGGGCGGCCACGGGGGTCGAGCGCGAAGCGCCGGTGCGATTGTTCGTGATGGGCACGGGCGATGGTCACAAGGACGCCGACAAGCGCCTGTTCCACGGCGGCGTGTGGAAGAACTATCCGTCGTGGCCCGTGCCGAGCACGCGCTTCGTGCCGTACTACTTCCACGGCGACGGCACGCTCTCGCCTGAAAAGCCGAAGGTGGCCGCCAGCGCCACCACGTACACCTTCGATCCTGCGCATCCGGTCCCAACCATCGGCGGTGGTTCGTCGGCGCGCCTCAAGGATGGCGCGTACGACCAGCGCGAAGACTCGCGCTTCCCGCCGTCAGCAGCGCCCTGGATGCCGCTCCGCTCGCGCAGCGACGTGGTGGTGTTCC
Source organism: Gemmatimonadota bacterium (assembly GCA_043744185.1). Classification (GTDB taxonomy): domain Bacteria; phylum Gemmatimonadota; class Gemmatimonadetes; order Gemmatimonadales; family Gemmatimonadaceae; genus JACPPC01. The sequence goes on along the minus strand of JAYTVE010000129.1, from coordinate 5,411 downwards.
AGACGGCGCCGCTGGCCGAGGACATGACGGTCATCGGCCCGATTGTCGTGACGCTGCACGCGTCGAGCAATCGCACCGACACCGACTTTACCGCCAAACTCGTGGACGTGTACCCGCCTACAGTCGAGTGGTCCGGCGGCTTCGACCTCAACATCACCGATGCGATCGTGCGCGGGCGCTACCGGGCGACACGCGACCACGAGGTGCTGCTCAAGCCGGGTCAGGTCTACGCGTTCACCATCGCCCCCTTCCCCACCGCCAACGTTTTCAAGAAGGGGCACCGGATCCGCGTGGACATCTCGAGCTCGAACTTCCCGCGCTTCGACGTGAATCCCGGCACGGGCGAGCCGCTCGGCAAGAACCGCCGCATGGTGACGCAGGACAACACCGTGTACCACAGCGCGCGCTATCCGTCGCATATCGTGCTGCCATTGGCGCCGGCGGTGCGGTGAGGGCGGGCGCATGCTGACCATTCTCGCCTTCGCCATGGTCGCGACCTTCATGGCGCTGATCATGACCAAGCGGCTCGCCCCACTCACGGCCCTGATCCTCATCCCGATCGTGTTCGGTGCGCTCGCCGGCTTCGCGCCCAGGCTCGGGCCGATGATGCTCGACGGCATCAAGGCCATCGCGCCCACCGGGGTGATGCTGATGTTCGCGATCTTGTACTTCGCGATCATGCTCGACGCGGGGCTTTTCGATCCGTTCGTGGCGCTCATCATCAAGGTGGTCAAGGGCGACCCGGCGCGCATCGTGATGGGCACGGCGCTGCTCGCGCTGCTCGTCTCACTCGATGGCGACGGCTCGACCACGTACATGATCACCACGGCGGCCATGCTGCCGCTCTACTTGAAGCTCGGCATCCGCCCCATCGTGCTCGCCTGCGTGACGATGCTCGCCGGTGGCGTGATGAACCTGCTGCCGTGGGGCGGCCCAACCGCGCGCGTGGCCACGGCGCTCGCGGTGGACATGAATACGCTCTTTCCGCCGCTGGTGCCCGCCATGGTCGCTGGTGCGTGTTGGGTGCTGTTCGCCGCGTGGCAGTTGGGTCGCGGCGAGCGCGCGCGGTTGCTGGCGCAGGGCGGCCCCGCGCCCATCATGCCCGATGCGCACGCGGAGCACGGCATCGTGGGTGGAGATGAGGGAGCGGATGTACAAGCACTCAAGCGGCCCAAGCTGCGCGTGGTGAACGCGCTGCTCACGGTTGTGCTGCTTGCCGCGCTCATCAAGGCGGTGCTGCCGCTGCCGGTGCTGTTCATGATCGGCTTCAGCATCGCGATCATGATCAACTATCCGTCGCTCGCGGACCAGCGCGCACGCATCGGGGCGCACGCGGGCAATGCGCTCGCGGTGGCTGGCGTGGTGTTCGCCGCAGGCATCTTCACCGGAATTCTCTCGGGCACGAAGATGATCGACGCGATGGCCGAGAGCGTGGTGCACCTGGTTCCGGCCGCGCTCGGGCCGTTCATGGCGCCGGTGACGGCGCTGCTCTCGGTGCCGTTCACCTTCTTCATCAGCAACGACGCGTTTTATTACGGCGTGGTTCCGATTCTGGCGAAGGCGGCGGCGCAGTACGGCATCACGCCGGTCGAGATCGGGCGCGCATCACTCATGGGGCAGCCCGTGCACCTGCTGAGCCCGCTGGTGCCGAGTACATACCTGCTGGTGGGGTTGTGCGGGGTGGAGTTCGACGAGCACCAGCGATTCACGCTCAAGTGGGCGGCGTTGAGCGTGGTGGTGCTGCTGGTCGTGGCGCTGGTGACGACGGTGGTGCCGTTGGTGGGGCGCGCGACGTCTTGAAAAACGAAGGACCTGCTCGTCCGCGCTGTACGCGTAACAGGCAGGCCCTTCACTTCACCCAATGCGATCGCTAGGTGGCTGCCGCCGCCACGTTGTGCGGACGCCGACTCTTCTCGAGCTCCTCGAGATGATGCAGCGTGTTCGCCCCGTAGAACACCTTGATGTAGCGCGCCTGCTGCGGCGTCAGTCGCCGCACCGCCCAACTCAGGTGCACGAAGTGCGGTTCCACCGGCGCATGCTTGGGATGCATCCCGATCTCGTTCGGCATCCGGTTGGCCTTGCGCGTGTTGCACGGGCTGCACGCGGTCACCACGTTCGTCCACTCGTTGCTTCCGCCACGCGAGAGCGGAATGAGGTGGTCGCGAGTGAGCGCCTCGCGCGGCCTGAGCTCGGCCTGCGTGCGCCCGCAGTACTGGCAGGTGTACGCGTCGCGCGCGAAGAGGAAGGTGTTCGTCACCTGCCGGCGGAAGCGCCGCGGCACGTGGATGAACTTGGTGAGCCGGATGACCACAGGTCGCGGCATCGACATCCGCTCCGAGTGAACCGCGCGTCCCGTGTCGGCCTCGACGATCTCCGCCTTGCCATCGATCACGAGACGCAGCGCGCGGCGCAGCGGTACCATGGTCAACGGCTCGAAGGAGGAGTTGAGGGCCAGGCAGCCGTGCGTCGCGGTCATCGGGTCTCCTCTATCTGCTGCTCAGGGTGGCCGGCTCGGGGACCATGGTGAGCCACCCATGCCGGTCGGGGTGCTTGCCGCTCACAATCCCCAGGTACTGTTCCTGAATGGCCTTCGTGATCGGACCTCTCGTGCCCGCACCAACCGGGATCTGGTCGATGCTGCGGATCGGCGTGATCTCGACCGCCGTGCCGGTGAAGAACACCTCGTCGGACGTGTAGAGCATCTCGCGCGGCATCACCGCCTCGCGCACTTCATACCCCAGATCCTTGGCGATGGTCATCACCGAGTCGCGCGTGATGCCACCGAGGATCGCGCTCGCCACCGGCGACGTGAACAGCACGCCGTCTCGCACGAGAAAGAGGTTCTCGCCCGACCCCTCGGCCACGTAGCCGTGCACGTCGAGCATGATCCCCTCGGCGTACTTGTTCATCTTGGCTTCAAGCTTGGCGAGCTGCGACTGCTGGTAGTTGCCGCTCGCCTTGGCCATCATCGGCACCGTGTCCGGCGCCGCGCGACGCCAGCTGCTCACGCACACGTCCACCCCCTGCTCGAGCGCATCCTTGCCGAGGTACGCGCCCCAGTTCCACGCGATGATGAACGTCTCGACCTTCACTCCGATCGGGTTGATCCCCATCTGCTCACCCGTGCGGATGACGAGCGGGCGGAGGTAGCACTGCCGCAGCTCGTTCGCGTTGACTGTGTCGACGGTCGCCTGCACGAGCGTTTCCACCGAGTACTCGAGCGGAATACGGTAGATGCGGCACGACTCGGCCAGCCGCTTGATGTGCTCGGGGAGCCGGAAGACGGCCGGACCTGTCGGCGTCTCGTAGCAGCGGATCCCCTCGAACATCCCGGCGCCGTAGTGGAGGGCGTGACTCATCACGTGGATGGTCGCGTCCTCCCACTTCACGAACTCGCCGTCGCGCCAGATGCGGGTCGTGCGTCCGTCCGCCATGCCGGTCTCCTCAGGGTTCCAACCAACCTAACCGTCGGTGTTGGCCGCGCGCCAGCGACGCAGTCGCTCGCTGATGGCCATGACCCGTTCCTCGAGCGCGATGTATTGCGGCGACGCCGTGCGGCCCGCCATCAGCTCCTGTCCTGCCACCGTCACACCCAGCGCAACGCGGCCGGCTTCCGCCAGCGCGTCACCCACAAGCGCGGTGGTCAGCGCGGCGTTGCGCCTGAGCGAGTCCGGCCGCGGGAACCAGGCCAGGTCGGCGGCATAGCCCTCCGCCAGTCTGCCGATCGTGTCGTCCATGCGCAGCGCACGCGCCCCCGCGAGTGTCGCCATCGTGAGCGGATCGGTCGCATCAAGGGCGGCCCCCGGTACCGAATGAGGTCCCGCGGCTCGGCTGCGCGCGAGTGACATGGCCGCTTCCGCCAGCACGTCCATTCCGGAATTCGAGCCCAGCGAGTCGGTGCCCATCCCGACGCGTACCCCGCGCGCGAGCAGCTCTCCCAACGGCGCCGCGCCATGTCCAAACCACTGATTCGAGAGCGGGCAGTGCGCGACGCCGCATCCGTGGCGCGCCATCGTCACGATGTCGTCGCCGTTCACTCGCACACAGTGAATGAGCAAGGTGCGTTCACCCAGCGCACGGGCCTGCGCGAGGAGTGCGATCGGCGTCGCCGCGCGCGGCACCACTGCAATCCCCCGACCCGCAAGGAAGCCCGCGAACGCTCCGCGCCCGTGCATCACGAGTTCGTCTTCGGCCGCCGACTCCGCGATGTGGATGGCGATCGGCAGCTGGTGCTCGCGCGCGAACGCCGCTGTACGCGTGAACAGTTCGTCCGACACCGAGTACGGCGCATGCGGGCTCACACCCACCGTCACCAGCGGCGGCGCGCGCCGCTGCATGGCGCGTACCTGTTGGGCGAGTTCAGCCAGCGCCGCATCGGCAATCACCGGATCGGGGCCGAACACCTCGCGGTAGGCGATCCCGCGCACACCCAACTCCGCCATCGCGTCGAGCGCCGCATCGGTGTTGCTCGTGTCGGCGTACGTGGTGATGCCGCGGGCGAGGCCGCCCATGATCCCGGCGCGTGCGCTGTCGAGCAGTTCGTCGGCGGTGAGCGTTGCCTTCGAGCGCGTGAGCGTCCGGATCCAGCCGAAGAAGTCGAGACCGGCGAGCACGCCGCCCCGATACGCCGTGAGGTCGAGATGCGTGTGCGTGTTGACGAGCCCTGGCGTGAGAACTACGTCGCCCAAGTCGGTGAGTGGCGCTGTCGGCGCGCCACCCGCCGGCCCGACATAGACGATCCGGTCCTGGTCCACGATCACGGCGCCATCGCGAATCGGCGGCGCGTCCACAGGCGCGACGATTGCCGCTCGATAGCCGCGCACCACCGCGAAAGCTGCCGACCACGGCCGTGCACCGCCCAACGCGCCCTGCGTCACGTCGCCCGCACAGGCTTCCCACCGAAGAATCCGGTCTTCGATCCGTGCACATGCGGGTCGTACAAATCCTCGTCCTTGACGCCGAGAGCGCGCGCGGCGGCCAGCGGCCAGGCGATGTCGGCCACCTGCTCGAGCGAGTGTCCGTCGGAGCCGAGCGAGATGCGCACGCCGGCTTCGACCATCTTGCGCACGAAGCGCTCGTGCGGGCGGTACCGGTTGGAAATCTCGAACGCGATCTTCGCGCGGCGCAGCGCTTCCACGGCGCGGTTCTCGCGCGCGTCCGTCCACATCTCCTCGAGGGGAATGGCGCGGAAAGTGAGCGGCAGCAGCGTCGGGTGCGCGAGGATGTCCACCGGCATCTCGAGCGTGAAGCGCAGCAGGTTCTGCACGTGGATCTCCATGTACTGGTCGTGCGTCATGGCCTTGGGCACTTCACGGCGAAAGGCGTGGATCGTGCCTCCTCCCGGCAAGAACACTGCGTGCAGCGAGCCGATGCGGTGCGTGAAGCGCACCATGATCTCGTCGGGCAGTTCG
>JAYTVE010000128.1:0-2208 GCA_043744185.1 Gemmatimonadota bacterium | reverse complement strand
TGAGCGCCTCCCGCTCGTGATAGCCGCGCGCGAGCCCGACGCCGCCGATGAGCAGCTCCCCGGCAACACCCACCGGCGCGGGTGCGCCACTCCGCTCCACGATGTAGACGCGCGCGTTCGCGATCGGCTTGCCCACGGGCACCGTGGCGCCGCGCCACGTGCCCACGGGCGCATCCCACGCGGTCGCGTACACCGTCGCCTCGGTCGGACCGTACAGGTTGGTGACCGCCAACGCGGGCAAGTGCGCGCGAACCGCACCGAGCAGGTCACCGGGCAGCGCTTCGCCACCAAAGAAGAGGCGGCGCAGCCCACCCATCGACACGCCGAGGTTCGCGTTCGGGACTTCGAGCAGCATCCGGAACTGCACGGGCACGAGCTGCAGCACGGTGATCGCATGGCGCGCGAGCGCGGCCAGCAGGTACTCGGGATCCTGATGTCCGCCCGGTCGTGCGAGCACCATGCGCGCGCCCGACACGAGCGGCAGGAAGAATTCCCAGATACAGGCATCAAAGCTCGCCGGCGCCTTCTGCAACACGGCGTCGCTGGCCGCCATCGGGTACTGCGCCTGCATCCACGCGAGGTAGTTGACCACCGCGCTGTGCGGGATCATCACCCCCTTGGGGCGGCCAGTGGAGCCCGACGTGTAGATGACGTACGCGAGATCGCTCGCGGTGGCCTCCTTCGCCGCCGCGCTCGCCTTCGCCTTCAGACTTGCCTTCGCGCTCGGCAACGGCTGGTCGAGATCGACGATACGTACCGCGTGCGCGCTCGCCGCAGTGAACGCCTCGACCGCAGCGCGCGTGGCGCCGTGCACGAGCAGCACCGGCACCGCCGCATCGTCGAGCATGAAGGTCAGCCGCTCGGTCGGATACGCGGGATCGAATGGCACGTAGTGGCTGCCGGCCATCATGGCGGCCAGCATGGACACGACAAGTTCCGGTGAGCGCTCCACGCAGACACCCACACCAACGCCGGGCCCCGCGCCCACCGAGCGCAGCAGCGGCTGCAGCGCTGCCGCACGTGCCACCAGCTCACCAAACGACATCCGCCGTACCACGGTCGCCTGGTCCTCCCACTCGAGGGCGATCGCCTCCGGAGTGGCGTGCGCGGCGGCGAGGATGCGCCCGTGCAGCGTGTCGGGTCCGGGGAAGGCGCGCGCGGTGGCATTCCACCCGACCACCAACTGTTCGGACTCGGGAGCGGTGAGCAACGGTAGTGCGTCGATGCGGGCCTGCGGGTCGGCGGCGATGCCGCGCAGCATCGTCACGAAGTGCGCGAGCAGCCGCTCGATGGTGTCGGCCTCGAAGAGGTCGGCGCGCGCGCCCATCGTCAGCTGCATCGTGCCATCGGGTCGCGTGGCTGCATCGAGGGCAAGGTCGAGCTTCACCCATCCGGCCTCGAAGCCCACCGGCGTCACCTGCAGGCGCCCGAGCGTGAGCGCGACCGGCGCCTGGTCATGCAGCGTGCAGAGTGTCTGGAAAACGGGCGATGCGCCGCCGCGTCGGCGCTGCACCTCGCTCGCGAGCGTCTCGAACGGCAGGTCCTGATGCTCGTAGCCGTCGAGACACGCAGCGTGCGTGCTCGCCACCAGCTCCGCGAACGTTGGCGCTCCCTCGATGGTCACGCGGATCGGCAGCGTGTTGGTGAGGTAGCCGATCACTCCGTCGAGGTCCGGGTGCGCGCGTCCGGCCACGGGCACGCCGATGACGAGGTCCTGCTGCCCCGTGATCCGCGAGAGGAACGCCGCGTGCGCCGCGAGGATCGCCGAGAAGAGCGACCCCTTCGCACCGAGTGCGACCCGCCGCAGCGCATCCACCACCTCGCGCTCCACGACCGCGTTGATCCGTCGGCCAACAAACTGCGGCGTAGTGCCGCGCGGGTGGTCAAACGGAAGCGTGAGCTGCTCCGGCGCGCCGTCGAGCCGCTCAACCCAGTGCCGCATGTGCGCGGTCATCGTCGCGCCCGACTGGGCATCGGCAAGCCACGCCGCCACGTCGCCGTACTGCACGGCCACCGGCGCGAGCGTCGGCGCGCGCCCCTCGGCGAAGGCCGCGTACAGCTCCGACAATTCACGGAACATCACGTTGCGCGACCAGTCGTCCGATGCGATGTGGTGCGAAACGAGCAGCAGCACGTGCTGCGCTTCCGCCACGCGCAGCAGCTCGGCGCGCAGCAGCAGCTCGCGCTCGAGCGCGAACGGCGCGCGCG
>JAYTVE010000127.1:0-2221 GCA_043744185.1 Gemmatimonadota bacterium | reverse complement strand
CCACCACCCGACGTGACTGCGAAGGTGACCGAGGCGTTCGCGACCAAGTTGTTGCTCGCATCCTTGAGCACCACCACCGGAGTGTCCGGCACGAGGCGCGAGAAGCATCCCGCCGTGACCTGGCTGGCCTGCGCGGTCAGCTGCGTTGCCGTCACCACCGGATTCGTGGGCGTCGAACCGCTGCTGCTACTGCTGCACGCAGCGGCAATCGCGATCGACGACACGACGAGCAGGCGCAGCAACGAAGTGGGACGCGTCACGGGGACTCCAACGGTCTGGGGGATGGCCCGGACCCGACAGGGACCAAGCCGTGGCTACCCCGCTGCGCGGCGAAGGAGCCATACAGGTCAAGTTCTCGGCAGAAGCGTGCCCCGACAAGAGGCGCACGTCACACTTCCGCCGATCGTCAAGACCGGCGGCCGTTAGCGACAACTCAGTGCGCCGTCGCGAGGGCGGCGTGCGCCGCAGCCAGACGAGCGATGGGCACCCGGAATGGCGAGCAGGACACGTAGTCGAGCCCCATGGCGTGGCAGAGCGCAATCGAGCGCGGTTCTCCGCCGTGTTCGCCACAGATGCCGGTCTTGAGCGACGGGCGTGTACGGCGTCCATCCTTGACCGCCATCGAGATCAGCTTGCCGACGCCGTCCGCATCGAGCACCTGGAACGGGTCGTGCGGTAGTAACCCCTTGGCCACGTAGTCGGGCAGGAAGCGGCCAGCGTCGTCGCGCGAGAGGCCGAACGTCGTCTGCGTGAGGTCGTTAGTGCCGAACGAGAAGAACTCCGCCGACTCGGCGATCCGGTCCGCGGTCAGCGCGGCACGCGGCAGCTCGATCATCGTGCCCACGAGGTAGGGCACCGACTCACCCATGCCGCCCAGCACCTGTTCCGCCACGCCGTCGATGATGTAGCGCTGGTGCCGAAGCTCCTCGACCGTGGCCACGAGCGGTACCATGATCTCCGGACGCACATCGATGCCGCGGCGCTTGGCCTTGACCGCGGCCTCGAAAATGGCGCGCGCCTGCATTTCGGTGATCTCGGGGTAGGTGATGCCAAGGCGGCAGCCGCGATGCCCGAGCATCGGATTGGTCTCGCGGAGCGACTCGACGATCTTCTGCAGTTCGGCACGCGGAATGCCGAGCGCGCGCGCAAGGTGCTTGGCATCCTCGCCGCCGTGCGGCAGGAACTCGTGCAGCGGCGGGTCGAGCAAGCGGATGGTGACGGGGAATCCGTCCATCGCCTCGAAGATGCCGTCGAAGTCGAGCCGTTGCATGGGGAGCAGCTTGGCGAGCGCGCGGCGTCGACCAGCTTCGTCGCGCGAGACGATCATCTCCCGCATGGCTGTGATGCGCTCGCCCTCGAAGAACATGTGCTCGGTTCGGCAGAGCCCGATTCCTTCGGCGCCGAAGCCGCGGGCGATCCGTGCATCGCGCGGCGTGTCGGCGTTTGCGCGCACCTTGAGCGTGCGAAACTCGTCGGCCCAACCGAGCACCTGCGAGAACGACTTGTACACCGGCGCCCTCGAGAGCGGCATCGTGCCCGAGATGACGCGCACCACTTCGCTCGGCACAGTCGGCAGGTCGCCAGGAAAGATGCGCCCGGTGGCACCGTCGATCGTGATCCACTCGCCCTCGTGGACGGTCACACCGCCCGCCGTGAAGCGGCGGTGGGTCGTGTCAACTTCCACGTCCTTGGCGCCGACGATGGCGCACTTGCCCATGCCGCGGCAGACGACGGCGGCGTGGCTCGTCATGCCGCCGCGGCTCGTGAGCACGCCACGCGCAGCCACGATTCCGTGAAAATCCTCGGGAGTGGTCTCCTCGCGCACGAGGATCACCGCCTCGCCAGCGGCGGCTCGCGTTTCCGCGACGTCGGGGTCGAACACGGCCACGCCAGCCGCCGCGCCGGGGCTCGCGGGCAGGCCCACCGCGAGCGGCTCGGCCCGCACCGCGGCGTCGATCACCGGGTGCAGCAGCTGGTCGAGCTGCTCCGGCATGACGCGCAGCACCGCTTCCTTCTTGTTGATGAGCTTCTCGCCCACCATGTCGTCGGCGCATCGCACGGCAGCGGCCGCGGTACGCTTGCCGGTGCGCGTCTGCAGCAGGAAGAGCGTGCCGTCCTCGACGGTGAACTCAAGGTCCTGCATGTCGCGGAAGTGTGATTCGAGCCGCCGCTCCGTGAGAAGGAGCGCCTCGTACGCCGCGGGCAGCGCCTTGGCCATCTC
>JAYTVE010000126.1:0-7210 GCA_043744185.1 Gemmatimonadota bacterium | reverse complement strand
CCATCCAGACATCGACGCAGGCGTTTGCTCTCCAACAGGCGATCCTCAGCAGTCGCAACGTCGCCTTGATCGCGACCGACCTGACCGGCGTGATCCAGCTGTTCAATAAGGGCGCCGAGCGCATGCTCGGATATGCGGCCGCGCAGGTGATCGACTCGGTGACCCCCGCCGACCTCTCCGACTCGCAGGAAGTGATCGAGCGTGCGCTGGCGCTAAGTGCTGAGTTCGGGACGCCGATCGCGCCCGGCTTCGACGCGCTCGCGTTCCGGGCCATCCGTGGCATCGAGGACATCTACGACATCACCTACCGCTGCAAGGACGAAACGCGCCTCCCGGTGCGCGTGAACGTGACCGCGTTGCGGGATGACCAGCAGGCGCTCATCGGGTTCCTGCTCATCTTCGTGGACAACAGCGCCGGTCGGTTGATCGAAGAGGAGCGCCTCAAGCTCGACCAGCGCCTCCGGGACCAGCAGTACTACACGCGCTCGCTGCTCGAAGCGCACATGGACGCGCTCCTCGTCACCGACCCGCGCGGGATCATCACCGACGTCAACCGGCAAGCCGAGTTGCTGACGGGATGCACGCGGGACGAACTCGTGGGAGCTCCGTTCGCGACCAGCTTCACCGAGCCCGCTGCGGCGGATTCCGCCATCCGCCGAGCCTTGGGCGAAGGGCGGGTCAGCGAGGTCGAACTCACGGCCCGCGAACGGGACGGGAAGGAGACGGCCGTGGCCATCAATGCGACCACCTTCCATGATCGCGACCGGACCCTCAAGGGGGTGTTCGCCGCGGTCCGCGATGTCACCGATCGCACGCGCATCGAGCAGGCGCTGCAGGCCAAGAACATCGAACTCGAGAGCGCGAGCCGCCTCAAGTCGGAGTTCCTCGCCAACATGTCGCACGAGCTGCGAACGCCGCTCAACGCGATCATCGGCTTCTCCGAGGTGCTTGCCGACGGCTTGCTGGGTGAGCTGACCGAAGCGCAACGCCGGTGCATGAGCGACATCTACGGGAGCGGCAAGCACCTACTCTCGCTGATCAACGACATCCTCGACCTCGCCAAGGTCGAGTCAGGCAAGATGACGCTCGACCTCGAACGGGTGCAGCTCGCGGCACTCTTCGCCAACAGCCTCTCGATCATCCGCGAGAAGGCGCTGAGCCGGCGCATCCGCCTCGGGGTCGAATCGGCCAGTGACCTGGGCTCCGTGCAGGTGGACGCGCGCAAGATCAAGCAGGTGGTATACAATCTGCTGGCCAACGCCGTCAAGTTCACGGGCGATGGTGGCACCGTCAGGCTGCAGGCCACGCGCGTCGCAGCGTCGGATGTCGGCACGATGTCCACCGGATGGACGGGGCGCGCGCTTCCGCTCACGCATCCGCCATTCGAGGAGTACATCCGCATCACCGTGACCGACAGCGGCATCGGCATCGCGGCCGAGGCGCTGCATCGGCTGTTCACCCCGTTCAGCCAGATCGATGGCGGCCTCGCGCGCAAGTTCGAGGGCACCGGGCTGGGGCTCGCGATGGTGCGCCAGCTGGTCGAGCTCCACGGTGGTACCATCGCGGTGGAGAGCGCCGCAGGTGTCGGTTCGGCGTTCACGGTATGGATTCCGTATCGCGAGGTGGGCGCGGCCGCGACAACGACGCTCCCCACCGCGGAGCCGCTCAACGACGGGCCTCGCGGCGAGGGCACCTCGATGCAGCGCGTGGCGCTCGTCGTCGAGGATGACTTCAAGTCGGCCAACCTGATCCGCGTGCAACTCGAAGCCGAGGGGTTCACGGTGTTTCATGCCGTCTCGGCCGAGGCCGCGCTCGCGATTGGACTGCAACAGCCGTTGGCGCTGATTACGCTCGACATCATGCTGCCGGACATGGACGGCTGGGAGTTCCTCTCGCGCATCAAGCTCGTGCCGGCGTTGCGCAACGTTCCGGTGGTCATCATCTCGATCATTGCCGATCGCGGACGCGGCTTCGCGTTGGGAGCGGCGGCGGTCATGCAGAAGCCGGTCAGCCGACAGGACTTCCTCGAATCGCTCACGGACATCGGCCTCCTGCCCGCCGCGCCGGGTGATGCGCTCCGCGTGCTGGTCGTCGATCGCGACGCGGATGCCGTCACATTGATCGCGGACCGGATGCTCGGGCTCGCGACGACCGTGCTGCGGGCGACCGGCGGAGCCGAAGCGGTGGCGATGGCGCGCCAGCATCGCCCCGACTTGATCGTCCTCGCCTTGATGATGCCGGACGTGAACGGCTTCGAGGTGGTGACCGCGCTCAACGAGCAGGATAGCACCGCGAACATCCCGCTCATCATCGTGACCGACGAACAGTTCTCCGCAGCAGACATCCTTCGACTCAACGGCGCAGTGACGACCATCATGGAACGAACCGGGTTGGACCAGAGCCGACTCACGACCGAAATCCGCCGCGCGCTCTCCGGCCGACACCAGGCAACCTGACATGGCAACAATCCTGATCATCGAAGACAATCCGACGAACATGCGGCTCGCGCTGTTCCTGCTGGAGTCGGCGGGTCACAAGGTGCAGACTGCGGTGAACGCCGAGCTCGGGCTCGCGATGGTGCGTGCCGATCCCCCCGACCTCATCTTGATGGATATCCAGCTGCCGGGCATGGATGGCCTCGAAGCGACGGGCCTCCTCAAGGCAGACCCCAACACCGCGTCGATTCCGATCATTGCCCTCACGGCGCTGGCGATGAAGGGGGACGAGGAGCGCATCCGGGCGGCAGGGTGCGATGGCTACATCGCGAAGCCGCTCGCCTACAAGGATTTCCTCACCGTCATCACGGCGCAGCTCATCGCGAGCATGGAGTAGCCCATGACACCGCTGAAGCAAACCGTGAGCGAACCGGACGCCCCGCAGGCCGGTGCGCCTCCAGCGCGTCCGTCCCGCGCACTCGGCATCCCGAAGCCCGCGGTGCGCGCGCTCGTCGCCGTGCGGCCGGCCTCGCCCACGGCGCCACTGATCACCGTCGCCCTCATCGAGAACAACCGCATGGTGCGCGACGGGATGACCGCGCTCCTCGGCAAGTCCGCCGACTTCACCGTGGTGGCGAGCGAGGCGCATGGCAGTCGCGCCATGCTCGCCAAGGCGCAGCCGCAGGTGATCCTGCTCGACGTCAGTCTCTGGGCCGATCAGGCGCTCAAGATTGCCGACCTCGTGATGAAGGAACATCCCGCAGCCCGCGTCGTCATCACCGACCTGCAGCCGGGGCACGAGGGGCTGATCGAGTTCGTGAATGCCGGGGTCAGCGGCTTCACCGTCAAGGACGCGACGGTCGAGGACCTCGTCGAGACCATCCGCACGGTGGCGGCCGGCGACGCCGTGTTGCCGCGCGAGATGACCTCCACGCTCTTCTCGCAGATCGCCAAGGAAGCGCTCATTCGTGGGCGCGCCGTCGCCGGCTCGACGGCGCGCATGACCGCGCGCGAGCGCGAGGTGGTCGCCTTGATTGGCGAGGGCTTGAGCAACAAGGAGATTGCCGCGCGGCTCTCGATCGCCACGCACACGGTCAAGAGCCACGTGCGCAACGTGATGGAGAAGCTCGCCCTGCACACGCGGCTCCAGATTGCCGCCTTCGCCCACCGGCGCGCGCCCGAGTAGGCAGAACGGCACCACGTCGCAGCAGGTTCGGGGCGACGAGCGCGCGTTGTCGCTCGCCGATCTCCCTCCTTTGACGTACCTCTTCACTCATTCACTTGAGTGATGGTTGTGCGCGTCGGGCGGCGGCATCATGGAGGAGGTGGAAGCCACGCCACTGTTTCCCTCTCCCGGCATCGAGGCCCGACCCATGCTCTGGACCATCGCACTCGTTCTCATCGTTCTCTGGGCGCTCGGTCTCGTCACCGCCACGACGATGGGCGGCTTCATCCATGTGTTGCTCGTGATCGCGATCATCGCGGTGCTCATCAGCGTCATTCAGGGCCGCAGGATCACCTAGCGGTCCCCCGACCTGCGCCGCTCGCCTTCGTGCGTGACGCCGGATGGTTCAACCCGCCGGGAGGCTGCACGCCGCCGTCCCGCTCTTCCTACACGGAGTTTTCCATGTCGAACAAGACCCTGCTCGTGCTCGCTGCTTCACTCGTCGCCACCCTCCCGGCGATCGCGTCCGCCCAGATCGGCACCGACGCCGCGCGCGTCGAGACCGCCCAGACGACCGAACAGCCCGCGGCCGTGGCGCCGGCCACCAGCGGTCCGCGCGTGCAGACCACGCGCTTCGCGCATGACACCCAGGAACTGGTTCCCAAGTCGGCGGTTGCGCGCCTGGCCCCCGTGAACGAAGGCGGCTCCAACACCTTCACCATCACGACCCTCGCGCTCGTGCTCGGCATCATCCTCATCGTGGTCCTGATCGCGCGCTAAGCGCGATCCTGGCCCACGCGATGCGGGGTGCGGCGGTCCCTCGGGACCGTCGCACCGCGTCTCGGGTGGCGCGCGCGGCGGTGCATCACCAGCCGCACGTCCAACACCGTCGGGGGGCGGCGCGTTGCGCAAGGACCGGGATCCCTGCGCGAGTGCCCCTTGCCCGTTGCAGCACGTCGGGCGCAGGATTCGGGATGTCCATCTCCCCCTTGGAGTCCTGCATGTCGCTGCGGTCCCTTGCCGCCTTCGCGCGCCACACGGCGCGCCTCGTTCCCCTCGTGGCGCCACTCGCCACGCTCTCCGCCCAGCGCGTCACGCGCGTCAATCCGCCGCAGCCGATTCTGCAGATGCCGGCGGTGGCCTACGCGAATGCGCTCGACACCAACGCCTTCAGCGCCCTTCGCTACCGCGAAATCGGCCCCTATCGCGGTGGCCGCTCGGTAGCCGCCGTCGGCTCGGCATCCCGTCCGCAGGAGTACTGGATGGGCACCACCGGCGGGGGCGTGTTCAAGAGCACCGACGGCGGCATGAACTGGTCGCCGATGACCGACAAGCATTTCGGCGGCACCATCGGCGCCATCGGCGTGGCCGAGACCAACCCGGACATCGTGTATGTCGGGACGGGCGAGTATCCGATCCGTGGTAACGTGGCCCCGGGCGAGGGCGTCTGGAAGACAACCGACGGCGGCAAGACGTGGACGTTTCTCGGACTCCGCGAAACGCAGCACATCTCGCGCGTGAAGGTGCACCCGCTCAACCCCGACATCGTGTGGGTAGGCGCACAGGGCAAGGCGTTCGCCAGCTCCGAGGAACGCGGCGTCTACAAGAGCGTCGACGGCGGCAAGACGTGGAAGCGCACGCTGTTTGTGGGCGACTCCGCGGGCGTCACCGACCTCGTGGTCGATCCGACGAACCCCAACGTGCTCTACGCCGCCATCTGGCAGGTCTATCGACGGCCGTGGAAGCTGTGGAGCGGCGGCGCCGCCAGCGGCATCTGGAAGAGCACCGACGGTGGCGAGACGTGGGCCGAGATGACGCGTAACCGCGGCCTGCCCAAGGGGATCTGGGGCAACTCGGGGATCACGGTGAGCCCGGCCAACCCGCGCCGCCTCTGGGCGCTCATCGAAGCAGATGAAGGCGGCGTCTATCGGTCGGACGATGCCGGCGAGAGCTGGAGCAAGGTCAACGAGCAGCGCATGCTGCGCCAGCGCGCCTGGTACTACTCGCGCGTCTTCGCCGATCCGAAAGACACCAACACGGTGTACGCGCTCAACACGGGGTTGTACCGCAGCACCAACGGCGGCAAGACGTTCACCCCCATCCGCGTACCGCACGGCGACAACCACGACCTGTGGATCGCACCGAACGATCCGACGCGCATGATCAACGCGAACGACGGCGGCGCCAACGTCTCGTTCACGAGCGGGCGGACCTGGACCGACCAGGACTTTGCCACGGCGCAGTTCTATCACGTGAGCACCACCAACCACTTCCCGTACTGGGTCTGTGGCGCGCAGCAGGACAATTCGACGCTCTGCGGCCCGAGCCGCAAGCCGGGCGGCACGAACATCGGCGATTGGCTCGATGCCGGCGGTGGTGAGTCGGGCTACGTGACCGCGCTGCCGACCAATCCGGATGTCATTTTTGCCGGCTCGTACGGCGGCCTGCTCACGCGCAAGGATTTCAAGACGGGCTTCAGCAAGAACGTGTCGCCGTGGCCGGACAATCCGATGGGCTACTCGTCGGAAGACATCAAGCACCGCTTCCAGTGGACGTTTCCGATCGTCACCTCGCCGCACGACCCGAAGGTGCTCTACGTCGGCGGCAGCGAGCTGTGGCGCTCCATCAATGAAGGCAACAGCTGGCAGCAGATCTCGCCGACGCTCGCCCGCAACGACCCAAAAACGATGGGCCCCTCGGGCGGTCCGATCACCAAGGACCAGACGGGCGTCGAAACCTACGCGACCATCTTCGCGATGGCCGAGTCGCCGTTGAAGGCGGGGGTGTTGTGGACGGGCAGCGATGACGGCTGGATCCAGCTCTCGCAGGACGCGGGCAAGTCGTGGACGAACGTCACTCCGAAGGACCTGCCGGAGTTCGCGCGCATCAGCATCATCGAGCCAAGCCACTATTCGGCAAGCACCGTGTACATGGCGGCCAACCGGTTCCAGATGGACGACTGGACGCCCTACCTCTATCGATCGAACGACTACGGCAAGACGTGGACGCGTATCACCACGGGCATCGACGCTCGACAGTTCACGCGCGTCATTCGTGAAGATCCGGTGCGGCGCGGCTTGCTCTTTGCGGGCACCGAAAAGGGCGTGTGGGTCTCGTTCAACGATGGCGACAACTGGCAGCCGCTGCAGAAAAACTTGCCGCCGGTGCCGGTGCACGACCTGGCCATCAAGGAAGGCGACCTGGTAGTCGGCACGCACGGCCGCTCGTTCTACATCATGGACGACATCTCGGTGTTGCGACAGGTGACGGACGTGCTCCTCGCCAAGAACGCGCATGTCTTCCAGCCGCGCGATCCGTATCGCGAGAACATGGGCGGCGGCTTCGGTGGTGGTGGCGGTCAGAGTCCGGTGGGGCAGAACCCGCCCAGCGGTGCGATCATCCGCTACTGGCTCTAGAGCGCGAACCAGACGGTGACGGTGGACGTCACCGATGCGAAGGGCAACCTCGTGCGCCGCTTCACCTCGGCGCAGGATTCGGCCACCGCGGCGGATTCGGCGCGCACGGACACACGACGCATGGCGCGTCGCGATTCGCTCATCAAGTCGGGCTTGAGCGCCGACAGCGCGGCCAAGCGCACGCCGTACGTGGC
>JAYTVE010000125.1:0-7212 GCA_043744185.1 Gemmatimonadota bacterium | reverse complement strand
CGCCCTTGGTGCCGACGGCCAGTGCGCTTTCTGTCGGTTCGCCGTTGATGAGGATCTGGCTCGAGGTCTGGAACAGGTTGGCGGCCATCGCACCGTCGTGGGCCGTCTCCTCGCCGACCACGAAGAGGAGCGCGACGCTCACCCCGCCCTCGCGCAGGCGTTCGGCGGCCACGCACATGGCAGCCGCGATTCCCTTGGCATCGCACGAGCCGCGGCCGTAGAGTTTGCCCCCGGCGCGGCGTGGCGCGATGAAGGGGGGGACCGTGTCGAGGTGTGTGGAGAGCGTCACCCGCGGACGCTCTCCGCTCGTGGCGAGGATGTTCCATCGTCCCGCGGACACGGGGATGCGCGTGAGACGCCAGTTCCGCTCCCGCAGCACGGCCTCCATCCGTTCGAGGACCGGCCCCTCGGCGCCCGAGGTCGAGTCGAGTTCCACCAAGTGTTCCGCGAGGTCGATCGGGTCGAGTGCGCTCATGCGCCTAGGGTAACCCCTTGTTCCGCGCTCGGGCAATGATGTCGGCGGCTCGGGGTGGCGCGCGCGACCGTTCCCTGTTGTAGTATGCGTGCAGCCTGCCTGCGGCCCGCGTGGCCCTTGCAGTGGCTCCGTTGCCAACAAGCGCCCCGCCAAGCGATGGGCGCCCCGGCCGAGAGATTCACCACATGGCACATCCGGACTCGTTCAAGAGCCGTTCCACACTCGAGGTGGGCGGCCACCGCTACGCGTACTATCACCTCGCGGCCGCCGACGCACTCGGTGGCTCACGCGCCTCGCGCCTCCCCTTCTCGCTGCGGATTCTGCTCGAGAACCTGCTGCGCAACGAGGATGGCGCCTTCGTGAAGCAGGCCGACGTCGAGGCGCTCGCGCGCTGGGATGTGAAGGCCAAGGTCGAGAAGGAGATCGCGTTCCGCACGGCGCGCGTGCTGCTGCAGGACTTCACCGGCGTCCCGTGCGTCGTGGACCTGGCCGCAATGCGCGATGCGCTGGCCGCGCTCGGCGGCGATCCGACCAAGATTAACCCGCTGCAGCCGGTGGACCTGGTCATCGACCACTCGGTGCAGGTGGACGAGTACGGCACCGAGGCGGCGCTGCTCATCAACACGAAGCTCGAGTACGAGCGGAACAACGAGCGCTACGAGTTCCTGCGCTGGGGCCAGACCGCACTCGACAACTTCCGCGTCGTGCCGCCGGGCACCGGCATCTGCCATCAGGTGAACCTCGAGTACCTCGGGCAGGTGGCCTTCACGGCCAAGGACGGAGCGGACACGCTCGTCTACTGCGACTCGCTCGTTGGCACCGACTCGCACACGACGATGATCAACGGCCTGGGCGTGCTCGGCTGGGGCGTCGGCGGCATCGAGGCCGAGGCGGCAATGCTGGGGCAGCCGGTCAGCATGCTCATTCCGGACGTCGTCGGCTTCAAGCTGCACGGCAAGCTGCCTGCAGGGGCGACCGCCACGGACCTCGTGCTCACGTGCACCGAGATGCTGCGGAAGAAGAAGGTCGTGGGCAAGTTCGTCGAGTTTTACGGCGCGGGCTTGTCGTCGCTGGCGCTCGCCGATCGTGCGACGATCGCGAACATGGCGCCCGAGTACGGCGCGACCATGGGCTTCTTTCCCGTGGACGCGGAGACGCTCAGGTACCTCACGCTCTCAGGTCGCGCGCCGGAGCAGGTGGCGCTGGTGGAGGCGTACAGCAAGGCGCAGGGACTTTTCCGTACGGATGCCACGCCAGATCCCGAGTTCACCGACACGCTCGAACTCGACTTGGGTACCGTGGTGCCGAGCCTCGCGGGCCCCAAGCGTCCGCAGGACCGCGTGCCGCTCTCGCAGTCGAAGGCCATGTACGCCGAGGCGTACAAGGCGCAGCGCGCCGCGAGTGCGCCGAAGGGTGATGCCGCGGCCGTCGCAGTGATGGAGTCGGAAGGCGCGCCGGTGCCGGCGTCGGTGCTCTGCACGCATCGTGGACAGACGTTCGAGTTGCGCGACGGGGCGGTGGTGATCGCCGCGATCACGAGCTGCACCAACACGAGCAACCCGAGCGTGATGCTCGCCGCGGGACTCGTGGCGCAGAAGGCGGTGGCCAAGGGGTTGCAGGTGAAGCCCTGGGTGAAGACGAGCATCGCGCCGGGGTCGAAGGTGGCCGCGGACTACTTCGCGAAGGCCGGCGTGCAGAGTGCGCTTGACGCACTGGGCTTCAACATCGTGGGCTACGGATGCACCACGTGCATCGGCAACTCGGGGCCACTGCCCGAGTCGATTTCCAAGGCCATTGACGACGGGAAGCTGACGGTCGCCGCGGTGCTCAGCGGCAATCGCAACTTCGAGGGGCGCGTCAATCCCCAGACGCGCTTCAACTATCTCGCCAGTCCGCCGCTCGTGGTGGCGTACGCGCTCGCTGGGCGCATGGACATCGACCTCGACACCGAGCCGCTGGGTATTGGCAGCGACGGCCCGGTGTTCCTGCGCGACATCTGGCCGAGCTCGAAGGAAGTGGCGGACACGATTCTCTCGAGCGTGAAGCGCGAGATGTTCGTGACGCAGTACGCGAACGTGTTCAAGGGCGATGCCGAGTGGCAGGCGATCGAGGCGCCGACCGGCAGCCGCTACAAGTGGAGCGACACGAGCACGTACGTGAAGCATCCGCCGTACTTCGAGGGAATGACGATGACGCCCCCCGGCGTGCAGCCGATTGCCGGCGCGCGCGTGCTCGGCATGTTCGGCGATTCGATCACCACCGACCACATCTCCCCGGCGGGTTCGATTGCCGAGAAGAGCCCGGCCGGCGCGTGGCTCAAGTCACTGGGCGTGGCGAAGGCCGATTTCAATTCGTACGGCGCGCGTCGCGGCAATCATGAAGTGATGATGCGCGGCACGTTTGCGAACATCCGCCTCAAGAACGAGCTGACGCCGGGCATGGAAGGGTGGTGGACACGCACTGCGCCGGGCGCGGAGCCGACGAGCTTTTTCGAGGCGTCGCTGTCGCATGCGAAGCACAAGACGCCGCTCGTGATTGTTGCGGGCAAGGAGTACGGCACGGGCTCAAGCCGCGACTGGGCGGCCAAGGGCACGATGCTGCTCGGTGTGCGCGCAGTGATCGCGGAGAGTTTCGAGCGGATTCATCGGTCGAACCTGGTCGGCATGGGGGTGCTGCCGTGCGAGTTCGTGGATGGCGCGACCCGGCAGTCGCTCGGGCTGACGGGGTTCGAGACGCTCGAGTTTGTCGGGCTCGGCGAGAGTCTCAAGCCGCATCAACGGTTGACGGTGCGCGCGGCCGAGAACGGCGCGACGAAGACGTTCGAGGTGATGGTGCGGATCGATACGCCGGAGGAGCTGCAGTATTATCGGAACGGCGGGATCTTGCCGTATGTGTTGAGGAACCTGGCGCGGTAGTTGGTGCGGTGATTGGTGCGGTGATTGGTGCGGTGAGTACAGCGACCTGCGAGGCCGCGAAGGCCAAGGACCTGCCTCTCGATGCGAGAGGCAGGTCTTTTGCTTTGCAGGAACGACACTGCGTGAGAAAGGCCTGGATTGCACGCGTTGGGCTACCTAGCTACACTGTTTAGCTAAGTAGACTCTTCGAGGTCACTATGGCGGAGTACGGTATGCACGAAGCAAAGACCCAGCTGTCAAAGCTGGTCGCAGACGCGATCGCGGGTGACGAGATCGTCATCACGCGCGACGGGGTGCCGGCGGTAAGGCTGGTGCCGGTGCCGCCCAAGTCGAAGTCGGGGCGCAAGGAGGGCGGGTTCGCGTTTGCGCTCCGCGACGACTTCGATGCGCCAATGGGGCCGGAGTTCTGGGGACCGGACTGGAAGCTGTTCGTGGACCCGGAGCATTGGCACCTGTTCGAGGACCCTCAGGTCAACACGGAGAACCCCGATGGCGGCGAAGCGACGGGCAGTTTCTGATCGGGTGCGTGAGAGGCGCGTGGCCTTCGACGTTCCCACGCGCTACCTCCTCGACACAGCAACCCTCATTCGATGGGCCGCACCGACATTGCGAGCGTCGGTGCGCGCCCGCGCGGTGATCAACGACCCGAGTGCCCAGTGCTTCGTGAGCGCGGTGAGCGTCTACGAGATCGTGCTCAAGCACGCGATGGGCAAGCTGCCGGTGGCCGAGCCGTTCGTCATGAACATTCGTCAGTACCTCGACGAGCAGGAGTTCCTCACGCTCGGCTTGAGCGCGCGGCACACGGAGGTGGCGGGGCGGTTGGGCGGGCATCGCGACCCGTTTGATCGGTTGCTGGCGGCACAGGCGATCGTGGACGGGCTGGTGATCGTGAGCCCGGATGCGGTGTTCGAGGGGTGGGGGGTCAAGCGGGTGTGGTAGGTCAGGCGACGCTGCGGAAGCCGCGCGGCTTCCGCCTGTCGGGAGACTCGATCTCGTGAGCCTCGCATCCGTGGCGAGTCACGCCACACGTGAGACGCCGGTGCGTGCGAAGATCAACACCACCGCCTCACCCACTCACGAAGCTGAGCGCCGGGCACTGTCGCTGAGCAACGTCGGTAACACGCTGCTCCTGCTGTGCACCTGCAGCTTGAAGAGGACACGCTCGACGTGACGCCGCACGGTGTGCAGGCTCAGGCCGAGGCGGTCGGCCACGTCACGGTTCTGCCCACCACCCACAATCTCGAGCGCCACATCCGCCTCGCGCGGTGTGAGGCCGTACCGTCGCTGCAGTTCCCGCGACGATGGCATCATGGCGGGTAGCGCCCGCAACTGATCCGCCGGTGACGGACTCGTGTGACCGAAGGGACGAACGAGGCGAAGCGCGTGAGGGCCGATCACGGTGGCGGTGATCGACGACGAGGCGCGGACTGAACCGCGCAGACGACGAGGTGTCATGGAACGAAGACTCGCAGACAGGGCCACGGCGTCGCGGAGGGGCTGCTGTACAGCGCACCAAACGCGCGACGATCCTGCATGAGCGGAGGACGATGCTGGCACCGTCTCCGTTCGTTGCGCACCCGACTTCGTCGCCGCGGCGCACAGCTGTCGGTGGCCAACATGGCACGACCGGATGTCGAGCGTAAGGGTCGTCGCGGTGTGGTTACTTCGCCGGCTGCGGGTGCTCGCCGCCTTCAGGCCCCACGTCAATCAGCGTCCGCACGGCAGGCAGCACCGGGTCTATCCACCACAGACGGTTCACGCCTCCAGCATAGTCGCGGAAGACGATGCGACCATCGGTGAGCCACGTCGGCTGTCCGACGGTCCCGATGTTGGTCAATCGCTGCACAGCCCCGGTGGAGAGGGTGACGCGATACAAGTCCGAGCCACCATTGCGGTCGGAGGCGAACACGAGCTGCAGCCCATCCGGGCTCCAACTCGGCTCGACGTTGTTCCCAGTTCCGGCGCCGCCGACTGCGCGTGTTGCCGAGCCGAAGGAGCCGTTGACCTGGCCCATCCAGATGCCGGCTGGGCCTTCGCGCGTCGTGACAAAGGCGATACGGTCGCCCGAGGGCGACCAACTGGGCGAGGCCTCGATGGACAGGGGCACCCCGTCGGCCGGCGTCCAGCGTGCATCGCCGGTGCCATCGAGCGCGACGAGGCGCACGCGCGCGAAACCGCCGTTGAAGTCCACATACGCGATGCGCGTGCCGTCCGGACTGAGCCGCGGATCGGATTCGTCCATCGCGTTGTTCGTGATGCGCACCGCGCTGCCTCCCGCGAGCGGCACGCGCCAGAGTTCGCGCGTGCCCGACCGCGTGCTCACGAACACCACCGTGCCGCTTCGAACCGTCGGGCTGTAATCCTCGAGGCCGTTCGTGGTGAGGCGAAGCGTGTCGAGTCCGTCGAGCGCCACGGCAAAGACATCACGATTGCCGACGCCGGCCACAGTGCGCACGCCGTCGTACACGAGGAGGGGAGGCGCGGCGACCGTGACTTGCGTGGTGCGCACGAGCGAGTCGCCGCGCAGGAGGGCGGCGACGCGCAGGGTCGCGGTGCCCGCCTGCAGCCAGCGGATTGAGTCGCCGCTCACGAAGGCGAGCGAGGTCGGCAGGACCGTGACGTTCACGTTCGCTGCCAACGGTGCGCCGGTCGAGTCGAGCAGTGCCGCCGTGACCCAGGCGCCGCGTTCCCGCAATCCGGTGACCGCCAGACCCGCCGACGTCAGCGGTGCGGTGGCCGTGTCACTGCACCCGGCGGCAACGAGCACGCCGAGCATCCGCGCGCGGACTCGCAGCATGCCGCGCGTCAGCCGCCGCCGAACTGATTCGGGCGCTTCTTGACCGGGAGCGCGACACGCTGCGGTCCGTATACGAGCGTGGTGGCACCGTAGCCGAAGTATGTCGGCGGCCCCCAACACCAGGGCGTGCCCTCGGTTCCGAATTGCAGGGCACACGTCCAGTGTTCGCCCACCCCGATGGTCTTGAACTGGATGTCCTTCATGACGCGCGTTGGTGTGGGAATCGTCTGCCCTTGAAACTGCACATCGAGCCCAAGCTCGTTGAAGTTGTTCTCGCCCCAGCAGTACGCGAAGCCCGCGTCGGTGAGCGCGCAGGCGTGCGACGTGCCGGCCGCCACGTGCGACCACTTGAGGCGCGACGTGATGAGGCGCGGCTGGTTGACGTCGGGCCCGATGTAGCCGAGGTGAGAGCCGTTGTTGGCGCCCCAGCAGTAGAGGTCCTTCGCGAACGTCACGCCGCAGGTGAATGCCAGTCCGGCCGACAAGCTCTGGAACCTCAGGTTGCCCGCCACGGGGGTGGCGTGACCGATCGTCGAGCCCGTGGATCCGATGCCAAGTTCACCGTTGAAGTTGCTCCCCCAACACCACGCAATGCCGGACGGGTCGAGCGCGCAGCTGTGCCAGGTACCCAGCGCGAGCGAGCCCATGCCGCTGAGGGCATTGCCGCCGGCATCCTCGACGGTCACTGGCGACGGAGTCGAGGTCACGCGCCCGCCATCGCCGAGCTGGAAGAAGCTGTTGTCGCCCCAACAGCGCACGAGCCCTGACTCGATCGCACAGGTGTGCCGATAGCCGGCCGCGATGCCGTAGTACGAGAGCGAACCTGAAATCGGCACCGGCTGCTGCGACGAACCGTAGGCGTTACCCAGCTGCCCCGCGTCTCCTAGACCCCAGCACTGCACCGTGTTCACCTGCACACAGGTGTGGCCACCACCGACGGCAATCGAGTAGGCCTGCGCGACGCTCGTGGGCAGGTTCCGGCCGTACCGCGACGTCCCGCGGCCCAAACCGCCGAGGTCGTTGTC
>JAYTVE010000124.1:0-2222 GCA_043744185.1 Gemmatimonadota bacterium | reverse complement strand
ACAACGTCCTCCTCAACAAGGAAGACGGACGGGCGATGGTCACCGACTTCGGCATCGCCCGCGCCATCTCCGACGGCGCAGATTCGCGCTTGACGGCAACCGGCGTCGCCATCGGCACACCACACTACATGTCCCCCGAGCAGTGCGCCGGCGACCGCGACGTGGATGGCCGCGCCGACCTCTACTCGCTCGGCATCGTCGGCTACCTGATGCTCACGGGCGAGCTCCCGTTCTCGGCCAACACCACGCCGGCGCTCCTCGTCAAGCAGATCTCCGAGATGCCGACGCCGGTCGACCGCAAGCGCGCGGGGGTGCCGGAAGATCTGGCGCGTATCGTCATGCGACTGCTCGAAAAGGACCCGGCCAACCGCTTCAACGACGCCGCCGAGCTCGAACGCGCGCTCGAATCCGGCATCGTGCCCGATCAACCGCGCCGTCCTTCCGCTGCCCCGCTCGCGCCCATGGAGCTCAGCGGATACGGCAACGCGCCGCAATCGCTTGCCAACACCGGCTACGGCAGCATGTCGCGCGGCAACACGCAGTCGCCGGCGCCGTCGTGGGGCGCCAGCGAGCCGACGCAGGACGAAGTCGCGCGCTGGTATGCGGAGCCCGTGGTCAAGTTCCGCCGCAAGCTTGCACCGTACCTCGCGGTCAACGGCGTCTTCCTCTTCTTCGCCATCTTCACGAGCACCAACCTGCTTGGCGTCTCCGCCATCTGGAGCGTCGTCGTCGCCTACCAGTACGCGAAGATCTGGAGCGAAGGGTTCGACTGGCGCGATGTCTTCAAGCAACCGCGCGACCGCCTCTTCTTCGATGTCGTGGCCGAGTGGATCGACGACGCGAAGGCGCTCTTCGACCCGCACAAGCGCGCCGCACTGCGTGACCGCACGCGCGCGCAACGCCAGCTGGCCCGCGAGCGCGGCACCGGTGGACTCTTCGAGGGGCCGTCGCCACGCCACTCGATGGGTGGTGGCGTGCCGATGTTGCCCGCGCCCGGCCCCGCCGGCGACCTCGTGCGCCAGGCGCGCGGCGATCGCGACGAGATTGTCCGTCTCATCGAGACGATGCCGCGAAACGAACGCGAGCGCGTCTCGGATGTGGCCGCCAGCGCACGCGCCCTCACCGATCGCATCGAGGCGCTCAGTTCGCTCCTCGCCGACCTCGAGCGCAACGCCACGCCGGGCGCACTCGAGGTCATCGATCGCGAGATCACCAAGCTCGAGTCCGAGGCCAACCCGCTCGATCGCGCGGGCAGCGAGGATCGCATCCGCCGCCTCGCCTACCTCAAGCGTCAGCGGCGCGCCGTCGCCGACATCGGCACCAAGCGCGCCAGCACCGCGGCGCGCCTCGAGAGCTGCCGCACGGCGCTGCAGTCCATGCGCTTCGACATGCTCCGCCTCCGCACCGGCACGCAGGATGTTGCCGGCATCACCATGATGGCGGAACAGGCGCTCGTGCTCGCCCGCGAAGTCGACGGCATGGTGGCTGGAACGGACGCCGCGCGCGGCCTCGCCCCGCGCGGTAGGGCGTGAGCCCCCCCGGGGGTCGCTCCGAGAGCGACCTGATGAAAGACCGCGTCATCGCGGCCATCGGCGACCTCTACGACATCGAGGCCGAGATCGGGCGCGGCGGCATGGCCATCGTCTACCGCGCGCGCGACGTGAAGCTGCGTCGCAAGGTTGCCATCAAGGTGCTCCCCCCCGAGCTCGCCTACCGCGACGACGTGCGCCAGCGCTTCGTCCGCGAAGCGCAGACCGCCGCGCAGCTCTCGCACCCGAACATCGTCCCCATCTACGCGGTCGATGACGCCGGTGCCATCGTCTATTTCGTCATGGGCCTGGTCGAGGGGCCCACGCTCGGCCAGCACCTGCAGAAGGAACCGCACGTGCCGGTGCACTTCGTGCGCGCCGTGTTGCGCGACGTTGCCGACGCGCTCGGCTATGCGCATCTGCACGGCGTCGTGCATCGCGACGTGAAGCCCGACAACATCCTGCTCGACGGACCCTCCATGCGCGCCGTCGTCACGGACTTCGGCATTGCGCGCGCGGCCGAGGGCGATCCGCGCCTCACCGTCACGGGCGTTGCAGTCGGTACCCCGGCGTACATGTCGCCCGAGCAGGCAGTGGGCGAGCGCGACGTGGATGGCCGCGCCGACCTCTACGGCTTGGGCGTCGTCGGGTGGCAGATGTGCGCGGGCGAGTTGCCCTTCAAGGCCACCAACA
>JAYTVE010000123.1:0-7234 GCA_043744185.1 Gemmatimonadota bacterium | reverse complement strand
CGTCGATGCGGATGTCGGTGGCCGTCGCGCGCGCGCCGCCCAAGGACAAGTCAGCGCCCGTGAGCGGCGCGAGCGCAGCCAGGTCGGTGAAGTTGCGGTTGGCCGCCGGCACGTTGGCGATCGTGCTCGCGCCCAAGCGTGTGCTGCCGCTGACGCGTGCGCGCGTCGTGTCGGTCGTGGCGCGTACGATCACGGCATCGAGCGTTGTCGCGGTGGGCGTGAGCGTCACGTCCACCGTCTGGCGCGCACCCAACGTGAGTTCAATGCCGTCGCGCGCTTCGGGCGCGAAGCCGGCGAGTCTGACGGTTAGGCGATACGGCCCGCCGAGTGGCAGCTGCGAAAAACGGTACGCGCCGCTCGCGTTCGAACGGGTGGCCGTGGTGAAGCCGGTGGTCGCGAGCGTGACGCTGACGATCGCGCCTTGCACCGGCGCGTTGTTGGCGCTGGCAATGCGTCCGCTGATGGCGGCGTCGGTGCCTTGGGCGGTCGCCGTGTGCACCGAAACGGCCGCCCAGATCGCGGCCGCGAGGAGTGATCGAATGGACATTTGAGGTACTTTATAGGTCGCCTAGTACCCTATAACGTACCAAAATATGTCACTTAAGGGAATCTAAAGGAAGTCCGCGCTAGACCGCGATCACCCCCCGCCGGACTCCCGCGCGATCATGATCTCGGTGCTCTTGATGACCGCGAGTACCTCGCCACCGACCGCCAGCTTCATCCGGTCGGCGCTCGAGCGCGTGATGATCGAGACCAGTTCCTGGCCGCCGATGTCGAGCTTCACTTCCGCCATCACGCCGTCCGCGATGATCGCCGTGATGCGTCCGCGCAGTCGATTGCGCGCGCTGATCTCGAGGTGCGCGTCACTCGACGTGGCGGGTGCGCTGTTCACGGCGACGTGTGCCGGTTGACGCTGCGCGGCCAGCAGTGCGCCCCGCGAGAAGAGCCACTTCCGGCCGAAGCGCACCGCGGGAAGTTCGCCCGCGCGCGCGAGCAGCTGCACGCGCTTGACGTGGAGGTGCAGCAGCTTCGCAGCTTCGTCGGCGGTAATGAGGTCGTCCATGCGATCAATCCTATCGTCCGCTCAGCCCCATCGCCTGCAGTACGAGCTGGTTCAGCTCCTTCTTCATCGTCGCGCGCACCTTCGCATGCTGCGGATCACGCGCCAAGTTGTGCAGCTCGAGCGAATCCTTGCGCAGGTCGTACAACTCGTCTTGGGTCGGATACTTCATCCAGTGGATGTACTTGTACCGCCCGGTGCGGACGGCCCGGTAGTCCATGTCGAGCAGGTGTGGAAAGGGCTGCTCGTTGGTGTAGAACTCGACGAGCACCGACTGCCGCCAACCGCTGGGTGTGCCGCGAAAGAGTGGCACGAGCGAGCGCCCCTGGATGGACGCGCCGATCGGCACGCCTGCGACGTCCAGCAACGTGGGCGCCAGGTCCACCGTGAGCGCCATGCCGGTTGGCCGCGCGCCAGCTGGAATGCGCGACGGGTAGCGCATGAGCAGCGGGTTGCGGATCGACTCCTCGTACGGCAGGCGGCGCTCGGTGGTGAGGCCATGCTCGCCGAAGAAGAAGCCATTGTCGCTGCTCAGCACGATCATCGTCTGGTCGAGCAGCTTGAGCGAGTCGAGCGTGGCGATGATGCGGCCGAGGCTCTGGTCCACGCCGAGGATCATCTCGGCGCGCCGACGGATCGTGGCATCGCCGTTCCACGCGGTGTTCGCGTGCTCGTGTTCGTCGCCACCTGCGGTGGGTGCGGCCTTGGGGAGGCGCGCGAGCGCTTGCCGAACGACCGGCTTGCCCGCGAGGTCGGCCGCAAGATCGATGTCGCCGCCGCGACGCGGGTAGCGCCGATTCGCGTATTTGCCCTCGTCGCGCTGCGCGGGCACGTAGCCGCGATCAGACTCCGGGTCGAGCGACCCGTCGTTGCGCTGCACCACGTCCGGGTGCACGGCCTTGTGCGCGAGATACACCAAGAACGGCTTGTCATGCTCGCGCTTGATGAATGACACGGCGCGATCGGTCAGCAGGTCGGTCGTGTAGCCGGGCACCTTGTGCATGGCACCGTCCTCGAAGAGCTCCGGATCGGTGGCATGTCCCTGCCCGGGCATGGCGACCCAGTAGTCCCAGCCCGGCCGCGGCGTGGCATCGTTGCCCATGTGCCACTTGCCGAGGAAGGCGGTGCGGTAGCCCGCGGCCTGCAGCGGGATGTTGAAGGTCTCGAGGTGATGACTCGCGAGATCGCGCGAGACGTTGTCGATGATGCCGTGACGACTCGGGTACTGACCGGTGAGCAGGCTCGCGCGATTGGGCGAGCAGAGGGGCACCGCGTGGTACGCGTTCACAAAGAGCGCCCCCTCGGCGGCCAAGCGATCGATGTTCGGCGTTTCGAGGTACGGGTGCCCACCGGCGTGGAACTCGTCGAAGCGGAGGTCGTCCACGAGCACGACGACGATGTTGGGGCGGTTGGCGGCGGCGGGCGGTCGCGGCGCGACGGCGGACGTGGCGAGCGCGAGCAGGGCGAGCGAAACTCTGGCTGTCTTCATGAAGTCTCCCGTAGGCAATCCGCCATCACCCGAAGCGAAGGACCGGGATCCAGCTCCGAGTGCTCACGCGTCGTCCTCCTCGCCCCGCGCGTACGGTGACGCCGAGATCTCCTCGACGAAGGGCCCACGCGCCCCCGCCAGCGCCGCCGCCTCGGGACACGCCCGCGGCACTCCCACGTACCTGCAGGGCGACGTGGCCAGTGCGGAGACCGCTGGGCCCCCAAGACGGAACTGAGTGGGGGAGTCGAACCCCCGGGACCCGTTGGAGCGGAACGGTTGACTCGTGGATGCACGGCCTACGGCCGACGGCCACTGCCCGAACCGCGCGAGGAATATGTCGCGCGCGGGTCGCGAGCGGGAGCGGGCGTGGTCGGGCGTGGTCGGGCGTGGTCGAGGCGGGGCGTGCAGCGCGCGACCCGCGCAACGGCGTGACCGCTCCCGCAATGACTCGGTTACGTCGGTGTCGCACGGCGTGACGACCTTCATGTCGCCGCCCCTCAGCCCACTCCGTGCGCGCCCTTGCCAATGTCCAATCTGACATATACACTTCCGGAGGACGCCTCACGCCGGCCGATCGTCTGGCTGCGCGGCGAGGTCCGCACGCCGCCCTTCTCGGCTCAAGCCCGCCATCACGTCGGGCGCTCGCTGAGCGAGCTGCAGCGGGGCGTCATGTTGACGATGCCCACATCGCGTCCCATGGCGATCATCGGACCACGCGTGCATGAACTGCGCGTGTCGGATGGCGGCGTCGCCTGGAGGATCATCTACCGCTTGGACGCGGACGCGGTGGTGATCGCTGACGTGTTTCAGAAGAAGACGATGACCACCCCGCGTCGCGTCATCGCCGATTGCCGCCGTCGCCTGCGCCGGTACGACCAGGACAAGGAGGAGTGATGCCCGCCATGAAGCCCCGCACCCGCAAGCGACTCGAGGCCGCCGGCTGGGTCGTCGGTGACACGAAGCAGTTCCTCGGCCTCACCGACGACGAGATGGCAATCATCGACATGCGCATCCGGCTGAGCAGCGCGTTTCGCGCACTCCGTCAAAAGAGCAAGCTGACCCAGGCCGCCCTCGCCAAGCGCATCGGCTCCAGCCAGTCGCGCGTTGCCAAGATGGAAGCCTCGGACGAGAGCGTCTCGTTCGAGTTGCTCATTCGCGGGATGCTGGCGCTCGGTGCCACCCCGCGCGACGTGGGGCGCGTCATCGCGCGTCGCGTGGCGTAGCGACGTCGAGCTGGGCGCAGCCAAGGATCCGCGATGCGCCGACCCTACCGCTTCCGCGCCCCCTTCACCTCGACGATCCGCTCGATCACGTCCCCCTCCAGGATCCCATCCACCACCTCGATCCCCTCCAACACCTCACCAAACACGGTGTAGTCCTTCGTCAGCCGCGCGTTGTCCCTCAGGTTCACGAACCACTGCGCGTCCCCCGTGTCGTGCCCGCGCGTGCTCATGCCCACCGTGCCGCGCGGATGTGGAAGGGTGTGCAGCTCATCGCGCATGAACTGCGCGTAGCCCACGTACTCATTGGCGCCGGGGCTCCCGCCCTGAATCACGAAGTCCGGCTCGACGCGATGCCAGCTCAGCCCGTTGTAGTAGCCGCTCGTCGCGAGCTCGAGCACCTTGCCGGCCATGATCGGTGCCACGTCGCCACGCAGGCGAACGACAAACGAGCCGCCGCCCGACTTGGGGCTCATGACCACGCGCAGCTGCACCTCCTCGCCCATCGCCAGTGCCACCGAGCGCGCGGGGAGCTTGTCGTCGGGCTTGGGCGGCTGGTCGTCGCTCGCGGGTCGCCCCGCGGCCTCGAGCAGCGCCACGCGAGCATCGCGCGCCGAAGCATTGCTGCGTGCCACCCAGAGCTTGAACTGGGCGTTGGCAGCGGCCGCCACGTCGGCGCGCGAACTCCCCTTGAGCGCCGCAGCCGCTGCGCGCACCGCCTGCGCACCGGAGCGGCGAATCGCCGCGAGGTACACGTCGTCGAACGCGTGCCCGCCGTTCTTCGCCAACGCTTGAACCGCCGCCTCGACCACGTTGTTGTTGTCATCCGCCGCGAGCGTGCGAAGCGTGGCCGTGTCGCCCAGCACCCCCGCCGCGCGCGCCGCGTACGCGCGCACATGCCACTCGCCGTGCCGCGCCAGCACGCGCGCACGCGTCAGCGCCTCGGCGGGCTGCATGCGCGCGAGCGCGACGATGGCGTGCGCGGCCGCGTGCCACGAGGCCTGACCGGGCGCGCGGCGCGTGATGCGCGCCGGAAGTGCGTTGACTGCGTAGCGGAGCGCGCGAGCGAGGCTCGAGTCTGGAGCGCACGACGCGTCCACGAGGTCCATGGCGTGGAGTCGTACGGGAACGGCGGAGTCGGTGAGAGCGGCGAGTAGTGGCGCGCAGGCACCTGCGGGCGCCTTGAGGGCGCGGAAGCGGAGTCGCCACGCGGGGTCCGCGTACACGGGCGCAGGTGGGAGCGCGGGTAGCGAATCGCGCGCGGTGAACTTCGGGTCGCGGATGCGTGCTAGGGCGCGTCGGGCGAGCAACTGAACTCGTGCATCGGGAGAGGCAAGCGCAGCGCGTAGCTGCTTGTCCGCAGAGTCGCGAGAGAGCTCAGCCAACAGGATCTGCGAGACGGCGCCGGATATCTGTTGGCCGACGGCGGGCTGCGGAAGCAGATGCGATAGAAGGACTACCAGCAGGCAGCGTCGAGCAACGAGCGCGATCCTGATCTGATGCGATAGGCGAGTCGTCATCATTCTCGGCGGAAGACCAGCGTGAGGCTGTTATCTGCTGGGAAGAAACTCCTCGAACGCTCGCGACACAAGCGCCAAGGTCGGCTCAGGCTGCTGGTTCCGCGATCAGATTGATAAGCTCCGATTTGAGCGACTGCCACGGTTGTCCGAGGTTGACCGTCACTGCCTCAACTGGATGGTTCCAAAGGGTGAACCGCACCCGCGCGGCGGTTGTGCCGACCTGAGGGTAGATGAGCATGCCGGACACTCGATCCGCTCGCATTTGAGGCGAAACGTGCGACAAGTATGCAAATAGCTGATAGAGGTGATTTGGGCGAATCCGGCCTTGGCTGAACCGCGAGGCCAGCATCTCGGCGTAATATTTCGCGTCGATGACGAGGGTACGATCCGATGCTTCGAGCACAATGTCCGTTTTCATGATCGGCACGTAGTTCAAGTCGTCGGGAGCGCCAGCCGCATGCCATGCGAGTTGCGGCGAGTGCACCTTGAAGCGCGATTGCTCATGGCGATAGAAGCCGAGCAGGAATCGCTCAAACAGGTTGGCCATCTGCCGGTCATCGCGAGAGAAGTCGCGAAAGGTGACCGCACCCGACGCCGGATCGACGAGCAAGTTGCGATGAATGATCTGGCAGACATCCAGAAGGAATCCGTAGAAGGCGTTGTTGCGGTGCAGCGCTATCCTACGAAAGTGGTCATCGCGCACCTGGATTTCCGCCACGCCAGGCATCCGCCGATAGAGATCCCGGAGCCCGTCGGCTTGGGCCGAGTCCAGTCCGCTGACCGTGGCGAGTCGACGCAAGGTGGACTTGACGATCTGGTTGTGCAGCACGTCGGGCGAGAGTTCGTCGAATGCACACCAGGCACGCCCTTTCGGAAAACTGGCCGCCCTTACAGAGGATGCCAGGAGCAGCTTTCCTCGTATCCCCGCGATCTCTTCCTCGGCCACCAGGTAGCTCCTGTCGAGTCCGCGCTTGAGGAGGTGCGATACGCCTGAGCGAAGCACCCGCGCGAAGAGATCGGCGAGTGGTGCCTCGGAATCGGCTGATATGTCTAGCAATTCTTTCTCTGCCAGGCGGTCCCATGCGTAACACAGCAGGTAGTAGATGTTCGCGACCGGGATGCGCGCGGGCACTGCTCAGCCGCCGCTCAGAATGTTCTTGCAGGCGGCCACGCGAGACGGATCATCGAACCAGTACTCTTCGAGGAGCGGCTCGATCTCGTCGCGCACGATCTGGTCGTACCAGTGCGCCGAGTCAGCCACGTCTGCCGTGGGGCAGAAGTACGAATGCCCAATGGCGAAGCCTTGACCGAGGTTCTTGTCGTTGGTGATGCGTCCGTTGACCTTGCCAATGCGCTCGACGATCTGCCCAACAATTGGGTCGCTGACGCCCTTGCTCGCCAGATGTGCGCGGAACTCCGGCGACTCGAACGCTGGCTGGAGCGTCACGAAGGCGAATCGCCTCCGTAAGGCGAAATCCACCATGGCAAGCGAACGGTCCGCTGTGTTCATGAGGCCGATGATGTAGAGGTTCTCGGGAACAAAGAAATCCTCGCTGGACGACTGCGAGTAGGTGAGCGGCATCGCGTTGGCGCTGCCGCGCTTGTCGGCTTCCACTAGGAGCATCAGCTCGCCGAACACTTTGCTCAAATTGCCGCGGTTGATCTCGTCAATGATGAACACATGATCTTGCGCGGGGCGCGCAGCCGCTTTCCGACAAAAATCATAGAAGATGCCGTTCCGTAGGGTGAAGCCCTTCCCGTCCGGCCGCCATCCCTGCATGAAGTCCTCGTACGCGTAGCTCTGGTGAAATTGCACCATCTCCACGTTGTCCCGCGACTGAGAGCCCGACAGGAGGTAGCCCAGACGGCGAGCCAAGAAGCTCTTGCCCACGCCCGGTGATCCCTGGATGATGATGTTCTTGCGACGCTTGAGGCTCGCAATCAA
>JAYTVE010000122.1:0-7252 GCA_043744185.1 Gemmatimonadota bacterium | reverse complement strand
CCGATGGAGAAGCCACCATCAGTGATCTGGCGAAGGCGGCGCGCGCGCGTGGGTGGAGCTACCTCGGCATCAGCGACCACTCGCAGAGCGCCTTCTACGCCGGCGGCCTCGATCGCGAGTCGATCATCCGCCAGCACGCGGAGATCGACGCCGTGAACGGGACGTACACCGACTTCCGCGTGTTGAAGGGCGTCGAGGCGGACATCCTCCCCTGCGGCCGCGTGGACTACGACCAAGCGACGCTTGACTCATTCGACTACGTGATCGCGTCGGTGCATTCGCGCTTCGGCATGAACGAGCAGCAGATGACCGATCGCGTCTTGAAGGCCATGGACGATCCGCACGTGACGATCATCGGGCATCCGACCGGGAGGCTGCTGCTCACGCGCGAGCCGTTCGCGATCAACCTCGATGCCGTGCTCGAGAAGGCGGGCGATGTTGGCGTGGCGATGGAACTCAACGCCGACCCGCATCGCCTCGACCTTGACTGGCGCTTCCTGCGCAACGCCAAGCAGCACGGCGCGAAGATCGAGATCGGTCCCGACGCGCACGCTGTCGCGGGGCTCGACAACATCGAGTTGGGCGTGGCCATGGCGCGTAAGGGCTGGCTCGCGGCGGGCGACGTGCTCAACGCGCTGCCGCTCGACGCGTTTCTCGACGTCGTGCGCACGCGCCGCGTGATGCCGCGTCGTACGCCGGCCTCCGTCGCTGCGGTGGCCAGTGGCCGGTAAGGGCGCGAGCGGTCCCAGGCAGCCGCTCTCGCAGCGGCGCCCGGGCAAGGTGGGTGGCCGCGCAAGCGTCGCGGGCGCGCCGGGCACTCGCGCTGGCACGGTAAAAACGCCGACGATCTCGAAGATGAAGAAAACGTCGAAGGTGCCAACGACTTCGAAGGCGAAGACCGTCGCGAAGAAGGCCAGACCGCGCCGCATCGCGCGCGCACAACTCCCTGCGCACGCCGCCGAACTCTACAAGCGCCTCACCGCCCTCTACCCCGACGCACACTGCGAGCTCGACTTCCGCAATGCGTTCGAGTTGCTCGCCGCCACGATCCTCTCCGCGCAGTGCACCGACAAGCGCGTCAACATGACGACACCGGCGCTCTTCGCCGCATTTCCAGATGCGGGCGCGCTCGCGAGTGCGAAGCAGGAGGACGTCGAGCAGATCGTGAAGTCCACCGGCTTCTTCCGCGCCAAGGCGAAGAACCTGATCGCGATGGCCGGCGACCTGGTCGATCACCACGACGGCGAGGTGCCCGCCGACATGGACGCGCTCGTGAAGCTCGCCGGCGTCGGTCGCAAGACGGCGAACGTGCTGCTCGGCAATGCGTTCAACATCAACGTCGGCGTCGTCGTGGACACGCACGTCGGCCGGCTCGCCAACCGCCTGGGCCTCACGGCCGAGACCGATCCGGTCAAGGTCGAACAGGCCCTGATACCGCTCTTCGCGAGGGATTCATGGACGATGCTGTCGCACCTCCTCATCTGGCACGGCCGTCGTACGTGCGACGCGAAGAAGCCGAAGTGCGGCGAGTGCGCGCTGGCCGACATCTGCCCGAGCGCGCCGTGAGGGTCGTCGCTGCGGCGGCGCTGGCGCTCCTCGCCACCGTCGCCCACGCGCAGAGGAAGCCCACCACACCTCTTGCGTACGTCCCGCCCGCAGGCGCGTGGGAGCAACGCTCCCCTGCGCAGCTCGGCCTCGACGCCACCAAGCTCGACTCTGCCGTCGCCTTCGCCATCGCGAACGAAACCAATTCGCCGCGCGACCAGTTCGAGTCCAACTCGATCGGCTTCGCACGCGAGCCCTACGGCGAACCGCTCGGACCGTTCGCCACGCGCGGCCCGTCGTCGGGCGTCGTCATCCGTCATGGCTACGTGGCCGCCACATGGGGCGACCCGACCGCGGTCGAGATGACGCATTCGGTCACCAAGTCGCTGCTCTCGACCGTCGTCGGCCTCGCGGTGGCCAAGGGGCTCATTCGAAGCGTGCACGACACCGTGCGCCCGTACATCGGGCCCGTGTACGCGTTGAGCGCGCCGCCGAGTGCCAACGGCAACATGAGCGGCGTCTTCCTCGACCCGTTCAGCGCCGCGCACAACCGCACGATCACCTGGCACCACCTGCTGCAGCAGAACAGCGACTGGGAAGGCACGCTCTGGGACAAACCCGATTGGGCCGATCGCCCCGAGGGCAACGCCGACACGTGGCGCACGCGCGCACGCAACGAACCCGGCACGGTGTACAAGTACAACGACGTGCGCGTCAACGTGCTCGCGCTCGCGGCGCTCAACGTCTGGCGACGTCCGCTGCCGGACATTGCGCGCGAGATGATCATGGATCCCATCGGCGCATCGCCCACGTGGCGCTGGTACGGCTACAAGAATTCGTGGGTGTTGCTCGATGGTCGCGCCGTGCAGAGCGTCTCGGGCGGCGGCCACTGGGGCGGCGGACTCTTCATCTCCGCGTGGGACATGGCGCGCTTCGGCCTGCTCTCGCTGCGGAAGGGGCAATGGGGCAGCACGCAGGTGCTGCCAGGTTCATGGATCGACTACGCCACGACGCCGTCCAAGCCGAACGTCGGCTACGGGATCATGAACCACTTCCTGAACGTGGACGGCAAGCTGCTCCCCTCGGCGCCCCGTACCGCGTTCGCTCATCTCGGGA
This sequence comes from Gemmatimonadota bacterium, assembly GCA_043744185.1. Lineage (GTDB taxonomy): Bacteria > Gemmatimonadota > Gemmatimonadetes > Gemmatimonadales > Gemmatimonadaceae > JACPPC01. The sequence continues at coordinate 4,591 of JAYTVE010000122.1, read as the reverse complement.
ACGGCACCAACGCGATTGTCGTGGATCCGGAACACGATCTCGTCATCGTGGTACGGTGGATCACGAACAACCAGCTCGATGGCGTCGTCAAGCGCGTCATCGCGGCGATCAACTAACCACCATGCGCACACTCACCGCCCTCTCCGTGCTCACGCTCGCGGCCTGCGCCTCGGCTCCGGCGCGGGAGCCGGCGCCCGCTCCCGCCGCGGCCGTCACCGACGGCTGCCCGTCCATCGTCGCCGACTTCCTAGCAAAGCCCGACTCGACGCCTGTCACCAAGGTGCCGGAAGTCATCAAGATGGAGCCGGCACCGTTCCGGCGTCCGTTCCCCGCCGACCTGCTCAAGAAGGGCAAGGCGGAGTTCGCAGCTACGGTGCTCATCGACACGCTCGGCGTGCCACAGATGGCGACCTACAAGGTGATCAAGACCACGCACCCGTGGCTCACCAACTCAGCGCTCAACGCCATCGTGCGGTGGAAGTTCCGCCCGGCCGAGATCAACGGCTGCAAGGTGCCGCGGAATTACTTGCTGAGCGGTAGCTGGGGCTCGTAGGTGACTTGAGCGTCGAGAAGGCGCGGCCCCTCGCTGCGCTCAGGATACGATTGGAGCTCGACGGCGCGCGAATCATCAGGTCGGAGTCTCCGTCAATTCAGTACCGGTCAAGACTGATGAGTGTCTGATTGCCGAGAGGTCCGCGCTCGACCGCAACGACCAGTCCGGCAGCGGAGCCGAGATCGATCCGAACGAACGCTCGGTATCGCTCGTACCGGTGGTGCCACGCCAGGGCATCGTGCTCGACCCGGTAGCGGGCCCCGAAGCGCAGGTAGGGGGCCGGCAGCAGCAGCGCTCCAGCCTCCATACCCGGTGCGAGGCGGGCACCGTTGCCCGACGCGGCAAGGGCAGCAGTGCCGAGCGCATGCACGAAGGCACCGCTGCCTAGGGAGAGCGTTCTTCCCAGTCCGCCGCGCAATTCGCCCTGGATCGCATCACCGCCGGCGATGCCTCCGCGCGCGCCCTGCACCTCGAACATCCACGATGCTTGTGGCCTGATCCACGTCGTAGGCACCAGTGAGTGCTGCGATAGCAGCGTCACGCGCTCGATGCGAGGCGCCGCACGGGCAAGTGGCGACGAGACCTCCAGCGACAGCAGCTCCATCGCGCTGACGCGAGGGTGGCCCTGCCAAGGGTCCTCCTCGTCATGCATGGCCGCGCGTATCTGGAGCGAAACCCTGGCGGCCGCGCCTGTGCGAGAGACGTGGGTCAGTCGCACGCGGCCGTAGGGATGAAAGTCCAGATCCGATACCGGCTCTCCCGGTCCTGCCGGCGCGACGGCGTGCGGAAGACCTGAGGCCCCGACAAGTCGAACGCGCGTAGCGCCAATGCCAGCCGTTGCTTCAGGGGGAATGGCGTCGATGGTTTGGATGGACTTCAGAGCGAAGTAGGCATGCGCGAATGCAAGGTCGGAGGTGCTGAGGTGATTGAGGAAGCCGGTGTCCGACGCCACCTCGACCCACGAGCGCGCGCTGATTGCGTCGATAGTCGCGGAGCCGACGCTGGAGGCGAGTTCGGCCACGCCGGTGGACGCGGCCGGACGAAAGAACGTGCGTGTTCCAAGTCCGGACCTGAGCGAGGACATGAACAGTCCTGACGGACTCACGATGCCCCGAGGGGCCGCGAGCCGTCCGGTGGAGGACGCAAGCAACTCCTGCAAGTAGTACGCACAGTTCTTCGTGAAGAATGCGTAGGGAGCCGATGTCGGCAGTGCACTCGCTATCGCGCTGTCGAGTGACTCGAGCTCGATGGGCGTCAAATCCAGTTGGAGAAGCCAGAGGTCGCGGTCCTCCAACTGCCCATACGCCCGGACTTGCTCGTGAAAGGGACGGCGAGAAAACCGGCCTTGAAAGCCCCCCGCGATGCCGGACATCAGGTAGCGCAGGGGGCCTGCGCCCTCAGTCATCGCATTGAACGTGATCACATCCGCGAGCAGGATCGGCTGTTCTCGAGATCGCGCGATGACGAGGAACAGGTGGCCGAATGACGATGACGGGCTCGCCGAATACGGCCCGGCGTAGGCGAGATACACCGGGCCAATCGACTGAGCGCAGGCCAGTCCCGCCGTCAAATGGAAGAGGCATGCGGCGCCGAATGCGCTCCAGCTGGACACAGTGCACGCGCGCACGGACCTTGCTAGTGCAGCGACACGAGCGCGCGTCCGAACGCGAATGGGTCTCCATGGCTCGAGGAGACGATCGCGCGCACATCCCCGGCCGCGATCGGCTTTGCGATTCTCGTGTTCAGGAGCGCGAGGAGCGCGGCGAGATGCTCACCTTCACCCCGCGCGAGATCGGACGACACCTTGTCCACGTTCAACATCGCGAATCGGCGGAGCTCGCTCTCCTGTTCGAATCTGTTGTCCGTTTCGCCGGTACGCTTCAAGTCGACCTGGAAGGTGTTCGGTGCGTACGCGTACATCGCACCGGTTGACATGTCCGTGGTGCTGCCACCGAGTCCGCCGAGGATGATGTTGCCCCAGAACGCACCTTCGACGCTCTTGCTGAGCGCGAGCTGGAACGACTGGTACCCCTCCTTCTGCACAGTGAGAGTCGTCTTGTTCTTGGGGACTGGTGAGGAGAACGGCGTCGTGCCGATGACCAGGCCGTCCAGGAGCACTTGGGCCCCGGCCACGTTGGACGTGATCGTCATGGGCTGCGTCGTTCCAGTGACGATTGTTGCGCAGCCGGCAATGGCCGAAATCGCGAGAGTGGCTGTGAGCGCGCGCAGCGGGTATGACATGCGATGCCTCCGGTGAGTGGGGTGTGGGATGTGCCTGTAGCCAGAACACGCCTGACGTCGCAACTCGAGTCTCACGTGCCGAGCGGGACGGCAAGGCTCGCCTTTGCAACGTTCGGGCAACTTGCTACAAGGCTCTGACAACGGGTCCCCTTCGCGGCCGGAACAACGCGGAACGATGTTGCCTTCGCAATAGGTCATCGGCCCTATTCGGCTGCATGAGACTCGCGTCAGCGCTGACCTGTAGCCGTGAGCCTCCGGAAGCTCAGCCGGAGCGCCTGAAGGCACGCGAGGCGGATGCGCTCGAACTTCACAGCCGCCGCACGATTCGGCTGCGACGGCACGTCCAGAATGGGACTCGCAAGCAGGAGTGCGCGAGGTGAAAGCGGAACCGGCGACGCTCAGGTGAGCATCGCCGGTTGAGTCCAGCACCGTCTTTCGCAGTTACCGCGCCAGCGCCTTCTGCCGCTGCTTCGTCTCCCGCTCCAATCGCCCGCATACCAGATCGCACAACTTCAGCACGTCGCTGTCCGCCAGCGCGTAGTAGCTGAACAATCCGTCCTTCCGCCGCGCGACCACCCCCGCGGCGTACAGCACCTGAAGGTGCTTCGACAGATTGGCCTGCCCGAGCCCGGTCTCCTCCACCAGTTCGCTCACTGACAGCTCGCCGTTGCGCAACGCGTAGAGCACCTGCAATCGCGCTGGCTCGGCGAACGCCTTGAAACGATCGGCGACGATCGCGAGCAGCTCGGGGGTCATGCGGGCAGGCGGCATGGGTAGTCCGGTCTCCGGGCCGTGGGTGACTATAAAGGATTCTAGTGATACAGGCATGCTGCAGCCACCCCGCCTACTGCGCGCGTGAGCGACAGCCGAACCAGCCGGTCTTGCCGAGCATGATCTCGAGCGGACAGAACGCCGTCCAGCTCGACTGCACGAGGTTGAACCCCACGAACGCGGTGAACGCGTAGAACCAGGGGCTCACCGTCGCTCCCAGCAGCACGGAACCGAGCACGAAGAAGCCGGCAAAACGGCGAATGATCACGTCAGGACACATGGTCAACGATCTCGGGCAAGAGGGGGTCGGCACCCGGAACGTCCGGGTTGGCCATGGGGGCTTCGCGACGCGCCAGCTCCCAGTACAACAGCGGCACCACCACCATCGTGAGCAGCGTCGCCACGACGGCGCCGCTCATGAGCGCCACGGCGAGTCCCTGGAAGATCGGGTCGAGCACCATCACGAGGCCGCCCACCACCACGGCCGCCGCCGTGAGCGCGATCGGGCGAAAGCGCACCGCGCCAGCCTCAAGTACCGCATCGCGCAACGACCGTCCGCGCGCCTCGGCCAGCTGGATGAAGTCCACCAACAGGATCGAGTTGCGCACGATGATCCCCGCCAGCGCGATCATCCCGATCATGCTCGTCGCCGTGAAGAACGCGCCGAAGAGCGCGTGCCCTGGCAGGATGCCGATCAACGTCAGCGGAATGGGCGCCATGATCACGAGCGGCACCGTGAACGACTCGAACCACCCCACCACGAGCACGTAGATGAGCACGAGCACCACGGCGAAGGCGATGCCGAGATCACGGAACACCTCGATCGTCACCTGCCACTCGCCGTCCCACTTGAGCGCGAGTTCATCGGTACGCTCGGGCTGCACCGCGTTGTAACGCGCAATCTTCACCCCCCGGATTCGAAGCGTGTCGAGTGTCTGGTTCATGGCCATGATGGCGTACACGGGCGCCTCGATCTTTCCCGCCACGTCACCGGTCACGTAGATCACCGGACGCTGGTTGCGGCGC
>JAYTVE010000121.1:0-2235 GCA_043744185.1 Gemmatimonadota bacterium | reverse complement strand
TCGCGCGCGCTGTACGGACGCGCACGACTCGCCACACTCGCCGGCATCGGCGCAGCTGGCGTCGCAGCCCTGCTCCTCGCGCGGCCCTCGTCGCCACTCGTCGCGCAGGACACCGACCCGACCTTTACCGCCGACGTCGCGCCGGTCATCAATCGCAACTGCGCATCGTGCCACCATCCCGGCGGTCTGGGCCCCTTCTCGCTGCTCGACTACGACTCGGCCAAGAGCCATGTCGACGAGATCGAGGAGGCGGTCAAGACGGGCTACATGCCGCCCTGGCACGCCGATGGGCCGAAGGGCACGTTCCGCAACGATCGCCGCCTCGACGAACGCGACAGGAGCATCATCCTCAACTGGATCAAGTCGGGCGCCAAGGCCGGCGACATGCGGGCGCTGCCGCCCAAGCCGACCTTTCCCACCGGATGGGAGATGGGCCAGCCGGATGCGATCGTGAGCATGCCGGAGGACTTCATGGTGCCGGCATCAGGCACCGTCGAGTACCAGTACTTCGAGGCGTCCACCGGCTTCACCGAAGACAAGTGGGTCCAGGCGATGGAGTTCAAGCCGGGTGCCCGCGAAGTCGTGCATCACGTGCTCGTCTACGCCAAGGTGCCGCCGCCCGCGTCGGGCGCGGGGCGCTTAGGAACGCCACTGCCCGGCGCGCAGAAGCCGTTGTTCGTGCGCAAGCCGCAGTTCGATCCGCCGGAAGATCCGCCGCGCCTCGACACGCTGCATGCGCCGCCATCGCGGCTCGGCACGCTCATCGGCGGCACGGCGCCGGGCACCAACGTCATGACCTTCCCACCGGGAACGGCTGCGCGCCTTCGCGCCGGCACGATCCTCACGTTCCAGATGCACTACACGGCCAAGGGGCACGCGATGCACGATCGCACGAGCGTCGGCTTCCGCTTCGCCACCGAAGCGCCCGACGAAGAGATGCGCATGGCCGCGTTCGCCAATGGCAACTTCACGATTCCTGCGGGGCAAAAGGACGTGGCCATCGAGTCGGAGCTCGAGCCCACGGAGCCGGTGAAGATCTGGGGGCTGCTGCCGCACACGCATCTGCGCGGCGCACGCTGGAAGTACACGCTCGAGAAGCCCGATGGAACCTCGCAGGTGGTGCTCGACGTGCCGCGCTACGACTTCAACTGGCAGACGTACTACTTCTACGCAACGCCGCTCGACATTCCCGCCGGTGGCAAGCTCAAGAGCATGGCGTGGTACGACAACTCACGACGCAAGGGCAATCCCGACCCCACCAAGGACGTGCACTGGGGCGACCAGACGTGGGAAGAGATGCAGTACACGGGCTTCTTGTACACGGTGCCGAGCCGACGGCTCAAGCCAGCGAAGGCAGCGAACTGACGTCGTCCAGCGCGTAACGAAGGACGACGCTCACCGCTTGTCCGCGAGTTTCTGGCGGAATCCGTCCAGCCAGTGCTGCAGCACGACGATGCGCACCCCCGGCACCGTCACCGGTTCCGTGATCACGATGCGTCCGGTCCGGCGGTCCACGTCCCACGCCACACCGAACGGGGCGCGCGTCATCACGGTCTCGCTCGCGCCGACGCCGAAGGTCGCTCCCGGCGTCACTCGCGTCGCGCGCACCTGAGTGAAGTCGCCGCTCTCGTAGTAGATCGTGCGACCATCGCCCGACCAGCGGGCTTGCTGCCCGTCGGATGACACCTTGACCTCGTCTCCCGCCAACGCCGCGGGAAAGCGCCTGACGTGAATTTCGGTCTTGCCGCTCTCGAGCGAGGTGAACGCGGCCCAGTTTCCGTCGGGCGACACGACGGCGGCGAACTGGCCCCACGGCGCGTCGAGGTAGGAGCGCACGTCGCTAGCGTTCACGGGATTGACGGTGCCGGTCATGCCACCTCCGACGCGCCCGCCGAGCGTGCGCGCCGCCATGTTGGTCGAGTAGATCAGCGTCGTGTCGTTCGGCCAATCATTGGCGTGCTGATCGTTGGGCATGCGCGGCATGCGCCTGGGCGGGGTGCTCCGGTCCACGGGCTGCACGAAGATGTCTTCGGCGTCCGTCTCGGGGCGCTCCGCTGTGAAGGCGAGCTGCCTGCCGTCCGGTGACCAGACGGGCGAGTGGCCGCCACCATCGGTGGTGAATCGCGTGAAGGCGTGCGTCGCGAAACTGTAGAGTGCCACGTGGCGGTTGGTGCCGCGCGCCGACCCGATCGTGAGCGCGAGCTGGCTGCCATCGGGCGAGAAGCGCGCATAGCT
>JAYTVE010000120.1:0-7272 GCA_043744185.1 Gemmatimonadota bacterium | reverse complement strand
TGGCCTGGCCCGCCGCCACCGCGCGATTCACGTCCTGCACGGTCGCATGGTGCGCGCGGAACCGGTCGCTCCGGTGCACCAGGTGCACGTGCTTCGCCTTCCCTGCGAGCTGCGCCGCCCAGTCGAATGCCGAGTCACCGCCGCCGATGATCACCACGTTCTTGCCGTGATATTCCGCCGGTTGCAGCACGAGGTCGGAGATACCGCGCCCGTACCACGGCGCGGCCACCGGCTGCGGCAGCTTCCGTGGCGAGAACGCGCCGATGCCCGCGGCGATGATGATCGCGCGCGTCGGGAAGCGCCCTTGGTCGGTCACGAGCACGAACTGTCCGTCCGCCTCCTCGAGCCCCGTCACGTTCTGCCCGAGGTGCACGGGCTGGTTGAACTGCTTCATCTGCTCGGCGAGCGAGGTGACCAGCTCCTTGGCTAGCACCTTGGGGAAGCCAGCCACGTCGAAGATGTACTTCTCGGGATAGAGCGCCGCGAGTTGGCCGCCGAGCTGCGGCAGGGCGTCCACGAGCTGAGCCGTGGCGCCGCGCATGCCGGCGTAGAACTGGGCGAACATGCCCGTCGGACCGCCACCGATGATGGTGAGGTCCCGGATTTCATGAGTGACAGGAGCCATTCCGGAAAAATCGCCCCGGGACACACGCGCTTCAAGCGGCGAAATCCCACCACCGGCCCGGGACGCGTACATTTCTCGCCATGACCACCAAGATCTACACCCGCACGGGTGATGAAGGCGACACCGGCCTGTTCGGCGGCGGGCGTGTCGGCAAGGACGATCCCCGCGTCGAGGCCTACGGTGCCGTAGACGAACTCAACGCCGCACTCGGCATGGCGCGCTCCGTCGAAATGATGCCGCGCGTCGATGAAGTGCTTGCGCCGGTGCAACGCGACCTCTTTTCCATTGGCGCGCTGCTCGCGACGCCCGACCACGACAAGATGCGCGAGCAGCTCGCCAAGGCCCGCATCGACGACGAACGCATCGCGGAACTCGAGCGCGCCATCGACGCTGGTGAACACGAACTCGAACCGCTCACCGCCTTCATCCTGCCGGGCGGCACCCCCAAGGCCGCCGCGCTGCACGTCGCGCGCACCGTCTGCCGCCGCGCCGAACGCCGCGTCATCGCGCTGCAGCGCACCGTGCCGCTCCCGCAGCTCGCCATCATCTACCTCAATCGTCTCTCCGACCTGCTCTTCGTACTGGCCCGCGTTGCCAACAAGCGGGCAGGTGCCGGCGAGGTCACCTGGTAGTGGAAGGGAGCGGCAGCGCGCGTCGAACGTCAGCCCCCGTCACGCGTGAGCTGCCGATCGCGCATGACGTCCAGATGTCCGGCTACACGATCACCATCTCGCCGGGGATCATCGAGTCGGCCGGCATGTTCATCCACGCGGCCACGCGCGGACATCGCTACGCCATCATCAGCGACCTCGCGGTCGCAGCGCGCTTTGGCAACCAACTGCTCGAGTCGTTTCCGCCGGGCGAGGCGCATCTCTTCACCTTTTATGGGGGAGAGCCCACCAAGACGCGCGAAACCTGGGCGCGCCTGACGGACGAGATGGCCGACGCAGGCTGTGGACGCGACACCGTCGTCGTCTCGCTCGGCGGCGGCATCGCCACCGACCTCGCCGGCTTCGTGGCGGCGACGTTCATGCGCGGCGTGCCCGTGGCGCACGTGCCGACGACGCTGCTTGCCATGGTCGATGCATCCATCGGCGGCAAGACGGGCGTGGACATCCCCTCGGGAAAGAATCTCGTCGGTGCCTTCCACCAGCCGTCAGCCGTCGTGCTCGATCCCCTCTGCCTGCTCTCGCTTCCGCCGTCGGAACTGCGCGCCGGGATGGCCGAAGTGCTCAAGCACGGCGCCATCCTCGATGCGCCCTTCTTCGAACGCACCGTGGCCGCGATGCCCGTGCTGCTCGGCCCCGAGGGCGCCGCGTCGACGGAGATGCTCGAGGTGATCCGCCGCGCGGTGGCGATCAAGTGCGACGTGGTGCAGCGCGACGAGCGCGAGTCGGGAGTGCGGCACGTCCTCAACTTCGGCCACACGATCGGTCACGCAGTCGAGCTGCTCTCGCACTTCACGATCCCGCACGGCGAAGCGGTCTCGATCGGCATGCTGATCGAGGCGCGCATCGCGGAATCGATGGGGCTCGCCCAGTCGGAGACCACGGAACGACTCGAGCGCGCCCTGCAGGCCGCCGGGCTGCCGACAGGACGACCCGATCACATCGATCCTGAAGCGATCCTCAACGCGACACGACTGGACAAGAAGGCGCGCGCTGGCGAGGTCCGGTATGCGCTGCCGACGCGCATCGGGGCCATGGCGCTTGGCGACGGTAGCTGGTCAATCCCTGTCCCGGACGCACTCGTCCGCGAAATCCTGATGCGGTCATGACACGTCGCATCGGCACGACAGATGTAGCGAATTCCGTGGCGGAGGGGCGTGGCGGCCGCGCCACGCCCGGTCATTTTGTTACCGAAGGCAGTCCGAAGGGTGGCAGGTCTTCGGGTGTTTAGATTTTCTCAAACATCGCTTTAACTCTATATCTGACAGATAGTTGGAGCACACTATTTGTCGGATTTTTGCTCGACTCTTGTTACACTATTGACGCAGAAATACCCCGCTCGTATCGTGGGCGCCCTTGCCGAACCCAGCCGATGATCCTGGCTGGCCGCAACCACCTCTCCACCGTACGGGCCCAATGCAGACTACCGCAGCCGCCCCCAAGGCGACGACCTCGAAGTTCTTTCGCTCCGCCCCGTCGTCCGCCTTCGATCAGTACTTGCACGACATTCAAAAGCTGCCGCTGATCACGGATGTGGAGGAAGAGCGACGACTCGCTCGCAAGGCCCAGAAGGGATGTGAAGTCTCCGCCGAACGGCTGGTTACCGCGAATCTCCGCTTCGTCATCTCGTACGTGAAGAAGTACCAGGGACACGGACTCGACCTCAGCGAACTGGTCGCGATCGGCAACGAAGGGCTCCTCAAGGCGGTTCGAAAGTTCGACCCGGAGCAAGGCGTCAAGTTCATCTCGTACGCCGTGTGGTGGGTGCGTCAGGCCGTCCTCAAGGCGCTCGCCGAACAGACCCGCTCCGTCCGCATCCCGCTCAACCAGAATTCTCAGCTCATCAAGCTGGCGCGCGCCGAGACGATTCTCGGCCAGGTGCTGCGCCGCGACCCGACCGACCGAGAGCTCGGTCGCCTGCTCGACGAGACGCCCGAAGTCATCCGCGCGTCGAAGCAGATGTCCTCCACCGAAGTCTCGCTTGACGCTCCGATCGATCGCTCGGATCGCGAGGCCTCCACGCTCGGCGAGCGTTTTGCCGGCGTCGATGGCGCCGACATCGAGGACAAGACCGACGGGCAGCTCATGCGCGAGTTCATCGTGCGCGTCTTCCGCACATACCTCACGCCGCGCGAGCGCAAGATCCTCGCCCTCTACTACGGGCTCGAGGAAGGCTCCGAGGCCATGACGCTCGAGAAGATCGGTGCCCTGCTCGGCGTGACGCGCGAGCGCATCCGCCAGATCCGCGAGCGCGCCTTCGAAAAGCTCCGGCAGTCGCCCGACGGTCGCGCCCTCGCTGGCTTCTGGAGCACGACCTGACCACTCCCGAGGCGCGTGGATAACTTCTCGGTGTGACCACGCGCCTCCCGCTCTTCCCGCTCGGCGTCGTCCTCTTCCCGGGCGCAGCGCTTCCGCTGCACATCTTCGAGCCTCGCTACCGTCAGTTGTTGACGGACTGCCTCGCCGCGGACGGCCGCTTCGGCCTCCTCTTTCGCGACGAAGGACAGAACGAGGACGGCATTCCCGCCGGAACGGTCGGCTGTGTGGCCGAGATCGAACACCACGAGGCGCTCGCCGACGGACGCAGCAACATCATCGTGCGCGGCCGCGAGCGCTTCGCCTTCGACTGCTGGATCGACGCCGAGACGCCCTACCGCCAGGGCAGCGTTGCGCCGTACGACGACGCGAGCGAGCCCGCCGCCTCGCTCGCGGTGCTCAACGGGCGCGTGCGCCTGCTCTTTGCTCGAGTGGCCGAAGCCGCGAGCACCATCGCGGAAGAAGGCGCGGGGCCGCCGCCGCTGCCCGATGATCCGGTGCGTCTCTCGTTCGCCATCGCCGCAATGATCGACATGCACGCCAGTGCGCGTCAGGTGCTGCTCAGCGAGCGCTCGCCGGCCGCCCGGCTGCGTGCGCTCGAGTCATGGCTCGCCCCCGCCGCTCCGGCGCTCGAGGCCCGCGCCGAGGTACACCAGCGCGCCAAGACGAACGGCCACGGCCCGCATCACTGATGGCGATGCACGCGCGCGGCGCGCTCGCGCAGGAACTCGCGGGAATCGTCGGGGCGCTACAGGTGATCGACCAGACGAGCCGCTTGCTCGCGTACGCCAGCGACGGATTGCCAGGTCACCGCGCCGCGCCCCTGCTCGCGGTGCTGCCGGGCACGCGGACCGAGCTCGTGGCCGTGGTACGCGCGCTCGCCCGCGCCAAGGTGCCCTTCGTGCCGCGCGGCGCAGGCACCGGGCTCTCGGGCGGTGCGCTGGCCGATGACATCGTGCTCATCGGCCTCAACCGCCTCAAGAAGATCGTCTCCGTCGACGCCGACAACCGGCGCGCCCTCGTCGAGCCCGGCGTGGTCAACGCCACGCTCTCGCGCGTCGTCGCGCCCCTCGGCCTTCAGTACGCGCCCGATCCTTCGAGCCAGGCCGCGTGCACGCTGGGCGGCAACGCGGCCGAGAATGCGGGCGGCCCGCACTGCCTCAAGTACGGCGTCACGCTCAACCACGTGCTGCAGGCGACCGTCATTCTCCCCGATGGCGAGATCGTCGTGCTCGGCGACGCCGACGGCGAATGCGAAGGCCTCGACCTGCTCGGGGCGTTCATCGGCTCGGAAGGGTGCTTCGGCGTGGCCCTCGACCTCACCGTGCGCCTCGTGCCGTTGCCGCAGCTCGTGATCACGCAGCTGGCCGACTTCACCTCGGTGGACGCGGCGGCGCGCGCCACGAGCGCGATCATCGCGGCGGGCATCCTCCCCGCTGCGCTCGAGCTCATGGACCAGCCGACGATTCGCGCCGTGGAAGCATCGGTGTATGCGGCCGGCTATCCGGTGGACGCCGCCGCCGTGCTGCTCGTCGAACACGACGGTGCCGTGCCCGGGCTGGAGGACGACGCCCGCGCGTGCGAGGAAATCCTGCGCGCATCCGGCGCGCGTGGCGTCACCACGGCCACCGACGCCGCCGAGCGCGCACGACTCTGGCAGGGGCGCAAGAAGGCGTTCGGCGCAATGGGACGCCTGGCTTCGCACCTGATGGTGCAGGACGCCGTCGTGCCGCGCACCAAGCTCGCGGAGCTGCTCGCCGACATCGACGCGATCGGCACGGCGCACGGCCTCACGGTGTGCAACGTGTTCCATGCCGGCGACGGCAACCTGCACCCCAACATCCCGTACAATGGCAACGACGCCGATGAATCGGAGCGGGTGCATGCGGCCTGCACCGCCATCATGGCGCGCTGCATCGCGGCCGGTGGCACCATCACCGGCGAACACGGCGTCGGCCTCGACAAGATCGCCTACATGGAGTCGCTCTTCGGCCTGCCGACCCTCGACGCCATGTGCCGGCTGCGTCGGGCGTTCGACCCCGACCGGCGCGCGAATCCGGGCAAGGTCGTGCCGATCCACAGCTGCCGCGAGTGGACCGGCGCCGTCGCGTGGCGCGCCGCCACGCGCGAGGGCACCGCGTGAACGGCGTATCGATTCGCGCGACCACCACGGCAGCTGTCGTTGCAACAGTGGCCGAAGCAGCCGAACGCTCATCCGCGTTGCGCATTGTCGGCGCGCGCACCTGGCTGGACGCGGGCCGCCCCGTTCGCGCGGACGCCACCGAGCTCGACGTGCGCGCGCTCAACAGCGTCATCCACTACGAGCCGGGCGACCTCACCTGCACCGTTGGTGCGGGGATGACCATCGCCGAGCTCGATGCGCTCACGGCGCCACACGGACAGTGGTGCCCGCTCATGCCGTGGGGGGGCGACGCCGGCACGATCGGCGCCACGCTCGCCACCGCCAGTGCGGGGCCGTGCTCCGCCACGCTTGGCCAGCCGCGCGATCTCGCCCTCGGGCTCGAACTCGTGGATGGCCGCGGCTCGGTACTGCGCGCGGGCGGTAGCGTCGTGAAGAACGTGGCCGGCTTCGATCTGGTGCGTTTGAACGTGGGTGCGTGGGGCTCGCTCGGCGTCATCACCGCCGCCAGCCTGCGCTTGCGCGCGCGCCCAGTGGTGGATCGCACCTATGTCCTGCCGTTTGACGAATCCTCGACGGCGCGCATCGAGACGCTGCGGACCGGACCGCTTGCTCCGCTCGCGCTCGAGCTCGTGAACGCGACGGCGGCCAGCGCGCTCGACCTCGGCGCTACGTCCTGCGCGCTCGTACGAGTCGGCGGCAACGCAGCCTTCGTGCGTGCCTTCGAGGCCGCACTGCGTTCGAGCGGCCCCCTCGCCGAGGCGCCATCCGACGTCTGGCTGCGGCTCCGCACCATCGAACCTGCAGCGGCATCGACCTGGCGCGAATCGCTGCCGCCCGCGCGCTGGCCCACGCTCGCGCGCGCCATCCGGCACCCGGGCGACGACGACGGCCGCGCGGTGTTCGCGCACGCGTCGGTGCTGCGCGGCGTGCTGCGCTTGAGCACCCTGCTGCGCGCGGGCGATGATCCCTACGTGGCCGGCGGCCAGTGGCGCACCACGCCGAGCGTCATTCGCGAACGGCCCGCAGCTGATCCGGCCATGTCGGCCGAGGCCACGCACAGCTACCGTGTGCCCACCACTGACGCGCTCGAACGTCGCGTGCGCGAGGCGTTCGATCCCGCGTCCGTTCTCAACCCCGGCATCCTCGGATGAACGCGACTCCTGCCCACCGACGCGCGTTGCCCGTGGCCCTCGCGGGAACGCCGCTCGCGCATGAAGCGCCCGGTCTCGATGCCTGCGTGCACTGCGGATTCTGCCTCAACGCTTGCCCTACCTACCTGGCGCTCGAGGATGAGAACGACTCGCCCCGCGGCCGGCTCGTGATGATGCGCGCGCTGCTCGAGGGCACGGTGGCGCTCGACGACCAGGGGATCGGCACGCACCTCGATCGGTGCCTCGGCTGCCGGGGGTGCGAGACCGCGTGTCCGAGCGGCGTACCCTACGGCGCTCTGCTCGAGGCGACGCGCGCGACGATGGTGAGCGCGCGCCCGTTGCCGTGGGAAGCCCGCGCGATCCTCGCGG
>JAYTVE010000119.1:0-2244 GCA_043744185.1 Gemmatimonadota bacterium | reverse complement strand
CACGGAATGCAGCGGTTTCCGCCGCGCGTGCGGCCCAAGCCGATGCCCTCGTCGAGTACGGCACCGACCGCCCCGCCGGTCGTTCCGTAGCGCTTTGGCGGAGCGCGCGCGCGGTCGCTCGCGCATGCGCAGTGGTGCCACGCGCAGCGCTCCGTCTACGCCGGATTCTCCGCCAGGCACGCCATGTTGAGCGCGAACAGTTCGTTCGGCACGAGCGTGTCCGCTGCGCCCATGACCAGGTTCGACGCCGCGTAGAGCGGTGCGCCCGCGCCGCCCAGCACGCCATACGCCAGGAAGTTCACGATCTGCCCGAACGCCAGCAGCGCGCCGCCTTGCGTGCGTGCTTCGCGGACGCGGAACCCCGCCTCGGTACACAGCGTCACGATCCCCTCCTGTGTCACGCGCCAGTAGTCGCCCGGGTGCGGATGATAGAACCAAATGTGCGGAATGGTGATGAGCAGCTGGCCGCCGGGCTTGAGGATGCGCTGGAACTCGCGCATCGCCACCCACGGCGTCTTCACGTGCTCGAGCACCTGCGTGCACAAGATCAGGTCCACGCTCGCGTCGGGACGCCCCGTCTCCTCGGCCGTACCGGCGAAATCGGCGCCGTACTCTGTCGTCAGGTCGAGCGTTTTCACCGCATATCCGCGCGACTCGAGGATGGCCTTGTACGGACTGCGCAGGCTGCCGACGTCGAGCGCCATCGCGTCCGGCGTGGTGGCCGCGACCATGCCCAAGAGCCCCACGACATCATCCCGCAGTGCGCGCAGCACGGGATAGTCGTACTGCCAGATGCTCGGTTCGACACGATCTTCTACCGCGTGCCGCGATTCCTTGCCCGTGTGCGCCGCGACGAACTTGCGGCGTGGGTCGGCGTGCTCAATGCGCATCGGTGCGCTCGAAGGCGGCCACGAATTGCAGCCGGTTGGTGAGGGCGCCCAGCACGCCGGTGTGGCACGGGGCGGGGTGAAGCATCGTACGCGGGGTGAACCCAGCCGCCTTGAGCCGCGGCAGCCAGTCCCAGCGGTGCTGATAGCGGCCCGGCGACGGAATGCCGAAGCGCCGGTTGCCGAGCTCGTCAAGCACGGCGAGCGTCGTGCGGCCGAGCGCTCTCGCGTAGGTGTGATCCTTGAGCACGAGCCACTTGCTCGCGATGCGTGCCATGTCGTCGAGCAACGTGAACGGATCGCCGGCGTGGTGCACCACGTCCACCGCGTACACGAGCTCCACGGCGCGATCATCGAATGGCAGGCGCCCGCCATCGTAGAGCAGCGGCTCGACGAGCGTGAGCGCGCGACGTTGCACTTCGACGGGCGTGATGCGCGCAATCACGCCGTCGTCCATGAGGTGCTTCGCGTACCAACCCTCACCGGCGCCCACATCCACGGCCGTCGCAATCGGCCCCAGCGCGCGCATCACGTCACGCACCATGGAGTACGTGCGGCCGCGATATCCGGTGATCGTGCCGGCGCCATCGCTCATGCACCGTTTACCAGCGATTCGTACAGCGCTTCGTACGCGGACACCGACACGTCCCAGCTCCAGTGCGCCGTCGCCCACGCGTGCGCGCGGCGCCCCATCTCGGAACGGCGGGCCTGGTCGGCTGCCAGCGCGTCCGCGAGGCGCATCGTGCCCTCGATGTCACTCGCCGCGCCAACGACATCGCGGTCGAGCGTCGCCTCGTAGCCCGCATCCCAGCGCAGCGCCACGGGCAAGGCGGTTGCCATCGCTTCCTGCACCGCCATCGGAAATCCCTCGCCCTCGGCCGCGTGCACCAGAAAATCGCAGGCGTGGTAGAGCAGGGGCATGCCCTCGCTCGCGACCATGCCCAGATCGACGATACCGTTCGCGTGGATCACGCGCGGTGCTCCCGCGAGCACAAGTGTCCATCCGGTGCGCGGTGTCGCGATCACGTCCTTGCGACGCTTTTTCGGCGCATCGCGCCCGACGAGGAGGCCGAGCACCTCGTCAGCGGGGAGCCCGAGCACCGACCGCGCTTGTACCCGCTCCGCGTCCGTTGGCGGCGCAAAGCGCGCGAGGTCCACACCATTCGGGATCAGCTGCCGTGGGCGCGACGGATCGCGCTTGGCGAGCCAATCGTCCACGCGCCCGTTGAGCGCCACCACGACGCTCGCTCGGCGCAGCGTGTCGTCCCCGACGAAACGCCAGGCTGCTCCCTGCACGGCCTGCAGAACGGCGCCGGGGTAGGGCACCCAGCCCACGTGCTCCGTGAGCACGAGTGGT
>JAYTVE010000118.1:0-2246 GCA_043744185.1 Gemmatimonadota bacterium | reverse complement strand
GTCCCCACGTGCGCGAAGTGGCGATCGTGGCCGTGGCAGCAGATGCCCCCACGCCCGCGAGAGCGAGCAGGGCCATGCCGCCCATGATCCACGCCTCGCGTCGTCCCGTCACGTCGGAGCCATGTCCCATGCTCGGGCGCAGCCCGAACTGGATCAGGTTGTGCACCGCGACCAACACGCCGGGCACGATGGCCGGCAGCGCGAGTTCCACAACCATCACGCGATTGACCGTCGAGGTCATGAGCACAACGATCGCGCCGATCGCGGCCTGAACGAGACCGATGCGCACGATGTGCGGCCAGCGGAGTCCCTCCGTCGTCACGTCAGCCATGCAGCAGCGGCGAGGCGCGCAGCGCCAACGCGGACACGAGCATGCCCAGCACCTCGAGCGGCACGCCGGCGGCCGAGAGCCAGAGCGCCTTCTCGACCGGGGCAGCGATGAACCGGTGCATCATCTTCGCCTGCACGAGGATCAGCGCCAGCAGGACGAGGCCATGGCCCCACATCCCCCACGCGAACAACAACCCGAGCATCACGAGTTGGCTCACGAGCATGATCGTGCTCGCGATCTGCGCGGCCTTCCTGGCACCGTGCAGCACCGGCAGCGAGTTGACCCCCATCTGCCGGTCGCCCTCGATCGCCTTGAAGTCGTTGAGCGTCAGGATGCCGTGCCCGGCGAGCGAGTAGAGGCCGATGCACCACCATTGCGGCGCGGTCGGCATGCGCCCGGTGAACACGACGATGCCCGTGAGCCAGGCGAGCCCCTCGTACGCGAGCCCGACGGCGGCATTGCCTACCCAGCCATTCTGCTTGAAGCGGAACGGCGGCATGCTGTAGCCCCACGACAGCGCGAGCGCTACGCCCGTGGCGAGCAGGCCGAGCATGCCGAACACCGATGACCACGCCAGCGCGAGCACAGACCAGACGATCGCGATGTAGAGCCCCCAACGACCGGGGATGCGTCCCGACGGGATCGGGCGTCCGGGTTCGTTGATCGCGTCCACGTGGCGATCGAACCAGTCGTTCACCGCCTGGCTGCTCGCGCACACGAGTGGACCGCACAGGAAGATGCCGCCGGCCAGCGTCCATCCCTTGCCCGAGAACGACGCCCCCGACGAGGTCACGCCACAGAGGAACGCCCACATTGGCGGAAACCAGGTGACGGGCTTGAGCAGCGTAAGAACCGCGCCGGGCGCCGGCAATCGGCGAACTTCTACCGGCGGACCACCACCGGGCTGCTCCGCCGTGGCGCGAACGACCTCAGGGCTCGATGTCACCGGCGTCCGCGTCACTGTTCAGGAGTTGGTAGCGCCGCAGCTTCACGTAGAGGCTCTGCCGGCTCACGCCGAGCACCTCGGCGGCGGAGGTCCGGTTGCCCTTCGTGAGTTCGAGAGCTGCGCCGATGAAATGCCGCTCGACCAGATCGATCGTGTCGCGCACGAGCTCGCGCAGCGACACCTGTCCGACCAGCCGCGTCAGGTGCTCCACCGCGCGCGAGAGGTCGCGCACCGCCTCGGGACCGGCCACGGGGCGCCGGCCGATATCGCGGATCACCCAGCCCACGCACGGCACCTCGCCGTCGGCAGACCACACGGCCGAGACTTCGACTTCGCTCACAGCGCCGTGGTGACCACGCGCCGTCGTGCGCACAAGGCGCACCACGCCGTGATCGCGAAGCGTGTCCAGGAAGCGGCCCACGTCCGCGCCATCGTGACCGAGCCAACGTGCGAGCGGCGAGCCCACCGCCTCGGTGTCGGTTCCCACATTCGCGAGATCGAGGAAGGCTGCGTTGGCCGTGAGGATCCGGCCGTCGAGATCAGTGACCACGAAAGCATCCGGCGCGCGCTCAAGCAGTTCGAGCAGCGGCGGGCGCTCAGCGCCGTCCTCGCTCACGAGGCGCAGCAGCATCACCGTGCCTTGCTCCTGGCGGAAGCAGGTCGCCGATGCGGTGAACGGCATCCCGGTGACCTCCATCTCGGTGCGCTCGCTCTCCGAGCGTCCCGTGGCGCGCGCCTGCGCCAGCATCGCCTTGAGCACGTCGACGTCGCTCTCGCGCACGGCGACCGGGAAGGTCTGCCCCACGAGCGCGTCGGCCTCGAGGGCGAAGAGACTCAGCGCCGAGCGGTTCACATCGAGGATGCGACAGCTGTCGGCGTCGAGCACGAGAATCGCCTCGCTCGCCATCTGGAACAGGTGGCGATAGCGCGTCTCGGCGTGCCGGAGCCGCCAGTAGTCCCGCTCCATCG
>JAYTVE010000117.1:0-2250 GCA_043744185.1 Gemmatimonadota bacterium | reverse complement strand
TAAAGGGGACGCCGGCGGCACCCTGCTTGTCCTTCTCGTTCCGCGTCAGGTCGGGGGAGACTTCCTTCCATGTCCGGCCGAGGTCGCTCGTCTTGAGCAGGACCTGGGCGCCGTGATAGAAGGTGTTGGGCTCGTGCTTGCTCCAGATGACCGGCGCGTTCCAGTTGTAGCGATACTTCACGTCCTTCGCGTCCATGCTCTGGTACTGGATCGGCGCCGCCATGATGCTCGTGCTCGCGCGCGCCTTGGTGTCCAGCACCTCGATCGTGCCCGCGTAGCTGCCGCCCAACACGAACCGCGGGTGGTCGGGATCGAAGGCAAGAAACGCGCTCTCTCCACCCGCCGACGCGCTCCAGCTGGCGGTGGTGATGCCACCGCTGCCGAGTTCCTGGCTCGCGATCATGACGGACGAGTTGTCCTGCTGCGCCGCGTAGATGCGATAGGGGAACTCGTTATCCACGTTGATCCGGTAGAACTGGCCGGTGGCCTGGTTGTTCAACGTGCTCCAGCTCTTGCCGCGGTCGAACGAGATGGCGGACCCGCCGTCGTCTGAGAGAATGAAGTTGTCCGCGTTGTCCGGGTTGATCCACAGGTTGTGCGTGTCGCCGTGCTGGGTCGGGATCTCTTCCCACGTCTTCCCCGCGTCATTGGAGCGCAGGGCCGGCGCGCTCAGCACGTACAGCCGGTTCTCGTCCTTGGGGTCGATGAACAGCTTGATGTAGTACCAGGCGCGCTGCAGCAGGCGCGGCTCGTTGGTCACCTGGCTCCAGCTCTTTCCGGCGTCGGCGGACACGTAGAGGCCGCGCGCCGGGCTGTACGAGTCGCTCTCGATCAAGGCATACACCTTGTCCGGGTTCGATCGGCTCACGGCGATCGCCATCTTCCCCATCTTGTCAGGCAGTCCCTTGGTCATCTTCTCCCAGCTCTCCCCGCCATCGGTGGACTTGTAGAGCCCGCTCCCCGGCCCGCCGCTGATGACCTGCCACGGGCGTCGGCCGTGCTCCCACATCGCAGCGTACAAGACGCGCGAGTTGTGGGCATCCATTGACAGTTCAACGGCGCCGGTCTTCTCGTCCACGAAAAGCGTGTTCTTCCACGTGACGCCGCCGTCGGTGGACTTGAAGACGCCGCGCTGCTTCGACGGCGCGTAGAGCGCCCCCTGCGCTGCGACGAACACCACGTCCGGGTTCCGCGGATCGACGATGATGCGCGCGATATGCCGGCTCTCGTCGAGGCCGATCTTCTTCCAGCTCCGCCCCGCGTCGGTGGAGCGATAGACCCCGTCACCCGAGCTGGTCATGACGCCGCGGACCGCGTGCTCGCCCATCCCGACGTATACCACGTTAGGATCTGACTCCGCGACGGCAACGGCACCCACGGTGCCGGTCTTGAAGAAGCCGTCCGAGATGTTGCGCCAGGTGATCCCCATGTTGTCGGTCTTCCACACGCCACCACCGGTGGTGCCCATGTAGTAGGTCTTCGGGTCACCCACGACGCCGGTGGCCGCGACCGAACGTCCGCCGCGGAACGGTCCGATGGACCGCCACTTCACGGGCTTGAACACGCTGTCGAGGCGGGTGGCATCGACCGCGGGCGTCGCGTCGGTTGAGCGCCCTTTGGCGATCACGGCGCCGGCGGTCGGTGCCTGCGCGATCGATTGGCCAAACGGGATCAACGCCGCTGCGAGGACAACAGCAAGCGGACGGGATGGACGGGGCAGGGCGTGCATCGGGGCGTCTCCGTTCTCGGGGTATGGCGCAAGATACTCCGGGCTTGCCGCGTGCGTGCGTCGGGTGCGCCGTGCGCTGGCAACACGGACGCGCGACAGGCGACTTGGCGACGTAGTGCGTCAAGGAGCCGCGCAAGGCTGCTCAATCGTTGAACTCCGTCGGGGTCGAGGCTGCAGTCTTCCTGGTCGTACTCGTCGAACAGCCTCTCGAGGACGAAATAGGGCGACCCGTAGTACCAGCTGGAATCGGGCGCGTGGAGCCGAATCGCAACGATCACGCGGGTGCCGATGTGAGGCGCAATACCGCGATCACGTGCGCGCGCTCGACGGATGGAAGGTCCGCGAGGAACACGTCAATCGCGTCGCCTGCGTTCAGGTAGTCGAAGAGCGCCGCGACGCGGACACGCGATGTGGTGAACACCGGAGTGCCGCCCATGATCGCGGTGTCGCGGGTGATTGGGCGACGGGTTGTCACCGGGACCGCATACCCCCGCGCAGGCATGAAGCCTGCACAAGGTGAG
>JAYTVE010000116.1:0-7329 GCA_043744185.1 Gemmatimonadota bacterium | reverse complement strand
GTACGACTCGCTCACGCTGCACACCGGGCGCCACATGTCGCACCTGCCCGGTCGCGGTTTCGCGTCGGGGACGCCGCTCTTCGTGCCGCGCGCGACGTTCGTGCAGTACCTCGACGACTACACGACGCACTTCCAGTTGCCGCTCGACGCGGGGGTCGACGTGACCGAACTGCACCTCAATGATGGGACGTGGGTCGCGGATACGACGCGCGGACTGCTCTCGGCCAAGTCCGTCGTGCTCGCAACGGGCATCGTCTCCAATCCGCGGGTGCCCGAGATTGCTGGGCGAGAGCTCTTCGGAGGCGAGGTGCTGCACTCCAGCGTGTATCGTCGTCCGGCGCCGTATGTGGGCAAGCGCGTCCTCGTGGTCGGCGTCGGCAACTCCGGTGGCGAGATCGGCAGCGAGCTCTCGCGCGCAGGCGCGCAGGTGACGGTCGCCGTTCGCTCCGGCGCCAACGTGATCCCGCGCGACCTCGCAGGCATTCCCATCCAGTACCTCGCCTACTGGCTGCGAAAGTTGCCCAAGAGCATCCAGAACAGCGTGTCCGACCTGATCCGGCGCATGGGCGAGGCCAAGCGCGGTCCGCCGGTGCTGCCCCGTCCCGCGCACTCGGCGCTCGAGGCGATTCCTCTCATCGGGTTCAATCTTGTCGACGAGATCCGGGCTGGGCGCATCGCGGTCCGTCCGGGTCTCGACGCCTTCACAAGCACCGGGGCACGCTTCACCGATGGCCGCGAGGAGCCGTTCGACGTGATCATCCTCGCCACGGGCTTCCGCGCGGCGGTGCAGCCGCTCGGCGACCTCGTGCGTCTCGACGCCAAGGGGTTCGGCGAGCGGACGGACCGCGTGGTGAGCGTCGACCAGCCGGGACTGTTCTATGTGGGGCACAACTACGACAGTTCGGGCGGGCTGAAGAACATCCGCGACGACGCGCCGCGGGCAGCGGAGCGCGTAGCCGAGCGACTGCGCTAGCCGTCGTCCTGAGCGCAGCGAAGGACCTGCTTGTCGTCGTTCGAACTACCGAACTCCCACCACCTTGTGCGTCTGCACGCTCAATCGCCAGCGCGGATGCGCGAGGCAGTACGCCACCGTCGCCGCCACGTTGGCCATCGTGTTGGCGCCGTCCTCCTTGGGCTGCAGTGACCAGCGCGTGAACGCGAGGTGCGTGAACCGCGCCGGATCCACGCCCTCCTGCGGATACACGAGCTTGAGTTCATCGCCGCCGTCGAGCGCGAGCGGCGCGTTCGCCTTCGGACTCACGCACAGCCAGTCGATGCGGTCCGGCGCGCGCTGCGTGCCGTTGGTCTCGACGGCCACTTCGAACCCGGCGGCATGGAACGCGTCGACCGCGGCGCTGTCGAGTTGCAGTAGCGGCTCGCCACCAGTGCACACCACCAACGGCGTCGCGCCCTCGCTCGCTGCGGGCCAGCGCGCCTTTACCGCGTCCACCAGTTCTCGCGCGTTCGGGAACCGCCCGCCATCAGGGCCGATCCCCACGAAGTCGGTGTCGCAGAAGGTGCACACCGCGCTCGCACGATCGGCCTCGCGGCCCGACCACAGGTTGCAGCCGCTGAAGCGGCAGAACACAGCCGGGCGTCCCGCCTGCGCGCCCTCGCCCTGCAGCGTGTAGAAGATCTCCTTCACGGTGTACGTCATCGCGCGTACCGCGTCGGGTCGGCCACGCCGGCTTCCGTGAAGCCCTTCCGCCTCAGTTGACACGCGTCGCACCGGCCGCACGCTTCGCCCGCCGCGTTGGCCTCGTAGCAGCTCACGGTGGCCGCGAAATCCACCCCCAGTGACAATCCGTGCCGCACGATGTCGGCCTTCGTCATCGCGATCAGTGGCGTGTGCACCGTGAACGGCTGCCCACTCTCGGTGCCCATCTTCGTTGCGAGTCGCGCCATCTGCTCGTACGCGGCAATGAACTCGGGGCGACAGTCCGGATACCCCGAGTAGTCCAGCGCATTGACGCCGATGAACACGTCGCGCGCGTCGAGCACCTCCGCCCACGCCAGCGCGAAGCTCAAGAACACCGTGTTCCGCGCCGGCACGTACGTCACCGGAATCCCCGCGCTCATGCTCGCGTGGTCGCGGTCCTTCGGGACGGCGATGCTCGCATCCGTCAACGCCGAGCCACCGAAGCCGCCCAAGTCGATGGTGATGGTGCGGTGTTCGGTCGCGCCCAGCACCTGTGCGATGCGCGCCGCCGCCTCGAGCTCGGCCGCGTGCCGCTGCCCGTACCGGAACGAGAGCGTGTACGCGGCGTACCCCGCTCGCACGGCATGCGCGAGCAGCGTCGTCGAGTCGAGCCCACCGGAAAGAAGAATCACTGCCTTGGGAGCCATGGCCGAAAGTTACTCACCTTGGCACCTTTCTTCGTGGGGGCGGCAGCTGCCGCCCGCCGCAATCGCCTTCAGCCGGAGTTTGCCGTGTTGCGTACTCTTCGCCGAGCTGCTGTCTGCAGCTTTGGCCTCCCGCTCGTGCTCGCCGCACAACAGGCGGTCGGACCGCTCAAGCACGACCCCAAGCCGACGAGCGCCGACATCAGCGTCGCCGACCTCATGACGCGCCTGTACATCTTCGCCGACGACTCGATGATGGGGCGCGCGGCCGGCACGGCCAACCACGATCGCGGCACCGACTACATCGCCTCGGAGCTCAAGAAGCTCGGCCTCAAGCCAGCGGGCGAGAACGGCACCTTCTTCCAGACCGTGCCGCTCGTGCGGCGCTCGGTCGACGCTGACCAGTCCATGCTCATGGTCGACGGCCGGCACCTCATCTTCGGCACCGACTTCGTCTTTCAGGCAATCGGCGTGCTCAAGCCGCTGGCCAACGCGCCCATCGTGTTCGCGGGTGCGCTCGGTGACAGTACCGTCTCGCTGCGCGCCGATCAGTTGGCCGGCGCGTTCGTCATCGTCACGGCGCCGCGCGGCCCGTTGCCCGGTGGGCAGCGCGGCATGATCGCGGCGCTCGGTCGTTACGAGGGCGCGCTCGCCGTCGGCACGATCTCCGCGGCGGCGGCCATTCCCGCCGCGCAGGCCAACGCCATGCGCCAGCCGCGCGTGACGCTGCCCGCCGCGCCCACGGGCAACGGTCCCGGCGCACTCGTCACGCTCATCCCGAGCGCCGCCGAGGCGTTGCTGGGCGGCAAGACCGACGCGGCGACGGTGGGTCCGACCGGCCGCACCGTGTCCGGCGCGCTCCTGATGCGCGACGAACCCGCGCCCTCCCGCAACGTCGTCGCGATCCTCGAGGGACGCGACGCCAAGCTCAAGGGACAGTACATCGCCGTCGGCGGCCACTCGGACCACACGGGCGTGGCAAACGCCGCGGTGGACCATGATTCGCTCAAGGCCGTGAACTACGCGCTCAACCTGTACGACATGGCCAACGGCAAGCGCCCCGTCGGACCCGCGCGCGACTCGGTGCTCAAGGCCGCAAATGCGAAGTCCGGAGGCCGCCGCGACTCGATCCGCAACGGCGCCGACGACGACGGCTCGGGTTCGATGGCCGTGCTCGAGATTGCCGAAAAGTTCGCGAGGACGAAGCAGCGCCCGCGCCGCTCGATGCTCTTTCTCTGGTACACGGGCGAGGAGATCGGCCTGCTCGGCTCGCGCTTCTACACCGACAACCCCACGGTCACGCGCGACTCGGTGGTCGGTGCGGTGAACATCGACATGATCGGCCGCGGCAAGGTCGATGACATGAAGCTCGGCGGTGATGCGTTCCTGCAGCTCGTCGGCTCGCGCCGCCTCTCCACCGAGATGGGCGACCTCGTGGAAACCGTGAACAAGGCGCGCAAGTCGCCGTTCGCGCTCGACTACACGTTCGACGCCGACGGCCACCCCGAGAACATCTACTGCCGCTCCGACCACTACAACTGGGCGCGCTACGCGGTGCCGGTCACCTTCTTCACCACTGGCCTGCACGGCGACTATCACCAGGTCACGGACGAGCCGCAGTACATCGACTACCCGCACTACAGCGAAATCACGGGCTTCATCTACGACGTGTCGCGCACGCTCGCCGATCGCGACAAGGCGGTCGTGGTCGACAAGCCGAAGCCTGATCCGAAGGGCGTCTGCCGCCAGTAGTCGGTCGCGAGATCGCCTGTATGACGAAGGGGCGCCTCCCACACGGGAGGCGCCCCTTTTGCGTGGTCATCACGCACGCCGCGACCGTTACCCGGCCGCGCGCAGTCCGCCGACCAAGTCGCGCAGCTTCGTCGCGCCGTCGAGCAGGTGCGCGCTCGACGACGTCATCTCCTCGCACGCGGCGCTCTGCTCCTCGGTGCTGGCGCTCACCTCCTGCGCCGCCGCCGCGTGCGACTCCGCGGTGCGCGCCACCGCGCCCAAGCTGCCCGCCGTCGCCTCCACCGCTTGCACGTTCTCGATGGCCGCGAACGTCACGCTCGACGCCGCGGCACGCGTGCGCTCGGCGGCATACGCGATCGTCACGAGCGCCGCGTCGACGTCGCGCGCCACGTGCTCGATGTCGCGCACCTGCGCCGCCCCCGACTCCATCGTCTTCGACGCCGCGAGGACGCGCTGCGACACCTGCCGCGTCAGCTCCACCACGTCGTCGGAGGCCACCTGCGCCTGCTCGGCCAGCTTGCGGATCTCGTCGGCGACGACGGCGAAGCCGCGCCCCGCGTGGCCTGCGCGTGCCGCCTCGATGGCGGCGTTGAGCGCGAGCAGGTTGGTCTGCTCCGCGATGCGGCCCACCGTCACGGCGAAGGTGCCGATGTCCTCGGCCGTCGTCGTGAGCGTCTGCGCCTCGCTCGCCGCCCTGAGCACCATGTCGCGCACGTTCGCCATCATGGCCAGCGAGCGTTCGATCTCGAGCTTCTTCTCGGCCGCCACGGCCTCGATCGAGCCGGCGAGCGTGTTCACCTCTTCCGCACCCTGCAGCACGCCTTGGGCGCGAGCGCGCATGGTCTGCAGCGCCTCGTCGGCGCCGCGGATCTCGCGCACCTGCCCTTCGGCACCGCTCGTCACTTCCGTCATCGCCGACGCCATCTGGCCGGCGGAGAGCGCGATCTGTTCCGACACTGAAGCCAGCTGGTGTGCCGACGTGGACACGTCATCTGCCGTGCGGGTGGCTACCGTGGCGATGTTCGAGAGCGACTCCGACGTCACGTTCATCGCGCCTGCCAACGCCTCGAATTCGAAGGGAAGGTCGCCCGTGGGCGTGCGCACCGAGAGGTTGCCCATCGACAGCTGCCGCGCGTGCGCCACCAGCTGGTTGAGCGGCTGCGCGATCCAGCGTACGGTCGTCACCACCGTGATGATCGAAATGGCGATGGCGGCGAGGATCGTCAGCAACAGGATGGCTGAGCGGCGGTTGGTCTCGGAGCCGAGTTCCTCGGCAGCGGCCTGCACCTTCTGCGCCTTCACGGTGCCGAGCCGCTGCACGTCGACGAGAAGCTTGGTGACGAGCGGCTGCGCCTTGTCGGCGGTGATGAGCGCGGCGTCGCGGCGTTCGAGGTCGGCCTGCCGGTGCGCCAGCGCGAAATACACTTCGAGTTCGCTGAGCGACACTTCGATCTCGGCGGCGAGCGAGAGTTCAGCCGGCGACTGTCCGACGCGGTTGCGCATCTCCTTCTGCACCGCGTGCGCGTCGAAGCCCGTGTTGCGAAAGCGGGACAGCGAGGCGGTGTCGCGCTGTACCACGTAGTGCGTGGCCGCGCTCAGCACCTGCGCGACGTCGGCGCTCAGGCGCGTCGAGAGCTGCGCTTCCTCCTGCGCGTTGCCGAGCGTCGTGCGGATCGTGCGCTCCATGGCCGACATGCTGAGTCGCGCCACGATGCCGGAAATGGCGAGCAGCGCGATGATGACGGCGAACGACGCCAGCAGTCGCCGGCGGATCGAGTCGAGACGGAAGGGGTTCACTTGCCCCCCGCAGCGACGAGTTGGCCACCCTTCAGCTGTAACATCACGAGCGACTTGCCCTGCGGATCGCCGTTGGCGCCGAGGGCGAAGCGTCCCGTCACGCCGTCGTGCGGTGCCTTCATGGTGGCGAGCCACTCGCGTACCGCGGCGCGGTCGTTGCCTGCCTCGCGCACGGCACTGGCCACGATCATCACCGCGTCATAGGCGCAGGCGGCGAATCCGTCCGGTGCGGCGTTGAATTTCGCCTTGAATGCGGCCACGAACTTCTTCGCGTTCTCCGTCGGCGAGTCGGCGGTGAAGGGGGCACCAACGAGGGCGCCGTCCACCGCGCTGCCTCCGGCGGTGATGCCGCTCCATCCGTCTGCGCCCAGCAGTTCGGCTGGTAGCTGCTGTCGCCGTGCTTCCTTGATGAAGGCGACGCCTGACCCTTCGGTGCCGACGACGAACACGACGTCCGGCTTCACCTTGGTGCGATAGTAGGTCACCAACGGTTCGAACTCGCGCGTCGCCGCCGTGATCGGGTCCACCGCCACCACCTGGCCCGGGTAGGCGCGTTGGAACACCGCGATCAGGCCGCGACCGAACGCGTCGTTCTCGTACAGCATCGCGGCGCGCTTGTGGCCGCGCGAAGCGGCAAAGCGCGCAAGCTCGACGCCGTTGAGCGAGTCGGAGTTGATCGTGCGGAAGACCCAGGGCGACACGCCGGTCAGGTCGGGCGACGATGAGCTGGGAGAAATCGCGACCACGCGCCCGTCGTAGACGCGCGCCGTGGCGACGGAAACGACGGAATTCGCATGGCCGATCACGGCGACGATGCGCTGGTCCGCAGCGAATTCTTCGGCCACGGCCACGCCACGGGCGCCGCTCGCAGAGTCGTCCTTGAGCACGATCTCGACGCGCCTGCCATTGATGCCGCCGCCCTTGTTCAAGTCCTCGACCGCCAGCTCGACGGCGCGCTTGACCTGGGTGCCGTAGCCGGTGGTGAACGGGGCCGTGACCCCGAACGTGACGACGTCGCCGCCGCCACGCTGCCCACAGGCGGCGAGCAACACACCCGCCACCAAGATCGACGTTCGCTTCACGAATCTTCCGAGTGCTTGCCGCATCGTGAACGACGAGGGAAATGGTCGTGCGTCACGATTGCCTGACGGGCAGGTCGCAGCCCGTGGTCGACGGTCGCTCGGCTCTCCGCGCAGCTGCCCATTTCGCTGCCCGCCTGCATCGCAATCCCGTGCGATTCCCATCCCTCGGGTATCGACCGGATGCGCGCGAAACGCGCAGCGAAAGCGGCCGAGCGCTCAGCGTCCCGCGCGCGGCTGCTGCTGCGAGAGACAGTGCAGGGTGCCAAGCCCCCACACCAGGTCCACGCTGTGGATGCCGACCACGACGCGGTGCGGGAAGAGCTCGGCGAGCGTGTTCAACGCCACGCGATCGTTC
>JAYTVE010000115.1:0-28224 GCA_043744185.1 Gemmatimonadota bacterium | reverse complement strand
TGTGGAAGGAAGCTGGCAAGGTCTTTCTGCTGCGCCGCGGCTGGTAGCGCAGCACAGGCGGCCAGCGTGATCAGAGCGAAAAGACGGCGCATGCGCGGGTTCACGTGAGGAGGGTGAGGCGTTCGACGGTGCCCGAATGCACCGACCCGTTGAGTTCGACGTAGAGCTGCCCGTCGGTGACGGACAGCGAGAACTTGACGCGCTTGTCGAGCTGGTCGGAAAGCGAGGCGAGCAGGTCGCGGTCGACCGCGAAGATGTCAATGTCCTCCGCGCGGTGGATGCGCGCGCCTTCGTACCCGCGCATGAGGATGCGCGGATCCTTGTGCGTGTAGAGCGCGACACGCGGCGCTGCCTTGCTCGCCTTGTGCAGGCGAGCGGCATCCGGCGCGCCGACCTCGATCCAGGCCGTGATCGTGCCGGTGAGGTCGCGCACGAGGATCGCCGGCTCATCGGGGTCCGAGAGGCCGCCCTTCGAGAAGGCGATCCCCTCGGTGTACTCGAGGCAGTAGGCGAGCACCCGCGTCCAGAGGTAGTCCTCGGTTTCGCTGGGGTGGCGCGCCACCTTGAGCGACAGCTCCTCGTAGACGTGGCGATCCACGTCGTTGAGGGCGATGTCGAAGGTGGAGACGGTCGCGGTGAGGGCCACTCAGAAGGTCGGCTTCGGGCTGTTCATGTAGTCCACCGCGAGCATGACCATGGCGCGGATGCCGTTGGGCAGCGCGCCCTCGTCAGCAAAGAAAAGTGGCGAGTGATTGGCGGCCACCTTGGTCATGTCCTGCCCCTTGGGAGACACACCGAGCCCGATGAAGACGCCGGGCACCTTCTCCTGAAAGAATGAGAAGTCTTCGGAGCCGGTCACGAGCCCGCTCTCGATCACGCCGCTTGCACCGGCGGCCCGCTGCAGCGTCGGCCACATCTTCTTGGTGAGGTCCACGTCGTTCTTGGTCACGTGGTAGCCCGAGTCGATGATGACCTTGGCCGTCGCGCCGCTCGCCATGGCGGTGTGGGTGGCGATGCTCGTGATGCGGCGGAAGATGTCGTTTCGCATCTCCTGGTCGAAGGTACGGATCGAGAGCAGCATCACGGCGGAATCCGGGATGATGTTCGAGCGCAGGCCACCTTGGAACGCGCCGATCGTGACGATGGCCGGCACCTTGGTGATGTCCACCTGCCGGCTCACGACGGTCTGCAGTGCGCCGACGATCTGCGCGCCGACCACGATCGGGTCGACGCCGCCCCACGGCTGCGCGCCGTGCGTCTGGCGTCCCTTCACGATGATCGTGGCGCTGTTGGAGGCGGCGAGCCACGGGCCTGACTTGGTGATGATCGCGCCGAGCGGCCCGGGGAAGACGTGCAGGCCGAAGACGGCATCCACCTTCGGGTTCTCGAATGCGCCGTCGCGCAGCATCGGCGCCGCGCCGCCTTCGCCGTTGGGTGCGCCTTCTTCGGCGGGTTGGAAGATGAACTTGACCGTGCCGGGCAGCTTGTCCTTCATGCCGGCGAGCACTTCGGCGGCGCCCATGAGGATGGCCACGTGATTGTCGTGACCGCATGCGTGCATCACGCCAACCGGTGCGCCGCGGTACGTCCCCTTTACCTTCGACTTGAATGGCAGGTCCACCTGCTCCTCGACGGGGAGGCCGTCCATGTCAGCGCGCAGTGCGACGACGGGGCCCGGCTTGCCGCCGCGCAGAATGCCGACGACACCGTGGCCGCCAACTTCGGTTTTCACTTCGAGGCCGAGCGCGCGCAGGTGGTCCGCGACGAGCTTGGCCGTGCGCACTTCCTCGCCCGAGAGCTCGGGATGCTCGTGGATGTCGCGCCGCCAGGTCATGACCTTGGCGGTGACGGCCTCGACGCGCTTGTTGATGTCGGCGTCGAACGGGCCGACAGCGGACTTCTGGGCAGCGGTGGGTGCGGTGACGATCGCGGCGAGGGCGAACGGCGCCAGCGTGAGTCGCGCGAGGGTGCGGAGGTTGGTCGACATCGTCTGCGGGGCGCTGGGATCGCGAGAAAGACGGGGTGGGCTCCGGGAAGCTACCGTCCCGTTGGTATCTTGGGTGAGTCCCGTCAGGCGATCCCCGGTCGGAGATCATGTCCGCCAGCGCCGTGCAGTCGCGCTCTGCCGTGCCGTCATCCGCGCCGCCAACCCTCGCGGCAGCGGAGCTCATGACGCTTGCCACTCTGCCGTCGGCCGAGGTGCTCGCGAGGCTTGGCGTGACTGCGCGCGGGCTCGATGCGGCGGCGGTCGAGCGATTGCGCGCGACGTTCGGGCTCAACCACATCGTGCACGAGAAGCCGCCCACGCTGCTGCAGCTCATCTGGCGCGGCGTGGCGAATCCGTTCAGTGCGGTGCTCATCGTGCTGGCAGCGCTCTCCGGAGTTACCGGCGACACGCGCACGACCGTCGTGATCGGTGCGATGATCGTGCTCAGTGCGGTGCTGCGCGTCGTGCAGGAGCACCGCTCGCACCGGGCGGCGGCGGAACTCACCGCGCTCGTGCGCACGCGGGCGTCGGTGCTGCGTGCCGACGGCGAGGAGCCGGTCGAGCTCCTCATGGACGACCTGGTGCCGGGTGACATCGTGCACGTCTCGGCCGGCGACATGATCCCCGCCGACGTGCGTCTGCTCAACGCCAAGGATCTCTTCGTGAGCCAGTCGGCTCTCACGGGCGAGTCGATGCCGGTGGAGAAGGACGAAACACCGATAGCGGGGCAGGTCGTGGCCGAGAGTCCCGTGGACCAGCGCTCGCTCGCGTTCATGGGCACGAGCGTGGTGAGCGGCACGGCGACGGCGGTGGTGCTCGCCACGGGTGCGCGCACGATGCTCGGGGCCACCGCGCACGGCGTGGCAGGGACGCGGCCGCCGACGAGCTTCGACAAGGGCGTGGCGTCGGTGAGCTGGCTCCTCATCCGCTTCATGCTCGTGCTCGCGCCGCTCGTCTTCGTGATCAACGGCGTGACCAAGGGCGACTGGATCGAGGCGTTCCTCTTCGCGCTCGCCGTGGCGGTGGGGCTCACCCCCGAACTGCTGCCCATGATCGTGACCGTGAACCTCGCCAAGGGCGCGGTGGCGATGGCCAGGAAGCAGACGGTCGTCAAGCGACTCGAGGCGATCCAGAACTTCGGCGCCATGGACGTGCTCTGCACTGACAAGACCGGCACGCTCACGCAGGACAAGATCGTGCTGCTGCGCCACGTCGACACGACGGGACGCGCCGACGAGACCGTGCTGCACCTCGCGTGGGTCAACAGCGCGCTGCAGACCGGGCTCCGCAATCTGCTCGACCACGCGGTGCTCGAGCACCACGCGCCGAACGCGCCGGCCACGAGCGTGCGCCCGGAACACAAGGTGGACGAGATCCCGTGGGACTTCACGCGCAAGCGGATGTCGGTGGTGGTGGCGCGCGAAGGCGCGCATCACGAGCTGGTCTGCAAGGGCGCCGTCGAGGAAATCCTCGGCTGCTGCTCCTCGGCGTACGCCGACGGGGCCGTGCACCCGCTCGATGACGCGGCCCGCGCGGCTGCGCTCGCGGTGGTGCAGGGAATGAACGCCGAGGGGCTGCGTGTGGTGGCGGTGGCCTCGCGCGAGTTTCCCCAGCGTGCGGGGCCCTACACCGTCGCCGACGAGACGGCGCTCACGCTCGCCGGCTTCCTCTGCTTCCTCGATCCGCCCAAGGAGAGCGCGGCGGCGGCGCTGGCCGCGCTCGCGGCGCAGGGGGTACGCGTGCTCGTGCTCACGGGCGACGGCGACGTGGTGACGCGCCATGTCTGCCACGAGGTCGGGCTGCCCTCGGGGCGCGTCGTGCTGGGCGCGGAGGTGGACGCACTCGACGAGGCCGCGCTGGGCGCGCTGGCCGAGGAGACGGCGGTGTTCGCCAAGCTCTCGCCGCCGCACAAGGCGCGGATCGTGCGCGCACTGCGCGTGCGCGGCCACACGGTCGGCTTCATGGGCGACGGCATCAACGACGCTGGCGCGCTCAAGGAGGCCGACGTCGGCATCTCGGTGGACACGGCCGTGGACATCGCCAAGGAGTCGGCCGACATCATCCTGCTGGAGAAGAGCCTGCTGGTGCTCTCGGTGGGCGTGACCGAGGGCCGCACGATCTTCGGCAACATCATGAAGTACATCAAGATGACGGCGAGCTCGAACTTCGGGAACGTCTTCAGCATGGTGATCGCAAGCGCTTTCCTGCCGTTCCTGCCGATGCTCCCGATCCAGCTGCTCGTGCAGAACCTGCTCTACGATTTCTCGCAGACCACGATTCCGTTCGACCGCATGGACGACGAGTACCTGGCGGTGCCGCGCAAGTGGGAAGCGACCGACATCGGGCGCTTCATGCGCTGGATCGGACCGGTGAGTTCGTTCTTCGACGTGCTCACGTTCGCGCTGCTCTGGTACGTGTTCGGTGCGCGCACGCCGGCCCGTGCGTCGCTCTTCCAGTCGGGGTGGTTCATCGAGGGGCTGCTTTCGCAGACGCTCATCGTACACATGATTCGCACCACCAAGGTCCCGTTCCTCGAGAGCCGCGCGGCGTGGCCCGTGCTGGCGATGACCGGGCTCGTGATGGCGGTGGGATTGGCGCTGCCGTTCACTCCCGCTGGCGCCTACCTCGGCATGCAGCCGCTGCCGGGCGCATTCATGGGCTGGCTCGCGGCCGTGCTGCTCGGGTACGCCGTGCTCACGCAGCTCATCAAGCGCGTGTACATCAACCGGTTTGCGAGCTGGTTGTAGGGCGCATGCTCCGGCTGCCGCACGCGATCAGCGCGCGCTGCTCAGCGCGCTGCGACAGCGGGAAGCGTCGGGTCGCGCAGCGGCGCGATCAGGCGGTCGGTCTTCGCGTCGAAGAGGCCCGCACCGTAGCGGTGCGAGGCTGCGACCGTCATGCCGTCGGGGCTCACGGCAAACGCGACGGCCACCGGGTTGTGCTTCGCGTTGCAGAAGAACGGGCAGATCCACCCCACGTGCTGCGCGTTGGCGCCGTCGAAGATCTCGATGACATCCGCGACGAAGCGGTAGACCATCACGCGCGAACCGTCGGCGGATGCCTTGAGAATCCCCTCGCGGTCCCAGAACGGGATCTCGCTGAACCCGGCCTGCGCACCGCTCGCCGCGTCATGGGCAAAGAAGCCGAGCAGGTCGCCGAGTGCGAAGAGCCGCGTGTCGCGCGCCGTGAACGCGATCGGTCCGAGAAACCGGTTGCGACGCGCGGGCCCGTTCACGTGCGCCGTCCAGCTGCGAGCGGCGATGTCGCGCAGGTAGAGTCCGCGGTCGGTGCCCATGGCGAGGTGGGTCTCGTCGGCTGAAAAGGCGAACGACGCGAGATGCTGGTCCAGAGCGCCGTCGGGGAGCGCGAGCGCCTCCCACGTCTGCTCCGCGAGGTCCACGAGCACGAACTGCGAGGCGGCATCGGCCGCGTCGCGCGGCGTGAGGGCCATGGCCAACCAGCGTCCACTCGCGCTCAGCTCCCAGCACTTCTTGTCGTTGGTCGTGGACGGGATGCCGCCTGTGCAGCCGGGACCGGCTCCCATGAGCGGCAGCGCCACGTGCGCCACGCGCACGAGCGAATCGAGCGACCAGACGTCAACGGCGCCGTCGCGCGCGGTCACGAGTTTTCCGTTGGCGACACCGAGCGCGGTGGGGGGCGCTGCCGTCGTGTCGCCCACGTCGCCGATCACGGCGCCGCTCTTGAGGTCGAACACGGAGAGTGCACGCTCGCCCGACCGATGCGCCACGAGCCGCGCGGTGGAGGCGTCGACCATCCACGGTTCGTTCGGGTCGATGGCCGCCTCAACGTGTGACACGAGCGCGCCCGATTGGCCGTCCCACACGCGCAGTCCGGGGCTCAGCAAGTGCACCGTCACCAGCCAGCGGCCGTCGCGCGCGTACACCGCCGACTCGAAGGTGGCGTTGCCACGGAGCGAGTCGGGAATGTCCGTCCGGAAGCCCGCGTGTGGAATCTCGGGGATGGCCTTGGCCGGAGCGCGCTCGCAGCCGGCGGACGTGGTCGCCACGACGATCAGGGCAAGGTGCGAGCGGCGCATGGGCACGGAATTGATGAGGAGGCTGGCCGAAAAAGACGACCAGCCCCAGACAGGCATCACGCCCGCCGCTGGCGTACGCACGTATCTTGGCATCCATCCACATCACGGGGGCACGCGCGTGGCAGACGGCTCGGCAGCACAAGGCCCGCGACCCGCATGACCGCACGCCACGTCCTCGCCATCGATGTGGGCACGCAGAGCGTGCGCGCGATCGTCTTCGACGTCAGCGGTGCTGTGGTGGCTCGCGCGCAGGTGGCGCTCACGCCGCCGTTCACGTCGAGCGAGCCGGGCTGGGCCGAGTTGGCGCCGGAGACCTACTGGCAGGCGCTGGTCGAAGCGGTGACGAGTCTGTGGAACGAGCATGGCGCCAACCCCGCCAACATCGCCGGCCTCGCGCTCACCACGCAGCGCGGCACGATTGTCTGCAGCGATGCGGCGGGCACGCCGCTGCGTCCGGCGATCGTCTGGCCCGATCAGCGCCTCGCCACGGAGCTGCCGCCGCTCAGCGCGCTCCGGAGTGCCGGGTTCCGCCTTGCGGGTGCACACGCATTGGTGCGAAACCTGCAGCGGCAGGCGGAAGTCAACTGGCTCGCGCAGCACGACGCCACGTATGCGCGCACCGACCGCGTGTCGCTCCTCTCGGGCTGGCTCACGCACCGCCTCGTGGGCGACTGGGTGGATGCCGCAGCGTGCCAAGTCGGCTACCTGCCGCTCGACTATTGCACGCAGGCGTGGGCCGCCCCCAATAGCTGGCGCTGGCAGGCCCTCGCCGTGAAACGCGCGCAGTTGCCGCGCTTGGTGAAGGGGGCCCAACCGCTGGGCACGCTCACCGATGCGGCCGCGCAGGCGCTGGGACTCCCACGCAGCCTTCGCGTGATCGCCGCCGCCGCCGACAAAGCGTGCGAGGTGCTCGGCTGCGGCGCGCTCGAGCCCGATATCGCGCACTGCTCGTTCGGCACGGCGGCCACGATCAACACCACGCAGTCACGGTACTTCGAGGTGCTGCGCCTGCTGCCCGCGTATCCGGCGGCATTGCCCGGCGCGTTCAACACCGAGATCCAGATCGAGCGTGGCTTCTGGCTCGTTGCCTGGTTTCGCCGCGAGTTCGGTGAAGCGGAAGTGGCGCGTGCGGCCGCACTCGGCACGAGCCCCGAAGCGCTGTTCGACGAGTTGATGGCGGCGGTGCCACCGGGTGCGATGGGGCTGATGCTGCAACCATACTGGTCACCCGGACTGCGCGACCCGGGTCCCGAGGCCAAGGGTGCGGTCATCGGTTTTGGTGGCGTGCACACGCGCGCGCATCTCTATCGCGCGCTCATCGAGGGGATTGCCTATGGCCTGCGCGCTGGGCGCGAGCGCATCGAACGCAAGCTGGGTCATCCGCTCAGGCAGCTCGTGATCTCGGGCGGAGGTTCGCAGAGTGATGGCGCGATGCAAGTGACCGCCAACGTCTTCAACCTCGAGGCCACGCGCCCCGCCGTGCACGATGCCTCCGCGCTCGGCGCGGCCATGCTCGCGGCAGCGGGCGTCGGGCTGCACGGTTCCGTGCACGAGGCGGTGCGCGCCATGGCGCACGCAGGCACGCGCTTCACGCCGGAGCCCGCTGCGGTGCGCACGTACGACGCGCTCTACCGCGAAGTGTATCGGCCGCTCTACGCGCGGCTCGCGCCCCTGTACCATCGCATCCGCGCCATCACGGGCTATCCGTCCTGAGACGACGCGAGGTCCGCGCGGACGATCTCCGCAGGGACCTCGTGCGGGCAGCGACGCGCGCTGCCACGATCGCGACAGACGTGTCGCGCTCGCTACTGCTGCGCACTCCGCAGCAGGTCGCCCGCCATGATCGGCGTGCTGGTCGGTTGCGCCGATCCGCCGGCCGGTTCGATCGTGATCGCGACCTTCGTGATGCCGTCCGGGCTCGCGGGCAGCTGGATCTGCTCCACCAGCGCGTGCCCGTCGGCGTCCGAGTTGAAGACGCGTGCCGAGATCGCCTCGCTCCCGCGCAACACCCAGAGCTGGTACGCCTTGCCCACCGGCGCGGGTGGCAGGTGGAAGGCATGCACCATCGCACGCTGCTGCCGCACGTTCCAGAAGAACTGCACGCCCTGGCCGTGTTCATCCGCGCCCTTGAGCAGCGCCACCATGAGCTGACCTTCGGCCTCGATGACCGTATTCAACTGCCGCTCGCGCTTGGACTCGGCCAGCACGGCATCACGCAGCCTGTTCTGCTGGCGCACGAGCTGCACGCCCAGCACGCACACGCCGATGCACGCGGCGGCGAGTGCCACCGAGAGCACACGCACCGTTTGCGGAGCCCGACGGCGGCTCTCGATGCTGCGAATCTCCGCGCTGCCGCTCCCGCGACTGCCAGTGGCGCGCACGCGCTGCAACCACTCCTCGCGCATCGAGGCGCGCGGCATGATCGGGGCTTCGGCGCGCGCCATGACCGCCATCGCTTCACGATACGACGCGACCTCCGAGGCGAGCGCAGCATCGCCCGGAAGCGCCGCCTCGACGGCGGCCATCTCGTCGGGGGACAGCGCGCCGAGCGCGTAGCCGCTCGCGAGCTCCAGCAGCTGGTCCCGCGTCATGGCGCTCATGACATCGCCTCCGGCGCCAAAGGGAGGAGCATGCCGCGCAATTTCTTCATACCCATGCGAATACGCGTCTTGACCGTGCCGAGCGGTTCGCCGAGCCGATCGGCGACCTCGGAGTGCGAAAGCCCGTCGTAGAAGGCGAGTTCGACCGCCTCGCGCTGTGCGGCGGGGAGAGCCGCCAGCGCGCGCGCCACCAGCACGCGCGCCTCCGATGCCTCCGCTACGTCCATGGTGCTGCCGCTCTCGTCGATGGCGTCGGGAAAGGCGCCACCGGGCGTGTCCTCGACAGAGACGAGGCGCCGATTGCGTCGCTGATCCGTGCGCACCCGGTCGAAGGCGCGACTGCGCGCAATGACGGCCAGCCACGCGTCGAGCGACCCGCGCGAGCGCTCGTAGCGCTGCGCTTGCCTCCACGCCTGCTCCAGCGTTTCGAGTACCACGTCTTCGGCATCCGCACGCGAACGCGTGATGCGGAACGCCACCGCCATGAGCATGGAGGCGTAGCGATCGTAGAGGCGGCCTGCGGCTCGTTCATCACCCGCGGCGAGCGCCGCGATCAGCGCGCTGCCGTCGTCATCGGGATCCTGCCCCGTAGCGGCGGCGCTGAGTGTGAGCACGGGCACGCCGTCAGTCCGACCGCGGCTCGGCGGAGTGGGGGTCGTCGAGAGGACGAACCAGGGCAGGCAGATCGGAAAGGCGTCCACGAGAGCGAGAAGGAGGAAACGTTGCCTCCCATACGTCGGGACTCCCAAGGCTGGATGCATCGACCTGTAAAGCCCCGCGTCCCGTCTCGCGACGGGTGGATTCACCGGGGCGCAACGAGATGGTAGTGATGATGCGCCATCCGGCTCCACCCCTTCTTCGTTTTCGCCTCCGCCACCCAGATCATGCCGCCGTCGTCCGCGGGCCAGTAGGCCATGCGGGCAAGGCCGGCGGGCATTTGCGCGTGGAAGCCGACGGCTTCGGGATGCAGGTCGCTCACGTCGGCCATCGTTCCTTCGGAGTGCTTACCGTCGTTGGTAAACGACCAGAAACGCACCTCGCTGCCGCCGCCGGCGCCCATGAGCGCCACTTCCTCGTAGGCCTTGCCCGAAGCACCGCCAAACTCCCAGCGCGCGGTGAGTCGCACGTACTGGCCGCCGAGCACGCGCTCGAACAAGCGCGTGCAGCGGAGCGCCCCCATGGGCGACTGCGCTTCGGCGAGCCACTGTCCGATGAGCGGCTCGAACGGACCGAGCTTGCCGCGTCCCTTCTTCCAAAGCTTGGGCATGCATCACCTCTCCGGTGTTCGGTGTTTCCACGACCACACCCCAAGAAGCTGGGCGCGCGGCGGGGGCCGTCAAGGCGTTTGGCTACCCCTGACCGACAGCCTCGGAGCTCGGCTGCGTCAATCGGGGCGGCGCGGGCCGTACCAAAGGCCGAGGCTGTCGCGATCGCGAAACATGGCCGGGCCTCGCCGCGCAAAGCTCCAGAGGAGCCCGAGCAGCTTGCGGCCGGACTGCGTGCGCAGCTTCCGCCCCGACGTCTCCACCGCCAGTGGCAGCACGACAAAGCGGCCGCGCACGCGCAGGGCGCGACTGAGTGCAATTTCTTCCAGCGCGAAGAGTCGTTCGTCGAAGCCACCAACCGCCTCGAAGTCGGCGCGCGAACAGAAAACGAAGCAGCCAGCCGCCATGCGGAAGTTCCGCATCGTCCAGTGGGCGAGCGCGCGCATCGCGCGCGCAAAGGGCGCGAGTTCGCCGTCGAACTGGAAGGGCGCGCCACCGCCGACGGCGCCGTCCTTCCACGCCGCCACGGCGCCGCGAAGCACCGCGGTTGGCACGATCGTGTCGGCATCCACGAAGACGATCAATGCACCCGTGGTCGCACGGGCGCCGGCGTTGCGGGCGCGGGCGATCTGGCGGTGCTGGACGGGAACGACGCGGGCGCCCTCCTCACGCGCGATGTCGGCGGTGGCATCGGTTGACGCGTCGTCGACGACCGTGATGTCGTACGCAACGCCGACCGAGTCGGCGGCCGAGCGCAGCGCCTGCAGCGTTCTTCGCAGCAGCTGCGCCTCGTCGTGCGCCGGCACCACGAACGAGATTACCGGCGCCGGCATGTCACCGTCCCTCTGGGCGGAACTCCATGTACGATCGCCCGGCGGGCATGCCGTGCACGAACCCGGCCCGTTCATAGAGCCGCGGGGCATCGCGCGTGAAGAGCGAGATCCGCCGCAACCCCTGCAGGTCCGGATGCGCAAGCACGCACTCGACCAGCCATCCGCCAATCCCCCGGCCGCGAAGTCCGTCGACGATCACGACATCGCTCAGGTACGCGAACGTGGCCATGTCGGTGATCGCGCGCGCGAAGCCGATCAGCCGTTCGGCCTCGAGCACCGCGAACGAGATCGATTGCCCGGCACCACGCCTGAGTGTCTCGAGCGTGAGCTCGCCGCCCCAGTGCTCGCGACGAATCATCGCGACCGCCGCGGACAACACCGGCATCACCTCGGCACGATCCGTCGTGATACGGTACGCGCCGCGCGTCCACTCGCAGGGCCGGTCGTCGAGCATCTCGCCGCTAGAAGCGGTCGGGCGTCGCGGCCAGCCACGCGCGCGCGAGCGGTCCGCTCGGCGCGGCCACGAGCAGGGAGTTGGGCTCCACGCTCGGATAGATCTCGCTGTAGTTGCGGATCTCGGTCGGACTGATGCGGCGCATGATGTTCCACGCATGGAGGTCCGATGGTCGCTCGCACCCTGCAGCGCCCAGCACCTCGAAGAAGCTCCGCACGGTTTCCTTGTGGTAGCGCGCCACCCGCTGCGTCTTGTCGCCAACGTGCAGCCCGGCCACCAGCTCCGGATTTTGCGTGGCCACGCCGGTGGGGCACATGTTGCTGTTGCAGCGCAGCGCCTGGATGCAGCCAAGCGCGAACATCATCGCGCGCGCCGCGTTGCACATGTCGGCGCCGAGCGCAACCTTGGTCGCGATCTGGAAGCCGGTGTTGACCTTGGCCGACGCGATCACGCGGATCTGGCTGCGGAGTCCCGCGCCGACGAGCGAGCCGTGCACGAACGACAGCGCATCGTTGAGCGGCGTGCCGACGGAGTCGGAGAACTCGATCGGAGCGGCGCCGGTACCACCCTCGGCGCCGTCAACAGTGATGAAGTCGGGGAGGATGCCGGTCTCGAGCATCGCCTTGACCACGCTCAGGAATTCTCGCCGCTTGCCGATGCAGAGCTTGAAGCCGACCGGCTTGCCCCCCGACGCCACGCGGAGCTGCTGCACGAACTCGAGCAACCCGCGCGGGGTGCTGAACGCCGTGTGCGCCGGCGGCGAGATGACGTCGCGACCGGGCTCGACGCCGCGGATCTCGATGATCTCCTGCGTCAGCTTGGCGGCGGGCAGGATGCCGCCATGCCCCGGCTTCGCACCCTGCGAGAGTTTGACCTCGATCATCTTCACGTTCGGCAGCGTCGCGCGCGTGGTAAACTCGTCGATCGAGAAGTTGCCCTGCTTGTCGCGCGCGCTGAAGTAGCCCGTGCCGATCTGCCAGATGATGTCGCCGCCGGGCTCGAGATGGTACGGCGAGAGGCCGCCTTCACCGGTGTTGTGCGCAAACCCGCCGATCTTCGCACCACCATTCAAGGCGAGGACGGCGTTCTTGCTGAGCGAGCCGTAGCTCATTGCGCTCACGTTGAAGATCGACGCGGAGTACGGCTGCGTGCATTGCGGGCCGCCCACGAGCACGCGCGCGGCCGACTGGTCGGGATGCTTGGGCGCGAGCGAGTGGTTCACCCACTCGTAGCCGGGGGCATAGACGTCGCGCTGCGTGCCGAAGGGCAGGGTATCGAGGTCGCCCTTGGCGCGCTGATACACCACGCTGCGGTCGTTGCGGCTGAACGGACGCCCGTCGTTGTTCGACTCGACGAAATACTGGTTGATTTCGGGGCGGATGCTCTCGAGCAGGTAGCGTCCGTGACCGATGACGGGAAAGTTGCGCCGCACCGACTGCCTGGTCTGCGACATGTCCGCGAAGCCGAGCGCGATGAGCGGTGCGATCACGATCAGCGTCCAGAGAAACGGATGCCAGAACCAGCCGGCGATGGCCTCGACGGCGAGCACGGCGATCACGATCTGCACGAACAGTCGGCGCATGTGTGTGGTCCAGAGCGAAGCGAAGGACCAGAGTGTCCAATCCCCCAATCCCCAACGACGCGCGCCCCCTCGTCACGTCACGCCGCGCGTCCGCCAGCGTTCCGGAGTATCGGCACCGCGAACCAGCCGAAGCGCGAGCGCTACGTTGCGGTCGCCTCGGCGGTCGGCGCTTCGCGGGCCGCCACGTACGCGCGCAGCACCCAGAACTTCAGATCCGGCTTCGGGTGCGTCGGCCGGTAGAGCTGGAACGCCACCCACCCCGCGCCGAGCTCCAGTCGCGCCTCGCCGCCGCTCTCGATCGCGATCGCCTGCTCGGCGCCGCGCACGCGAAAACACAGCTCGTTCTGGCCGCGCGCGAGCGAGAAGACGCGGCCGTTCGTGATCAGCGCGACGTACCGGCAACTCTTGAATGACGGAGAATACGCCACCCAGTCACCGCACGTCGCACGCGCCGCATCGAGCAGGTCCGACGCCGGGTCCGAGTGCGCGGAGGGGTGATGCTCCTCGAGCCACGAGAGCAGCGGCTCATTACCCGCTCCCGTGAGCAGTGGGCGCAGCTCTGTGCCCTCGACAATCCGCGGGTCGCTCATGGCCTGGAGCGCCCGGCGGCAACCGCTTTCGTCCCAAGCGCCGCAGAGCTCCCTGTCATTTCCGCCACCTTACCGAAACGCCAGGCGCTGGCACCGGTCCACTTGAACCACTTGGCCTTGAACGATCCGCCGTGACTTGTCATCCTGAGCGAGGCGAACGAGCTGTTCGTGTCGTGCCCTCGCCGAAAACGCTACGCCGCGCCGAGCACCTCGTCAATCTGCGTGATCGCCCACGCGAGGTCGTCCTGCGCAACCACGAGCGGCGGCGCGAGCCGCACCACGTTG
This sequence comes from Gemmatimonadota bacterium, assembly GCA_043744185.1. Lineage (GTDB taxonomy): Bacteria > Gemmatimonadota > Gemmatimonadetes > Gemmatimonadales > Gemmatimonadaceae > JACPPC01. The sequence goes on along the minus strand of JAYTVE010000115.1, from coordinate 14,571 downwards.
TCGTGCGTCTCCTTGCACAACACGCCGCGCGCCATCAGCGCCTCGCACACGCCACGCGCCGGGCCCGTGAGCTCCAGTCCCACGAGCAAGCCGCGCCCGCGCACTTCGCGAATGCTCGCGTGCTTCAGCTTCTTGAGTTCATCAACGAACCACGCACCGAGTGTCGCCGAGCGTTCCACCAACTGCTCCTCGTGCATCACGTCCATGGCCGCGATCGCCACTGCGCAGCCGAGTGGATTGCCTCCAAACGTGCTGCCGTGCGAGCCGGGGCCGAAGACGCCGAGTACGTCCTTGCGGGACACCACCGCTGATACCGGATAGAAACCGCCCGAGAGCGCCTTGCCGAGGATGTATACGTCCGGCGTCACGCTCTCGTGGTCGCACGCGAACAGCGCGCCCGTGCGCCCCAGCCCCGTCTGGATCTCGTCGGCCATGAGCAGCACGTTGCGCTCCTGACAGAGATCAGCGAGCTGGCGCAGCCAACCATCTGGCGGCAGCAAAATGCCCGCTTCCGCCTGGATCGGCTCGAAAAGCACGGCGCAGGTGTTCGGCCCGATGGCGGCACGAGCCGCCTCGATGTCGCCAAACGGAATGATGCGAAAGCCCGGTGCGAACGGCCCGAAGCCGCGCTTGTACCCCTCGCTCGACGAGAAGCCGACAATGGTCGTCGTGCGCCCGTGGAAGTTGTTCTCGAAGACGACGATCTCCGCCTGATCGGCCGGGATCCCCTTCACCTCGTAGCCCCAGCGCCGCGCCGCCTTGATCGCCGTCTCGATTGCCTCGGCGCCGGTGTTCATCGGGAGCACCATCTCCATGCCGCAGAGATTGGCGAGCTTCTCGACGAACATCGGGAGCTGATCGTTGCGGAACGCGCGCGACGTCAGCGTGACCTTCTGCGCCTGCTCGATGAGCGCGGCGAGAATGCGCGGATGCGCGTGCCCCTGATTGACGGCCGAGTAGGCACTGAGGCAGTCGAGGTAGCGCTTGCCTTCGATGTCCCACACCCACGCGCCCTGGGCGCGCTCGATGACGAGATCGAGCGGATGGTAGTTGTGGGCGCCCCATCGTTCTTCGAGGGCGATGAGGGCGTCGGTATCGCGCGCGGCGAGGGTGGCAGTCATCCGTAAAATTGCCCGCGACAGAAGTAGAAGAAAAGCTAACTTTCTGCCATAAACTGTCATTGCAATAGCAATTATGCTACCACAAACCGGCGAAATGTGTATTATTGTCTCAGGCCGTCCCTGACGGCTTCTGCCGTCAACCAACGGGGAGGCCACACGGAGCCGACGCGCAGCCCACACGGAGCCGACATGGACGCGCTCGACCACAAGCTCATTGCCCTGCTGCGCGCCGACGCGAGGCGCTCCATAGCCTCGATGGCCGACGACTTGGACGTCGCGCGCGCGACCGTGCAAAACCGGATCGACAAGTTGGTCGAGCGGCGCATCGTGCTCGGCTTCACCGTGCGCACCGCGCCGGAAGTCGCGCCGCATGCCGTGCGCGCCGTGATGCTCGTGGCCGTCGAAGGGGAGCACGCGAGCGCGGTCATCAAGGAGCTGCGCGGCTATCCGGAGGTGCGTGCGGTGCACTCCACCAACGGTCGCTGGGATCTGGTGGTGGAGCTCGGCACCGAGGGGCTCGAGGCGTTCGACGCAGCACTGCGCCGCATTCGCACCATCCGAGGCATCAGCAACTCCGAGACGAGCCTGCTGCTGAGCACGCACAAGCTCTGACGTTCGCGCACATTCGCGCACATTCGCGCACATTCTCCAAAACTGGCGCGCTCAATCGCGGAACCGCTGCCGGGCGTCGAGAATGTCCACGCGCGCGGCAGCGCGGCGGCCGGCATACACCGTCTCGCCGAGCCAGGCCAACTCCGCATCGCGCTCCTCCTCTGGCATGTCGCGGTACCAGCACTTGGCTCGGCCGTCATCGCCGGCAAACCAGCGATAGCCGCGTCGCTTCAGTGCGTCCTTAAAGTCGAAATGCGAGTCCACCGCCCAGACACGGGCGGTCCTGCGTCGCGCGCTGTCGAGCAGGAGCCGCATCGGCAGCTGCCCCGACGCCAGCGGGGTCGCGAGCAGGTGAACCACCGCTTGGCAGTCGACGCCAGCGCGGTGTCCAACAAAAAATGCGCCGGCGTGGCGGAATAGCAGGAACTCCAATGCAGCGGACCCAATGCCGTTCTCGCGCCACGGGATTTCGCGCTGCGAGCAGGCCCATGGCTTGTCGGCAAACGCCGGCAAGCGTCGCTCCACGAACTTGCGGTCGAAGGCGGCGTTGTGCGCGATCACCACGTTCGCATCGGCGACCAGCGCGCCGATGGCGGCTTCGTCGAGCCGGGTCCCTGCGACCATGGCGTCGGTGATGCCGGTCAGGCGCACAATCTCCGGCGGGATCGGGCGCTCGGGATCCTCCAGAAAGCTGACTGGCGCGTCGACGCCAAAGATCTCGCCGCTCGTCGAGTCGTAGGTGAGTGCCACGGCGGCAAACTCGATGATGCGATCGTTGGTCGTGTCGGTCCCGGTGGTCTCCACGTCCACCACGACCGCCCGTCGCGGTGCGGCGGGATGGCCCGGCGCATACGCGGCGAGCGGCACGAAGCGTCGCAGCACGCGATAGTCGACCGAAGCCTCGAGGGCGCGCGCAGAGACCTCGTTGTCCAGTTGCTGCTTGTTGCTCGTCACGGCTGGATGATCAGAATGGGGCGCCACCACTGCGGTGCGGTCCGCTTGCCTGCCGCAGTTCGGGCGGTGCCGACGTCGTTCGGGTCGGATGATGAGTATCTCGGCCGCGTGCGCGCCGCAACCTCGCCCCCACGGCGGCGGACGCCCCTCGCGGCGGTGGCAGCGTGGGCGCACCTTCCGGCGATGAGCACCACCCTCCGTCTCGGCACCCAGGGCTGGAACTACCCCGCCTGGGTCGGCCCCTTCTACCCGCCAGGTACCAAACCCGCCGACTTCCTGTCGACGTACGCCCGCGCCTGGAACACCGTCGAGGTCGATTCCACCTTTTACGCCATCCCCGCGGCGAAGGTCGTGAAGTCGTGGGCGGCGCGCACCCCTGCCAATTTCCAGTTCTCGCTCAAGCTCCCGCAGGAAATCACGCACGATCGCCGGCTCCGCAACGCCTTCGATCTCTGCGAGCGCTTCTACGACGTCGCGCGGCTGCTCGGCAGCAAGCTCGGCCTCATCCTCATCCAGATGGGCCCCGACTTCGCCCCCATCGAGCAGTCGGCGCTCGACGAATTCATTCCGCGGCTGCCAAGCGACCTGAAGTTCGCCATCGAGTTCCGTCAACGCGGTTGGATCCGCCCCGACATCCTCGATTTGCTGCGCGGATATTCCATCGCGCTCACGCTCAGTGACGGCCGCTGGATTCCGCGTGAGCAGTTGCTCGACCTCGCCACCAACCCCACGGCGAACCACGCCTATCTGCGCTGGATGGGACCCAACCGCGACATCACCGACTACTCGCACATCCAGGTGGATCGGTCGGCCGAACTGGACGCGTGGGTGCCCGCCATTCAGGCGCTCATGCAGCGGATCAACTCGGTCTACGGTTACGTGAACAACCATTTTTCGGGGCATTCGCCGCAGACGGTCCGCGAACTTGCGCAGCGCCTTGGCCAGCCCGTGGTGGAACCCGGACAGCTCGGCGACCAGATCTCGCTCTTCTAGCCGGAAGCCTCGACCGCGCCGCCGGCCACCCACACCGTATCCTGTGATCACGGACTCGCACGTTGTCACAACGCCGTTACATTTCCCGCCACTTTTGTAACGGAGCCGCGTTTGCAGTCGCAGGCGACCCAATGGAGCGGTCAGCGTTTTTTCCGCCGGATGGTGGCGCTCACGGGCTTGGTGCTCGCGCTCGGTAGCGCACCGGCCGGGCTCGTCGCGCAGGACTCCACCCGAACGATCAAGGCGTCGCAGCTCGACTTCAGCGGCGTGCTCTGGACGTCGCTATCGCTCGCCACCGACTCGGCCGCCAAGTCGCGCAACGGTGGTCGAGCGTACAGCCAGTTCAACGTCGATCGCCTTTATCTCACCTTCCGCATGCCGGTGGGTGAGGACGTGAGCGTGCGCGTCACCACCGACATCTTCCAGGGCGACCAGTCCGCGACCTCCTTCTACCGCGGGTGGGCATTGCGCGCGAAGTACGCGTGGCTGCAATACGACTTTCTGCACGACATCGGCGGACTGAAGGGGTTCAACGCCGTCGCACGTGTCGGCCTCATCCACACCGTGGCCGTGGACCACGAGGAGCAGTACTGGCTCCGCTACCTCACGCTCACCGCCATCGAGCGCGACGGATTTTTTTCCTCGTCCGATGCCGGCGCGGCCGTGCTGGTGACGCTGCCCGACAAGCGCGGCGAGCTCTACGCGACGATCACCAACGGCCCCGGCTACACCTCGGGCGAGACCGATCGTTTCAAGGACCTCGCGCTCCGTGCGACCTTCACGCCATTCGCCAACAGCGTGGGGTACTTGCAGAAGCTCGTCATCTCTCCCTGGGCCTACTTCGGTTCCACCGCCAGCGCGCACCAGCGCGACGCGACGCCCGCCACGCTCGGCCCCGTGAGCGACGGTCTGCGCCGCGATCGCTACGGGCTCTTTCTCGCCAATCCCGACCGGCGGTTCTCCTTCGGCCTCGACTGGGCCACTCGCATCGAAACGTACGAGTCGGGGGCCAACACGATTGCCAGTGCGCGCCTCACCGCCGACACCGCAGGGGTGCTCACCGACGTCTGGTTCACGGCGCGCCCCACCGAAATCACGACGGGCGCGAAGTCCCGGTTCGGCATCCTCGGTCGCTACGACCACTTCGTGCCGAAGAGCGGAGACGTCTCAGGACTGGACGGCGCCGCGCCGAGCACGCGGTTCATCGTGCTCGGCGCGTTCTGGGAACCGAACGCACGTGCCACCGTGGCTGTCGACTGGCAGCAGACAACCTCGAGCCACTACCTGCCAGCCACGCGTCCTGCCGAGGGGAACGCGATTGCCCTGCACGTGGTCGCGACGTTCTGAATCGCGACGAAGCGGCGCGCGCGCGCGTGCCGCTACGGCTTCGACCCGCTCGGCAGCTGGATCATCGGCATCGCGCCGCCGCTCACCATCGGCATCTTGCCGTCCCACTTCTTGGCCGCCTCGTACTGCACGAGCGTGCTCGTGATGCTCTTGCTGAGCAGCTCGTTGGCCTTGGCCTGCGCCATCGCCTCGGCCAGAATCGCCTTCGCGCGGCCGGCCGCCTTGATCGAGTCGCCCTGTGCCTGGAAGGTGTTCTTCTGCAGCTCGTTCTGCGCCGTGAGCGACTGCTGCTGCATCACGTTCTTCTGGTTGATGGCCTCGATCACGCCATTCGGCGCGCGCAGCTCGTTGATGGTGAATTGCCGCACCATCATGCCGTAACTCGCCAGGCGCTCCTCGATCAGCTTGCGCGTGCGGTTGGTGGCCTCCGCCTTCTTGGGGCCGATCACGTCCGCGATCGCTTCCTGCCCGACCACTTCCTGCAGCGCCTGACGGATCGATTGCTTCACGTAGGAGTGCTGGATGGCCGCGATGTCGGTGCGGAAGGTCTGGTAGAGCTGCGGAACCTTGCGCGGGTCGAGCTCGAAGCTCATCGAGACGTCGAGCGAGAGCGGCTGCCCTTCCACCGAGTTGACGTTGATCTCGTCGTTGTTCGGTGACCCCTCGGTGCTCGCCTTCGTGAGCACGAGCGTCTGCATGAACGTCGGGTACTCGACGATCTGCGTGAAGAGCGGGTTGCGCGTGTGGAAGCCGGGGCCGAGCGGCATCGAGTCCACGCCGCCGCCGGCACGGTGGATGACGATGCCGATGTGGCCCGGACTGATGTAGGTGACGGACGTCGGGATCAGGAGCGATCCCAGAAAGAGCAGCGCCCCCGCCACGATGATGGTCTTCCAGGGAATCACGCGGGCGATACCGCTCGCCGCACCGAACGCACTATTGAAGGAGCCGGCCATTGACTGTCTCCGAGTAGCATTCCGGGCAGAGGAGGTCACCTCCCGGCAGGCGCACGAGATCCTTTTCCTCGTGCCGACCGTGCGTCGGACAGACGAGGGTTTCCTCGAGCAGGATGCGCCGCCGGTTCTCGGCCTGGGTCAGGCGCACTCCGAGCGGCGTGAACCGCTTGAGGCCAACGAATGCAATGGCGCCCGCTCCCGCCAGGGCAGCGAGAAAGAGGGCGCCTTCAAGGATGATTCCGAACATGGTTGTCCTTGAATGTAGGGGGAGCGGTGCAGCGCGGGAGCGCCCCCTCCCCCCTTGCGGGCGCCACCGCGTGGCAGGCGTCCCGCTACTTTCGGGTGATGCAGCGACGCCACACCGCCTTCATCGTGATTGCCACGGCCGCCGCCCTCGGCATGATCCGCTTGGGCGTGTGGCAGTTGAGTCGCCTGAGCGAACGCCGCACGTTCAACGCGCAACTGCGCTCGCGGCTCGACTCCGGAACGGTGAATCCGGACCGATTGCCGCGTGACACCGCACTCCTGCGCTATCGCCGCGTGCGCCTCGACGGTGTGTACGACGGCGAACACGAGATGAACCTCGCGTCGCGCAGCCGCAACGGCAGCCCGGGGGTCTTTCTCGTCACGCCGCTCAAGCGGCAGGGCAACGACACCGCCATTCTCGTGGTGCGCGGCTGGGTCTACTCGGCCAACGCCAAGGACGTGCAGGACCCGGTGCGCTGGCGGCGCGGGGCGGTGGCGAACGTCGAGGGGTTCGCGGACACGTACCAGATCGGGAATCCCGGCGACGTCGTGGCAGCGGGGAAGGGACGCGCCATCCGTCGGCTCGATCTGGACTCGATTGCGAAGTCGCTGCCGTATCCGATCGTACCGTGGTACGTGATGCTGCTGCGCGATCCTGCGGCTGCGATCGACAGCAACACGCCAGTCGCCTTCGTGAAGCCGGCGGTCAGCGACGAAGGCCCGCACAAGAGCTACGCGGTGCAGTGGTTCTCGTTCGCGCTCATCACCGTTATGGGCACGATCGCATACGTGCGCTCGGACCGCGCTCGAGGCGACTAGGTCCCCGGACCCGCGTCCTCGCCGTCCATCGTCGTCTGCCGCTGCAACAGCAGCACCGCCACCGCAATCAGCACGCCGCCCGCCACCGTCCCCGTCGTGATCGGCTGGCCGAGCAGCAACGCTGCCATGATCGCCGTCCAGAACGGCTCCACGGTGGCCACAATGGCCGTGCGTACGGGACCGAGCGTGGCCAGGCCGCGCAACAGCAGCGAGAACGCGATCACGGTGCCGATGATCGCGAGCGTTATCGCTGCGACCCAGGCGCGCGGCGCCGGCATCACGAGCAGCGTGCCGTCGATCATGCCCCAGGTCGCGAACACGATCGTCGCGCCGACTGAAATCCACGCGCTCGCCCCCGCTGAGCTCGAGCGGTGCCGCAGCCCGTCGATCATCGGGATGTACAGGGCATAGATGACGGCGGCGCCGAGCACGCACGCCACGCCCACGAGGTGCAGCGCCGCCGCTCCCGGGGCGCCGACCATCACGCCGATCCCCGCGAGCGACAACACGAGCGCGATCAACCGCTCGCGCGTGATCGTCTCCGTGCCGCGCAGCGCCGCGATGATCGCGACAAAGGCCGGATACGTGTAGAAGAGGAACGCCTCCGTGGCGGCCGGCACCCACTTGAGTGCGAACAGCGTGAGCCCCGTGACGGCGGCCTGTCCGCAGCCACCCAGAATGAGCAGGCGCAGCATCACCCCGCGCTCGAGCCTGAACGCCGGCGCGCCCGCCATCAGGAACAGGAGCGGCGCAGCCAGCAGGTAGCGCCAGGTGATGAGCGCCGGCAGGCTCGAGCCCGCCGCCTGCCCCATGAGCGTGAGCGTGCTGATCGAGCCGAAGCAGCACGCCGCGACCGCCACGAAGCCCGTGGCGGCGAGGGCGGAACGCGCGGGGGTGGTGCTCACAAGAGCGCGCAAGGGGGGCGCGTCATCCCATGAACTTCCCGAGCACCAGCAGCGCGACGGTGAAGTAGATGAAGAGACCCGTCACGTCCACCAACGTGGCGACGAGGGGCGCACTCGCGCTCGCAGGGTCGAAGCCCATCCGTCTCAGTGCAAATGGCAGCATCGATCCGGCCAATGATCCGAACGTCACGATCCCGATCATCGAGAGGAAAACGTTGAGCGCCACGAGCATGTACGGCACGCCGCCCACCGAGTAGTCGTAGCCGATCCGGTCGCCGAACAGCGTCACGCCCGACGTGTACATGAACTGCCAGGCGAGAATGCGGATGACGCCGATCGCACCGAGCAGCGAGCCCAGCACGACGCCGCTCGGGAACTCGCGGAGCGCGACGCGCCACCAGTCCTTGATCTCGACTTCCTTCAGCGCCATCGCGCGCGTCACCAGCGACGTGGCCTGAGAGCCCGAGTTGCCGCCGCCACTCATGACGAGCGGCACGAACAGCATGAGCACGGGCAGCTTCTGCAATTCGCCGTCGAAGTGCTGCAGCGCGCTCGTGGTGAACATCTCGCTCACCATGAGGATGCTGAGCCACCCCGCGCGCTTCTTGAGCATGCCACCAATGCTGATCTGCATGTACGGCTCGTCGAGCGCTTCCATGCCGCCCAGCTTCTGCACGTCCTCGGTCTGCTCTTCCTGGATGGCGTCGATGACGTCGTCGACGGTCACGACCCCCACCAGCTTCTCGTGCTTGTCGTCCACCACCGGGACCGCCATGAGGTCGTACTCGGTCGTGAGCCGAGCTACCTCCTCGCGGTCGCTCGAGGTGTGCACGTGCCGCACCTCGGTCCACATGATGTCGCCGATCATCGCGCCGGCCGGGGCCGCGAGCAGCTCCTTGAGGGAGAGCACCCCCTTGATGCGCATCTCGTCGTCCACGACGTAGACGGCGTAGAGCATCTCCTTCCGGCCGCCGCGGGCAATCGCGCGCACTTCGCCCAGTGCGTCCTCGGCGGAGAGGCCCACGTTGATCGAGACGAACTCGGTGGTCATCAGGCCGCCCGCCGTGTCCGGATCGAACGCGCGCAGCGCCTGCGTTGCGCGCCGTTCCTCGGCGGGCAGCTCCTCGAGGATGTCGCTGGCCGTTTCCTCGTCGAGCTCGTCGAGCACGTCGGCGCGCTCGTCCGGCGTCATCTCCGTGACGAGTTCGGCCGCGTCCTCGGCGCTCATCCCCTCGAGGATCTCGAGGCGCAGGTCCTCGTCGAGGTACTCGAGCACGCTCGCGGCGCGCTCGGCCCCCAGGGCGTCGAGCAGCGCGCGCACCCGATTGCGCGGCATCGCTTCGGCGACGTCCGCGAGATCGTTGGGGTGCAGCTCCTCGGTCTCCGCCGCAACGTCGGCAGGCGACTCGCTGAGGAGATTCAGGATGTCCGGGGCGAGCAAGGCGCCCAGCGGGCGCTCATCGCGATGTCGTGCCATGGCAGCCTCGGGACGTGAAGGAGTGGGCGCGAACGCCCGGGGCCAATTGAGTTGCGCGCGGAAATTACCCTCATGTGTCTGGTGGCGACAGCGGCAGCGAAGAAACCCTTTTGGAAACCGTGTTGTCCGAGAACGCGTAGGGACCACTGCGACGAAGCGCCGATATCGGTGCCCGATCGCCACCGGATTCGTCCGGCAGCCTCACGATCTTCCCTCTGCCATCAATGCTGCGCTCCGCGCTCGCGCTCGCTGCCACCACACTGATCGTCGCCGGACATCTTGTTGCGCAGGAGACGCCCGAGGTCCGTCGCGTGCTTCCCGCGCTCGGCGTATCGCTCGAGCCACCGCGCGCCTCGGCGGTCGTGCGCGCACCCGGTGGCCCGTACCCCGTGGTCACGAGCAAGGACGTGAGCGCGATCGCCATCCGGGCGCCGCAGCCGCATGTCATCACGGCCGACGAGAACGCCCCGCTCTGGCAGGGGGCGCAGCTGATCGACGGCTTTCGCATGTTCGACCCCACCGAGGATGGCGCACCCGCGATGCGCACCACCGCCAAGGTGGCTTACGACGATCGCAACCTCTACATCCTCGTCCGCGCCTACGACCCGCATCCCGACTCGATCGTCTCGCTGCTCTCGCGTCGCGACGTGCGCACGCCGTCGGAGTGGATCAAGGTCATGGTGGATGCGTATCACGACCGCCGCAGCGGAGTCGAACTCGCCGTCAACCCCGCGGGAGTCAAGCGCGACTACGCCATCTACTCCGACAACACCGAGGACGAATCGTGGGACGGCGTCTGGGACGTGGCCACGCGCGTGGATCGCGAGGGGTGGGTGGCCGAGTACCGGATTCCGCTCTCGCAGCTGCGCATGGCCTCGAAGGGGGCCGGCGAGTCGCACACGTTCGGTCTCATGATCTGGCGCGACATCGCGCGCACGCAGGAGCGGCAGTCATGGCCGCTCTACCGCCGCAGCAAGCCCGGGCTCGCGTCACAGTTCGGTGACGTCACCGGTATCGCCGACATCGTGCCGTCGCGCCGACTCGAGGTCTTGCCGTACAGCGTGACCAAGAACGTTCAGGCGCAACGCGACTTCGCCTCGGGGACGCGATACGAGCGCGTCTCGCAGCAGACCTTCGGCGCGGACGTGAAGCTCGGCCTCGGGCCCAACCTCACGCTCGACGCCACGATCAATCCCGACTTCGGGCAGGTCGAGGCCGACCCGGGCGTGCTCAACCTGTCGGCGTTCGAGCAGTTCTTCCAGGAGCGGCGCCCCTTCTTTCTCGAGGGCGCGGGCATCTTCAACTCGTTCAACGTCAACTGCAATGACGGCGAGTGCAACGGGCTCCTCTACTCGCGCCGCATCGGCCGCTCGCCCCAGCTCTCGGACTACTACGGCGACGCCACCGCGCCGCAGTTCACCCCCATTCTTGCCGCAGCCAAGCTGTCGGGTCGCCTCGGCAATGGTCTCTCGATCGGCGTGCTCGATGCGGTGACGCAGCGCGTCCAGTCGCCGGACAACCGCACGATGGAGCCGGGCGCGAACTACTTCGTGACGCGCATCATGCAGGACTTCCGCGGCGGCAACTCGGGGGTCGGCATGATGTTCACCGCCACCAACCGCTCGCTTGACGGGGACAGCGACCCGCTGCTGCGTTCGAGCGCGTACGTCGGCGGCCTTGACTGGCGCCATCGCTTCTGGAACAACGACTACGCCTTCACGGGCTTCCTCGTCGGTTCGCGCGTGACCGGCTCGGAGCAGGCGATTGCGCGCACCATGCGCTCCGGTGTGCAGAACTTCCAGCGGCCGGGCAGCCTGCTGCCGTATGACACGACCGCCACGTCGCTCGATGGCCTCGGTTACGAGGTCGCGCTGAGCAAGAACGGTGGTGGCATCATCCGCTTCAACCTCTCGTACCAGAAGCTCTCGCCCGGCTTCAACATGAATGATCTGGGCTTCCTGCCGCGCGCGGACGTGCAGGGGGTGTACGGCTGGATGGGGCTGCAGTTCCAGAACCCGACCACGTGGTACCGCCGGCTGTACGTGAACTTCAACGGATACCGCCAGTGGAACGCGTCGGGCATCGGGCAGCAGATGGGCTCGAACATCAATTCGCACATGGAGCTTCCCAACTACTGGACGCTGTTCTGGGGCGCCTTCCAGGAGAACTGGGTCGGGCAGAACCTCGACGACCGCGCCGCACGCGGCGGGCCGTCCGTCTCGAGCATTCCAGCGTACGGCTTCTGGTGGGGAGTCAACGGCGACCGCCGCAAGCCGGTGACCGTGGACCTGTTCACGCAGTACGTGACGGCGGATGAAGGCCGTTCGACGCGCTGGAGCGTGAACCCGGCGCTCGTCTTCCGTGCCGCGAGTTCGTTGCAGGCGCGCGTCGGGGTGTCGTACAGCCGCAACCTCAGTGCGGCGCAGTGGGTCGGCAATTTCGGCGACGTGGGTAACGACACCACGCACTACACCTTCGCCGCGCTGCAGCAGCGCACCATCTCGATGAATGCACGCATCGATTACACGATCACGCCGCGCCTTTCGCTGCAGGTCTACGCCGAACCGTTCATGACGACCGGCCGCTTCGGCAACTGGCAGCAGCTGAGCGACCCGTCCGCGACCACCTTCCAGGGCCGGCTCGCTCCGTACAACGGCGGCGATCCCGGCGGCTTCAACTACAAGCAGTTCCGTTCGAACTCGGTGGTGCGCTGGGAATATCGCCCGGGCAGCGTGCTCTACCTCGTCTGGTCGCAGGGGCGCACGCAAGGCGACCTGGACCCAGGGGTGTTCAACGCGCGCAACGACTTGTCGAACCTCTTCAGTGCGCAGCCGAACAACACCTTCCTGATCAAGACGTCGTACTGGTTCTCGCTGTAGAACGCCCTACTCGATCGACATGGTTGACGACGGCAGGCGATCGATCGCCTCGTCCACATCGTCAAGGTCGAAACCCGGAAGCACTCCGTAGTACACAGTGTGATAGTCCTCCCAACCCTCGACCAGGAACGCGCCCATGAGGGCCGTGGCCGTGTCGTGGTCCGGGAGCAGCAGTTCGTCCTGCTTGAGCACTGCAACGTGGCGCTTCGAGCGCATCGGGTCGGCCTCCTTGCCTGCTTTGACGATCGACGCCGGCGTGACGTCAATCGGTCGAACCTCCACCCCTTAGTATCGCACATTGCGTGCCTAAGTTTCCCTGCCAAAAGAACGACGGCGGCTTCCCGACAGTTTCAGGCCCGTGGCGACAAGGCGCAAGCCACGGTGGCGTAGGAACTTCCACTCCGTGTCGGATTGGCGGCCATGCGTTGACCCACCCCCTCCCAGAGCCCAACTTCTGGCATGCGCGTAGCCTTCCTGGGGCTGGGGGCCATTGGCTCCCCCATGGCCCGACACCTCGCCAAGCCCCCGTTCCAGCTCACCGTCTGGAACCGCACCGCCGAGAAGGCGGAGACCTTTGCCCGCGACCACGGCTGCCGCGTGGCTGCCACGCCGGCCGATGCCGCGCACGGCGCCGAGGTTGTCATCACTTGCCTCCCGAGCTCACGTGAAGTCGAGGCGGTCGTGACGGCGGCCGACGGCCTGCTCGATGCCATGGCGCCGAACACCATTCTGGTGGACTGCACCTCGGGTGACCCAGCCACATCGCGCCGACTGGCGACGGTCTTCTCCGCGCGCGGCGTGCACTTCCTCGATGCGCCCGTGAGCGGCGGCACGTCCGGCGCCGAGGCCGCGACGCTCACCGTCATGGTGGGTGGTGACGCCGCCGATTTCGCGCGCGTGCATGACGTGCTCGATGCCTTCGGCGAGAAGCTCGTGCACTGCGGCCCCGTGGGCGCGGGGCACGCGCTCAAGAGCGTCAACAACGCGCTGCTCGCGATTCACATCTGGTCGACAGCCGAAGGACTGGCCGCGCTCAAGAAGGCGGGCGTCGATCCCGCACTCGCGCTCGATGTCATCAATGCGTCGAGTGGCCGCAGCAACGCGAGCATGAACCTCTTCCCGCAACGCGTGCTCACGCGCGCCTTCCCGAAGACGTTTCGCCTCGCGTTGCTCGACAAGGACATCGGCATCGCCGCGCAGGTCGCGCGTGATACCGCCACCAGTGCGCCGTTGCTGCAGATGACCGCCGATCTGTTCAGGGCGGCGCATACGTTGCTCGGCGAAGAGGCCGACCACGTCGAAGCGGTCAAGTGCGTCGAACGCTGGTCCGCCACCGAAATTTCCTGAAACGACTCTTGAGACGACTGTCATGACTGCCACGCTGACCGCGCGCCGCCCGGCGTTGACCACCGAAGGGATTCGCATCCACTTCCCCTCGCTCGATCGCAAGCACAAGGGGCAGTACGTCGCCTACTTCGACGGTCCGGGAGGCACGCAAGTGCCGCGCGCCGTCGCCGACGCGATGAGCGACTACCTGCTCAATCACAACTCGAACTCGGGATGGGCGTATCCCTCGTCGGTGGAGACCGACGCGATGATCGCCGAGTCGCGGCAGGCCATGGCCGATTTCGTGAACGGGCAGCCGGACGAGATCGTCTTCGGACAGAACATGACGTCGCTCACCTTCCACCTCGCGCGCGGCCTCGGTCGCGACTGGGGCAAGGGCGACGTGGTGGTGATCACGGAGCTCGACCACCACGCCAACCAGGCGCCGTGGCGCGACCTGGAAATCGAACGCGGCATCGAAGTGCGCGCGGTGCGTGTGGACACCGCCACCGGTCAGCTCGACTGGGACGACATGGCGCGCAAGCTTGTCGGCAACGTCAAGCTGTTGGCGATCGGGGCCGCGTCGAACGCGCTCGGCACCGTGAACGACGTGCAGGCTGCGTGTGCGATGGCCAAGGCCACGGGAGCGCTGACGTTCGTGGACGCCGTGCACTACGCGCCGCACATCTTGCCTGACGTACAGGCGTTCGGCTGCGACTTCCTGGCGTGCAGCGCGTACAAGTTCTACGGGCCGCACATCGGGATCTTGTGGGGCAAGTCGGCGTTGCTCAACTCGGTCAAGGTGCCGAAGCTGATTCCGGCGCCCAACGAGGCGCCGGACCGGCTCGAAACCGGAACGCAGAGCTTCGAGTCGATCGTCGGCGCGCATGCGGCGGTGGACTACATGGCCGGCATCGGTGATGGCGCCACGCGTCG
>JAYTVE010000114.1:0-7362 GCA_043744185.1 Gemmatimonadota bacterium | reverse complement strand
TTGGAACGCACCTCCCACAGCGCCGGGAAAAACCGCTGCGCGACCGTGCGATTCAGGTATTTCGCACCGAGCGTGCCGCCCGTCCCGCCGGTGAGCGGCCCGATGATCCGCTCCACCAGCTGCACGTGCAAGAAACGCCACTTCGCGAACCCCTGCTCGTACTCGAGCAGCTCTTCGGCGAGCAAAAAGAACGGCGTCGTCTCCTTCGCCGCATACACGCCCTCGAGTGTCACCCCCGCCTTCGCAAGCAAGCCCTCGTACAGCGCTTGCAGCGTCGGCCGGTCGAGCGCCGCCTGCACGAGTGGCGGAATCGGCCCGTGCTCCCTGAGCACCTGAATGAAGTGCTCCTCGCGCAGCCCCGATGCCGCCTCGATCGCACGGAACTGGTCGCTCTGCGAACCGCTCGACTTGCCGAGGTAGCCACGGAATTCGGCGAACCGCTGCGGCGGGAGCGTGTCGAGTGCGGTGAGCGACTGCGCCACGATGGTCATCAACCCGTTCAACCGCTTGAGCGTGTTGAGCGCCGCCAGCGCATCGCCTGCCGTCATGTGCGCAATCAGGTGATCGATCTCGTGCAGCATCACCTTGAACCAGAGCTCGCTCGCCTGATGCACGACGATGAACAGCAATTCGTCCGGATGCACGGGCGTGGACTGCGGCACCTGCAGTGCGAGCAGGTCGCTCAGCTTCAGGTACGTCGGGTACGAAATAGCGTCGTCAGCGTGCGTGTCCATGCGCTCCCCTAGAAAGTTGCCACGCCCAGCGTGGCCACGTCGTCCACGCGCATCGTCTCGGCCGTCCAGAACGGCTCGCCATAGCGCGTGCGGATCATCGAACCGTAGTGCGCCGCCTGGTGGCGGATGATGTCGTAGAGCGGCTCGCCATTCGGGTACACCTCGCCCGCCTGCACCAGCCCGTCGAACTGCGACGCGTAACACTTGATCGCCTCGAGCTTCCGCTCGAATTGCGCCGTGATGTCCACGACGAACGTCGGCTTCTCGTCGTGTTCCCGGTAGGCGATGGCGTGCAGCACCTTGTGCGGCCGGAAGGGCGGCAACTCAGGCGCGACCTTCGTGATGCCCGCAATGAAGCACGCATCGCGCACCAGCGCGCCCGCCACGTGATGGTCCGGGTGACGACCGCGGAGCGCCGGTGCGATCACCACACGCGGCTTGAGGCGGCGCAGCACGAGCGCCAGTTGCGCGCGAGTTTCCGGCGTGTTGAGCAATCCTGCGTCCGGCAGCCCGAGCGTCTCGCGCACGGTGAGCCCCATGATCACGTCGGCCTTGGTCGCTTCCTCTCCGCGAAGGGCGGCGCTTCCGCGCGTCCCGGTTTCGCCGGCCGAGAGGTCGAGCACGCCCGTGGCGCGCCCTTGGTCGTGCGCAGCAATCAGCGTGCCGCCGCACAACAGCTCAGCGTCATCGCGATGCGCGACAATGGCGAGGACGTCGAGGGGAGTCATGCGGAGGAATCTACCTCCGCCGTCTCCCCGAGCGCACGCATGCTTTTGCGAGCGAAGCGAAGAGTCTGCGTGTCAGCTGTTTACTTCCCGGCGAGAAAGAAGCTCCGTTGCCACGCGCACGATGACACCTTCTCTCGCGGCTCTTCGCTTACGTCGCCAACTCGCTCACGACGACAACGCCGCCCAATCCCGCGGCTTGAGCATCTCCACCAGCTCTGCCTCGATGCTCCCCGGCTCCCACACCGGGCTGTACTCCCACGCGGCCAGCGGCGGCAAGCTCATCAGCACGCTCTCCACCCGCGCATTCGTGTGCAACCCGAAATGCGTGCCGCGATCGTACACGAGGTTGAACTCCACGTACCGACCGCGCCGCCACAGCTGCAGGTGCCGCTCGCGCTCCGTGCTCGGGCTCGCCTTGCGACGCTCCACGATCGGCCCGTACGCAGCCGCCAGCGACTCGCCCACGGCGGTCGCGAACGTGAAGAGCGCATCGAGCCCCAGCCCGCTCGTATCGTCGTCCGGCCGCAGGTGGTCGAAAAAGATGCCGCCCACGCCGCGCGCCTCGCCGTCCCGGTGCGGAATCGTGAAGTACTCGTCGCACCACGGCTTGAACCGGCCGAAAAAAGTCGGATCGTGCGCGTCGCAGATTGCCTTCAGCACGCGGTGAAAGTGCGCCGCATCCTCATGATGCGGATACGTCGGCGTGAGATCTGTCCCCCCGCCAAACCAATGGTCCGTGCGGTTCCCCTCGGCGTCCGTGAGTTCGAAGTAGCGCACGTTGAGGTGCACCGTGGGCACGTGCGGATTCCTCGGATGCACCACGAGGCTCACGCCAGCCGCAAAGAAGTCGGTCGAGCCGACCGCCGCGCCACGCCCGCCCAGCCGCTGCGCCGCCTGCGGCGGCAGCGTGCCCATCACGATCGAGCGGTTGATGCCGGCCTTCTCAAAAATCGCGCCGTCAGTCATGACCCGCGCAAAGCCGCCACCGCCACCCTCCCGATCCCACCGGTCTTCGCGAAACGTGGCCTGTCCGTCGAGCCGCTCGAAGAGAGCGCAGAGGAAATTGTGCACCCCCTCCGCCCACGCCATCGCGCGGTCACGGGCTCCACCAGCAGCAGTGCCCGGGGCGTGAGCCCCGACCGAGTGCGTCACGCCAGCAGGGCCGACGAGCGGCCGTGCTGCGCGGCACGGTCCACCGGCGCCTGCGATGTCGGCGCCGTCCATTCGCGCACCGTGTCGATGAAGGCGCGCGCACTCTCCACCGGCGTCTCGGGCAGGATGCCGTGACCAAGGTTCGCGATGTAGCCGGTCGAGCCAAACGCGTCGAGCATCTTCCGCGTGCGCTGCGCCACGAACTCGGGCGTGCCGAACAGCAGCGACGGATCAAGGTTCCCCTGCAGCGCCACGCGGTGCCCGGCCAGGCGACGACGCGCCTCCGACGGCTCCACCTGCCAATCGACGCCGAGTACGTCGCACCCCGTCGCCTCGACCAGGTGCTCGAGCGCCCAACCAGCGCCCGGCGCAAAGACCGTCACCGGCACGCCGGCCGTCCGCGCAATGGCCGCCGAGCGCGCGAGGTAGGGCAGGGCAAACTGCCGGAACTCGGCCGGCGCCAGTGCACCCGCCCACGAGTCGAACAGCTGCACGGCCTGCGCGCCCGCGCGCACCTGCGCCACGAGAAAGTTGCCGACGACGGTCGCGAGTCGCGAAAGCAGTGCGTGCGCCATCTCCGGCGCCTCCACCAGCATCCGCTTCGCGACGTGGAAGTTCTTGGTTCCCTTGCCCTCGACCATGTAGGACGCGAGGGTCCACGGCGCTCCGGCAAAGCCGATCAGCGGCACGCGGCCGTCCAGCTCGCGGCGCGCGAGGCGCACGCCATCGAGCATGTACTTCAGGTCGGTCTCCACCTCGACTTCCCGCAACCGTCCGAGATCTGCAGCCTTCCGGATCGGATCCGGGAACTGCGGGCCGATCCCCTCGTCCATGTGCAGCTCCATCCCGAGCGCCTGCGGCACGACGAGGATGTCGCTGAAGATGATAGCGGCATCGACGTGCATCAGGTTCACCGGCTGCAGCGTCACTTCAACGGCGAGTTCCGGCGTGCGGCACATCGTGAGGAAATCCGACTTTGCGCGAACCGCGCGATACTGCGGGAGGTATCGCCCCGCCTGGCGCATCATCCACACAGGCGGGCGTTCCGTGACCTCACCGCGCGCCGCGCGCAGGAAGAGGTCGTTCTTGAGGGCGGCGGCCGGAGCCGTCGCGATGACGTCCGTCAAACTCAGGCTCCCTGCACCCGCACGGTGCTCTCGCGCGGCACGGGCGCCATGGTCGGGTGCGACCGTGCCGCGATGCCCTTCCGCACGCCATGCTCGGCAAACAGCTGGTCCATCGTGAGCATCAAGTCGTCGAGGGTTTCGCCGCGCTGGATCGCATTGCGAAGCGCGGCCATCGGGCGCGCCAGCAGCTTCGCGACAATGCGATCAGCAGTGCGATCGGCGACCGCGTCGCCGGCGGCGAATGCCACCTCGCGACGCGCCACTTCGACGAGCGCGTCGTGCAGCGGGCGGATGACGGCGCGCGCTGCCGCGGCCGACGACCACTCCATGAAATTCGCGAGCTCGTCTTCCACAATCGAACTGGCCGACGGCACGGCGGCTCGGCGCATCTCTTCGGCCGCCACGATCGGCGTGTGCAGCTGGTCGAGATCCACGAGCGTGAGCCCGTCGAGGTTGCGCACCCCCGGCTCGATGTTGCGCGGGACAGAGAGGTCGAGCAGCACGAGCGGATAGCCAACCGTGCCGCAGTTCTCGCGGCACTCGCGCAGCAGCTCCGCCTTCACCAACGGCAACTCGGCGCCCGTCGCGACAATGGCCGCGTCGGCCATCGCCAGTTCGAGATGCATGGCATCCCACGGCGCGGCGCGGCCGCCCACGGCGTTGGCCAGTTCCACGGCACGGCTCATCGTGCGATTCAGCAGCACCACATCCTGCGCGCCGAGCTTCCTGAGCTGACGCACGGTGCGCTCGCCCGTCTTGCCGCATCCGACGACCACGACGCGCGCGTGCGCGAGCGATCCAAAGCGGTGCAGTACCATGGCGGCCGCTTCCGCGCCGATCGAGTTTCGCCCGGCAGACAGCGACGTTTCCGAGGTCACGCGCTTGCCAGTGCGGAGTGCCGTCTCGATCAGACGGTGCAGCACGGGACCCGCCGTGCCGCGTCCGTTTGCGAGGCGATACGCGGTCTTGATCTGGCCGAGGATCTGGCCGTCGCCCAGCACCTGCGACTCGAGGCCGGCGGCCACACGCAGGATGTGACGGGCGACATCGATGCCCGTGCGGCGTCGCGCGATCTGCAACAGCGAGTTCGCTTCCTTCCGGCTTCCCGCCCAGCGCCTGGCAAGCGATTGCGAGAGCTGGTCAACCGCTTCCGGTCCGTCTCCTTCCGTCCAGGCGTAGAGCTCCGTGCGATTGCACGTGGAGATCAGCGCCATCTCGCGCATCACGTCATCCCGAGGCGCCGCGTACAACGCTTCGAGCCGCTCCTCCGACAGGTGGAAACGCTCGCGCGTTGCCACGTCGGCGGAATGGAAGTCGACTGCGATCGAAAGCAGCATCGATTCCTGATGATCGAGGATAGGGAAGACCTACCTAAACGGACGGCGCGGGACTGGAAGCAAAATTGTCACGCGGACAGGACACCCGCTAGGTGTCCGATGTTCTTCAAGAAAATCCGCATATGGGCGAGCGGTCGCGCGACAATCAAACGTTTACGCATGTAGGCGTCGAACGTCAAGACCTGAACATCCGGATCCTTGCAAATCGTCACGAAGCGCTCGCGCCGATCGTCGCTCGAATACCAGAACCGCTGCATGATGTCCAGAATCCAGAACACCTGCCCGTGATCACGCATGAAGCGGCGCCGCGCCATCCGAAGCTGGCGAGGATCGCGCTGAAGATGCGCCGCCAGCACCGCGTCCGCTGCCCGGCGTCCCCCCGTCATTGCGTAAAAGATTCCCTCACCGCTTGCCGGGGCGACCACCCCGGCCGCATCGCCCGCGAGGACCACGTCGCGACCGTTGTCCCAGCGGGAGAGTGGCTTGAGCGGGATCGGGGCCCCTTCGCAGCGGATCGTTGCCACGTCGGTAAACCCCATCTCCTCCCTCAGCTTGGCCACCGCATCGCGCAGCTTGAAGCCCTGCTGCATGCTCCCCGTGCCGATGGAGGTCGTTTCGCCGTGAGGAAAGACCCACGCGTAAAAATCGGGAGACCATCGCCCGTCGTAGTACACGTCGGCACGCGCGTGCCCGAACGCGTCGCTCTCCAGTTCGGGTGACTTGACCACCTCGTGGTAGGCGAACACGTGCGACGCTTCGTCGGCAACTTCCGGCATTGCCTCGCGCGCCACCTTCGAGAGGGCGCCGTCCGCGCCCACGATCCAACGGGTGCGCACGGCCTCCGTTTCACCGCTTCGCGAGCGACCACTCAGGTAGTGCACCGTGGCGTGGCCCTGCGCATCCCGCGTGATCGATTGGAAGATCCCCGTGCGGCGCTCGGCGCCGGCCAACCGCGCGCGCTCGCGCAGCCACTCATCGAACACCCCCCGATCGACCATCCCGACGTAGCCCTTGCCGACCGGGATATCCACCTTCTCGCCCGTCGGCGAGATCATGCGGGCCGTGTCGACGCGCGCCACCATCAGCGATTCGGGCACGTCGAAGTCCTCGAGCAGTTGGGGCGGCACTGCCCCCCCGCACGGCTTGATCCGCCCCGCCTTGTCGAGGAGGCAGACATGCAGACCGGCCTGCGCCAGTTCGTGTGCGGCCGTCGCGCCGGCCGGGCCGCCGCCAACCACTACGACGTCAAAGTCGGTGCGCGGCGTACCCGTGCCCATCAGCCGATCACCGCGAGCATCGTATCTCCATCGGCGGCCGCAAGTCCGAGGCGCGCCTCGGTGCGCGCCGTCGCCCGCAGCGCGAACACGGCCGCGATTGCGAACAGCACCGCTTCCACCGCGAACACCGCCACGTAACCGCCGGTGGACGAGCCCAGCGAGCTTCGCGCGATGTCGCTCCCCGCTGCACCGATGAAGTTGCCCGTGCCCATGGCCACCGCTTGCGCCGCCCCAAACACGCCCATGCGCAGTCCCGCCTTGCCGTCCGACTTGTCAGCTGTGAGCGCCATCATCGACGCCAGCGCGCCGATCGAGTACATGCCGTTGCCGAAGCCGAGGCCCACGAGCGTTGCCCTGAGCACGAGCCCGCTCCCGGTCAGCGGACTGAGCGCCAAGAGCACGAAGAAGGCCGCCGACAGCACGCACCCCGCGCTCGCCCACTTGCTCGACGTCCCGAAGCGCGGCGCCATCAATGCCGTGCCGAGCATCCCGATGAGCAGTCCCTGCTGATGGTTGCCCGACGCCGCCGTCGACTGCGCCGGCGTCATGCCGAACACCATGCCCGCGAACGGCTCGAGGATGAGGTCCTGCGCGCTGTACGCGAACATCGCGAGGCCGATGAACCAGCAGAAGGCGCGCGCGGTCGGGTCGGCCCACACGGCACGGAGCGCGGCGCGGAAGTCGGTCTCGCGGGGCGTCGCGTCGGCGGGCAGAACGATCGCCGGCGCCGCACGCTCGAGCCCCCGCACCGCGAGCGTCGCCACCACGAACGCCGTCGCGGCCACCATCGCGGTCACCTGCACGAGCCGCTCGTACGAGAACGGCTCGAGCAACTTGCTCACCACCACCGTGGTGACGATGAACCCGCCAATCATCATGATCCAGACGAGCGCCGCCGCGCGCGCGCGCCGTGCCGGCGTCACCCGCTCGGCCAGCAGTGCGAGCAGCGGCGTGCCCGCTGCGCTCACGCCGGCGCCGATGCCGAGGAAGCAGATCGTCGCGGCCAC
>JAYTVE010000113.1:0-2266 GCA_043744185.1 Gemmatimonadota bacterium | reverse complement strand
GCCAGGGTACCAAAAAACCGATGGATGACTCGCCGTATGTGCCGACACGGTGTGGTGCTGGGCCATGGTCATCTCCGCGCATACCACGACCCTGACCGCTGCCACGCCAACAACCTCTTCTTCCTCTGTTCGACCTCTGTGCCTGTGCGGTCTGATTCTCTCGGCGTGCTCCGTTCCCCTCCCTACCGCGAACCTTCGCGTGCGCGACGGACGGTCTCGCGGAGATCTGCACGCAGCGCCTCGGCATCGAACACGATGCCCTTCTTGACGGTGTACTTCACGCCACCCTTGTGCACCATCGTGCCGCCCTCTGCGACCTCGACACCCGTGGCGTAGAGGACCTTGAAATTGTGCAGCGGATTGGCGTCCACGATCAGGAGGTCGGCATCGAAGCCGACGCGGATGACGCCGGTGTTCTGGAGGCCCAGCGCCTGCGCGCCGTTGTACGTGGCGTTCCGGATCACCTCGAGGGGGGTGAAGCCCGCCTCCTGCTGCAGTTCGAGTTCGCGGATGGTGCAGAAGCCGTAGAGCTGCCAGATGAAGCCCGCGTCCGATCCGACCGTGACGTTGCCGCCGCGACGCGAGAACTCGCGCACGGCCTGCATCCAGATACGGTAGTTGTTCCGCCAGCGCACTTCGTCAGTGGTAGTCCAGTCAAAGAAGTACGAGCCGTGACGCTTGGGGTCGGCTTCGAAGTGCTCGAGCATCTGCGGCAGCGCGTAGTCCTTCATCCACGGCTGGTTGCGGGCGCGCGTGATGTCGCGATTGGCGTCGTAGATGGCAAAGGTCGGGTCCCAGGTGACCCTGTGCGCGATGAGCGTGTCGAGCACGGCGGAGAGCCGCGCGGGATCAGCCTGCCGCCAGAGGTCGCCCGCCCAGCGAAAGCGGTCGAGCTCGTTGTCGTAGTTGTAGGTCTCCGGCCAGTCTTGGCGGCCGCCGATCGCGGCATCGGGAATGCCGTACCAGTGCTCGATGGATCGGACGCCCCAGCGCGCCGCGTCGACGGCGTTCGAGTACTGGATCTTCATGTCGGTCGCGATCGGCAGGCCGAGCGTGCGCGATTCCTCGGCGATGGCCTGCCAGACGTCGGGATAGTTGATGAAGATCTTGAGCCCCACCGCGCCCTTGGCCTTGAGCGAGCGGATGAGCGTCCGTGCTTCGGCCGGCGTGGCGGCACCGGCCGTGGCGTACGGAATGATCGTCGGCGCATTGATGCGGTTCTCGTCCGAGAGCTTCGCGTGCGCGACGACGGTGTCGATCCCGTCCATCGAGCCCGGTTCGCGCACGGTGGTTATGCCGTGCGCCAGCCAGAGCTTGTAGACGTAGTCCTTGGGCAGCGGTTTGCCACCGCGCGAGAACTGGATGTGCCCGTGCATGTCGATGATGCCGGGCATCATGAAGAGGCCGGTTCCGTCGATGGTGCGATCGGCCGCGCGCTGGGTCGGCGCATTCGAGATGGTGCTGCCCGAGAACTCCTGGTCCCGGCTCTGCTGCATGCCGATGATCTTGCCGTTCTCGACGGTGACGTCGAGCGGGCCGCGCAGCGGATTGCCCATGCCGTCGATCACCGAGATGTTGGCGATGACGAGGCGACCGACCCTGAGCCCGATGGAGGGCGTGGGAGCCTGCGCTGCGAGGGGCGCGGCGGCGAGCAGGGCGGCGACGAGCGCGATCGAGCGGCTCGAGATGCGAGTCACGGGGAGACCGGTGAAGTGGAGGACAGCGCCTAACGTACGCGCTTCTTCCCCGCGGCGCTGACGCGAGGGGCGGCGGGTTTGACTTCACCGAGGCAGCGGTCACAATTGCCGCAGTTGGTGCGGCGGTTGGCGGCGGGATCGCCGAAGTACGCGAGGAGCACCGTGCGACGGCAACCGGTGGTGTAGGCGTAGCGCTGCATGGCATCGAGCTTGGCCGTGTCGGCGGTGCGGCGGCGCTCGAGCGCTTTCCAGTCGACGTCCGGCATCGCGGTCAGCAGGCGCATGGCAGACCCGGCGCGCTCCCACGATACGAACTGGCGCGCCTGCAATGCGTCGAGCGCCCGGCCGACGTCCATCGGCGATCCAAGCCCCGGCGGGAAGCCAGCGAGGTCGACGACCGCGCCCTCGGCGACGCTGCCGCGCGTTCCCTTCCAGAGGGCGCGCAGCAGGCCGAGTTCGAGCGAGGCAGCGTCGCCGAACGACTCGCGGATGCGTTCGGGGGTGGCCAGCAGCCGCACGAAGGCGCGCGCGCCGTCCGGGGCGCCGGGCAGCAGCGACCCTGCGTCGGT
>JAYTVE010000112.1:0-2270 GCA_043744185.1 Gemmatimonadota bacterium | reverse complement strand
TCTCGATGGTCCTCGAGGACATCTCGCGGCGCGGCGAGTGGATCAGCCACTACGGCATGAGCCTGTTGCTCGATCGACCCAACGATTACGACCAGATCGAGTACCTGCGCGTCGCGATGCCGTGGCCCGTCGCGGACCGCAGCGCACTGATTCGCGTGCGCATCACGGTGAGTGACGACGTGCACACGGCGACAATCGCGGCCGAGTCGGTGGAGTCGCACCCGCGCGACACGCTCCCCGCACTCGTGCGCGCCCTGGTGTACGCGAGCACGTTCCAGATGACGCAGGTGGATGACCACGTCGAAGTGGCCTCGCTCGTGTTCATCGACCCGCGCGGGCGCATTCCCGCATGGGTGGTGAACTATTTCACGAGCCGCGTCGCGCAGAGCACGCTCGAGGGACTGCGCAAGCAGGTCGCACGCAACCTCTACGCGCGCGAGAAGCTCGACGCCATGCGCAACCGCATGGCGGGCTACCATGTCTTTCGCGAGACGACAGGCACCCCCTTCGCGACTCGCGAGCCGTGACCACGAACCCTCCGGCTCCGTGGATTCCACCGCGCGCTCGGCACATCACCGCCGTGCTGGCCCGGCACGGCATGGGATTTCTCACGGGTCACGGGGCCAACGGCGTCAACGCGCGACCTACCCACGTGCGCGAGGCGCTGCAGGAGCTCGGCGCCACGTTCGTGAAGCTCGGGCAGGTGCTCTCGACCCGCGGCGACCTGCTGCCCGCGGAATACCGCACCGAGCTGGCCCGCCTCCAGGACGACGTCGCCCCGATTCCGTTCGCGCAGGTGAGCGCGCGCATCGCGGAATCGCTTGGCGCGCCAGTCGAGGAACTGTTCGCCTCGCTTGATTCCGTGCCGCTCGCGGCCGCCTCCATCGGACAGGTGCATGGCGCCGTGTTGCACGATGGACGCGAGGTGGTGGTCAAGGTGCGGCGGCCGGGCGTGGTCGAACAGGTCAAGTCGGACCTCGACACGATGCGCCATCTGGCCGACCTCGCCCATGCCCACTGGGAACCGGCCGAACGATATGACCTGCGCGCGATCGTCGACGAGTTCGCGAACGGCCTGTTGAGCGAACTCGACTACTTGGCCGAGGCGCGCAACATCGAGCGCGTCGCACACAACTTTGCCGGCGAGCTTCGGCTCCACGTGCCGTGGGTGGACTGGACGCGCACGGCGCCGATGGTGCTCACGATGGAGCGCATACGCGGCATCAAGCCGCTCGACACCGTGGCGCTCGACGCGGCCGGGCTCGACCGCCACGACCTGGCCGAGCGCGCCGCGACTCTCGTGCTCAAGATGGTGTTCGAGGACGGCTTCTATCATGCCGATCCGCATCCCGGCAACTTCTTCTTCGAGCCCGATGGACGCATCGGCCTCATCGACTTCGGGCTCATGGGCAACGTCGACGCGGCCACACGCGAGGAACTCGCCACGCTGCTGCTCGCGGTGGACAGCCGCGATCCCGCGCGCCTCGCTGACGCCCTGCTCGACTTGGGCATCGCGAACCACGCCATCAAGCGGCAGGCGCTCGTGCGCGACGTCGAGCACATGCTGCGGAAGTACCATGCCATGTCGCTCAAGGAACTGCCGCTCGGGCCGCTCGTGGATGATTGCGTATCGGCCATCCGCGCACATGGGCTCGTTCTGCCGTCGCGCCTCGCACTCCTGCTCAAGACCGCCGTGATGGCCGAGGGAGTGGGCGAGGAGCTCGACCCGACGTTCCGGCTGCCGCACCTGATCGAGCCCTACGCGCGGCGTATTCTCGGACTGCGCGCGTCGCCCAAGCGCATGCTCAAGACAATCCGCCGCGCGGGACTCGAGGCCGCATTGCTCGCGGGCGACATCCCGCGCTCGCTGCGCCGCTTCCTCAAGGATGGCGAGCGCGGCGCATGGCAGGTCGGTATCCGCCTCGACGATGTGGAGCCGCTCGTACAGCGCCTCGAGCGCCTGGCCAATCGCGTGGTGCTCGGGCTGCTCGCGTCGGCTTTCATCATCGGGCTCGCGATCCTGCTCGCCGTGTACCGTCCGGAAGGGTGGCAGACATGGGCCGGGCGGATGTTCGTGATCGGGTTCGTGGTGGTGAGCGCCCTCGGTGCGTATCTGGCGTGGAGCATCGCGCGGCCCACAGGCAAGAAGTAGCGGGGCGCCGGTATGGTCGGCGCCCCGCTCCTGTTCGTGATGCGCGTGCGTCGCGCGCTCGGCCGGCTCAGCGCTGCTCGGCGGTTGGCTTGAGCGTCAGCTTCTGCACGCGCCAGTT
>JAYTVE010000111.1:0-2280 GCA_043744185.1 Gemmatimonadota bacterium | reverse complement strand
GAGCACAGTGACGGACTGCCGTGCGCGTTTGCCAACCTGCCCGGCGAGCGACTCGTCCGCGGCGCGTTTCTGCATGCGCGCTAGGGACGCGCGGTGAGCGCGCGTCGCGCGAACGCGGGGTGGGAAGGCGCGCCCTAAGGGATGCGCGTCATCCGCACGAACTTGAGCGGTGTCCCGTCGGGAAGCACGTCCGTCACCTGCTCCTCGGCCGTGTATCCCAATGCGGCGTAGAACGGCACCCCCGGGAGCGTGGCCATGAGTTCGAAGCGCGTGAACCCAGCACCAATCGCCCCGCCCTCACAGGCGGCGAGGATGGCCCGGCCGACCCCCCGTCGCGCCGCCTCGGGCGCCACGAAGAAGGCGCGGATTTTTGCGGCGTCCTGCCCCGGTTTTAGCAGGTCGTCACCTCCCACCGGACGCTGATCGCCCCCGTAGAGCGTGCGCCGACGGCTCCATCCGCCACACCCGGCGAGCACGCCATCGAGCTCGGCCACGAGGTAGCTGCCGTCGCGCACGAGCTGGGTGTCCACGCCGAAGACGTGGCGGATGGCGGCTTCAGCCTCGGATGCGGTGTAGAAGCCGGCGCTCAGCGCACGGGCCGACCTGACGATCAGCGCCGAAAGCGCTGGAATCTCCTCGGGGAGGGCCGCGCGGACGGTGAGGGGCATTGGCAAGGGTCGCGGGCCTCCTGAGGGTGGGTTTGGGGGGCCTCAGATCCAGATGAATCTGCCGCTAGTATTTCGCGCTGGCCATAATTATGTTCCCGAACAGGGCAATTACACAGCGTAGTTGCCGGACTGACTTGGGCCTCGCTCACGCGGTGGCCCGTTTTTTACGTCAGGTAAGCCGATCGTGGCGGCAGTGACCACGAACAACCCGTAGTCGGTGACCCTCGGCCAAGCCGGACTCCGACCACATTACAGGAAGGAGTACTGCTATGCGTACGACCGGCACCGTCAAGTGGTTCAACGACGACAAGGGCTTTGGCTTCATCACCCCGGCCGATGGCACGAAGGATCTCTTCGTTCATCACTCGGCCATCCAGGGCCAGGGCTTCAAGTCCCTCGCCGAAGGCCAGAAGGTTGAGTTCGACGTGGTTCAGGGCCAGAAGGGCCCGGCCGCCGAGAACGTCGTCAAGCTCTAGTACGGGATTGGCCGCGGCGATCGCCGCGGCCACCACGGAGGGCCGGCCCACTTCGCGGCGGGCCGGCCTCTCTGACCTCACTCGACCGCAACCGTCCCGATGATCGAAGTCACTCTCGACGAAGGCGATAAGCTCGACTGGGCCCTCAAGACCTTCAAGAAGAAGGTCGTGAAGTCCGGTCTCCTCGCGGAACTGCGCAAGCGGCGTCACTACGTGAAGCCCAGCGCTGCGCGCCAGCTCAAGTCAGCGGCCGCTCGCCGTCGCGGCAAGACCAAGAAGCGTCGTCCCGCCGCGTAAGGCGTACGCCGCACCATGGAGCGCGAGCCACACCGGCTGACGCGCTCCCGCCCGGTTGTACGTCCCTTTCGCGGAGACACGCATGATTGGCGGATTCAGCTTCGAGGATGCAGGTCGGACCTATACCTGCACGGTCGAGGCCCCCCGCAATGCGCCGACCGAGACGCGCTGGTGGTTCAGCGTGTCCGGCGACCAGCAGCGCTACGCCCCCCTGGAAGCAAAGTCGGGCGACACGCAGGCGTCGGTCAAGGCGCAGATCATCGCGTTCTACAATCAGCGCCTCTACGCCCTGAGCCAGCCCACGGTCCGCCGTCAGTTCGGTGGCCCGGGTCGTCCGCCTGCCGCCAAGCCGGCGCCCGAAGGCGCGACCAGCTGAGCGAATCCTCGGGGGGACGCTAGCCCGCTACGACGGGCGTCCCCCCGAGCACGGTCGACCGAATGGCCCGTGCGTGCGCCGAGGCGCCGCGGGGTTCGATCCGCCGGAAGCGCGCCGCCCACAGCGCCCAGTTTGACAACATGGCAGCCCCACGTGCACTCCCCGTGGCCGCGACGTGTTCGCCGATCAACGACTTGAGCAGCTGCTCGTCCTCCGCGTCGATCTCCGCAAGTTGCACCATCTCGTGGTTCACGCGGCTCGCGAGAATGCCCGTTTCGTCGAGCGCATAGCACAGTCCGTTCGACATGCCCGCGCCCACGTTGCGCCCCGTGCCGCCAAGCACGACCACGATGCCGCCGGTCATGTACTCGCAGCAGTGGTTCCCTGCTCCCTCGACTACCGCAATCGCGCCGCTGTTGCGCACGGCAAAGCGATCGCCCGCGCCACCCGCGGCGAACAACCG
>JAYTVE010000110.1:0-7435 GCA_043744185.1 Gemmatimonadota bacterium | reverse complement strand
GCGGGCCGAGGAGAACGATGATCATGCGTGGGCACCCAAGCTGGCTGGGGTGATTTCAGGGCGCCGTCCGCCTCGAGGCGGAAGGCGCAGGCGCGTCGCTAGAAGCCGCCCATCGTCTGGCGTCCGCGGAACCGGACGCGGCCCTTCTTCATGAACCCGTCGTACTTGCGAAGCAGCAGGTGCTGCTGCAGCTGCGCCATGGTGTCCAGCGCCACGCCGACCACGATCAGCAGCGAGGTACCGCCGAACTGGAAGGGCACGTTGACCCACTGCGCGATCAGCTGCGGAAGCAACGCAATGGCCGTCAAGAACAGTGCGCCCGGAAAGGTGATGCGCGTGACCACGTCGTCGATGTACTCGGCCGTCTTCGCGCCCGGTTTGACCCCTGGCACAAACCCGCCCTGCTTCTTCAGGTTCTCTGCGAGGTCGATCGGATTGAAGATGATCGACGTGTAAAAGTACGTGAAGAACAGGATCAGGCCGAACTGCAGCACGTACCAGAGCCACGTGCCCGGCGCCAGATACTCCGCCACGCCCTGCGCCATCGCGTTGCCCGAGAACTGCGCTACGGCGCCCGGTACGACGATCACCGAGCTCGCGAAGATGATGGGCATCACGCCGGCCGAGTTCAGGCGCAGCGGAATGAAGTTGCGGGCGGCCTCGCGCATCCGGCCCCGCGCCATCGTGCGCTGCGGGATCTGGATCGCCACGCGACGCGCCGCCAAGGTCATCGCCACCACGCCGGCCACGACCGCCACCATCACCAATCCGAGCACGACGAGCGAGAACAGTCCGACCGCACCCGTCGAGACAAACTTGAACGTCTGGAAGATGCCCGGCCAGAAGCGCTCGACGATCGAGAAGAAGATGATGAGCGAGGCGCCGTTGCCGAGGCCGCGCTCCGTGATCTGCTCGCCGAGCCACATGACAAAGACCGCGCCGCACGTGAGTACGAGCGCCATCTGCACCTTGAAGCCGAGCCCCGGCGTCGCCACTGCACCCTGCAGCGATTCCGTGAAGAGCGCGAACCCCCACGCCTGCACGGCCGCCAGCACGATCGTGGCATAGCGCGTCCACTGCGTGATCTTCTTCCGCCCTTCTTCTTCCTTCTGGAGCTTGTCCACCGTCGGGAAGACCGCGCCCGCGATCTGCGCAAAGATCGACGCCGAGATGTACGGCATGATGCCGAGCGCGAACACGGTCGCGCGCGACAGCCCGCCACCGACAAACAGGTCATAGAGGCCGAGGAGGCCCCCCTTCCCGCTCTGGTTCTGGAAGAAGTCCGTGAGGGCGACAACGTCGACCCCCGGCACCGTCACGTGCGCGCCGATCCGGTAGATCAGCAGGCACACGAACGTGAAGGTGATCTTCTCCCAGAGCTCCGGCGTGCGGTAGATGTTCGCCAGTGCTTCGGCGGGATTCGACTGGGCCATCCTAGTCCTCGACGCGGCCGCCCGCGGCGACGATCTTCTCCTTCGCCCCGGTGCTGACCTTGATGCCCTTGACCGTGATCGCGTTGGCAATGGCGCCGTTCGCGAGCACCTTCACGGGATGGCCGGCCCGCGCGATCCCGGCCTCCACCAATGATTCGTGGCTCACCTCGCTCCCCGCCGGCAGGCGGTCGAGCTCGTCGAGGCGCACGACGTCATACGTCACCTTGAACGGGTTCGTGAACCCGCGCTTCGGAATGCGGCGCGTCAACGGCATCTGGCCGCCTTCGAAGTGCGGCTTGTTGCCGCCGTGGCCGTGGTGGCCAGAGCGTGCCTTGATGCCCTTGTGGCCCTTGCCCGACGTCTTGCCGTGGCCCGAGCCGGGACCGCGTCCGATGCGCTTCCGGTTCCTGTGGGAACCGGGCGCCGGGACGAGGTTGTGCAGGCCGATGGTCTCGCTCATCGTCTACTCCTTCACCGGCGTCACCGTGACCAGGTGACGCACGTGCTTGATCTGGCCGCGCAGCGAAGCAGAGTCCTGCTTCACGACTACGTCCTGGTGGTGGTGCAGGCCAATCGACGCCAGCGTCCGGCGCATCACGGCCGGATGGCCGATGCCGCTCTTCACTTGGCGAACCTCGACCATCCCGCTGGTCGGAGCCTGCTCCTTCGGGGTGTGCTTGGGCCCGCGCGTGCGGTGCCACACGAATGTCCTAGCCATGCGTCACCTCCTTGACCTTGGCGCGCGAACGATACTGCAACGCTGAGACGTCCAGGCCGCGCTCGCGCGCGATCTGCTCGACGGTCGTCAGCTGCGTCAGCCCGTCCATCATCGCCCGCACCATGTTGTGCGGATTCGTCGAGCCGAGGCTCTTCGTCAGGATGTCCGTGATGCCGGCGCACTCGAGAATGGCGCGAACAGCGCCACCCGCGATCGCACCCGTACCGGGAGCGGCCGGCTTCATCCACACACGACCGGCGCCGTGCTGGCCGATGATCTCGTGGGGAATCGTGTTACCCGTGCGCGGGATCTGAACCATGTGGCGACGCGCGCCATCGACCGCCTTGCGGACGGCTTCCGACACTTCGTTCGCCTTGCCCGTCGCGTAGCCCACCTTCCCCTGCCCGTCGCCGACGGCGACCAGCGCGTTGAAGGAGAACCGGCGGCCACCCTTCACCACCTTCGCGACACGGTTGATGGCGATCACGTTCTCGAGGAGATCGCTCCCCTCGCGGTCGCCCTGCGGAGACCCGCCGCGACCACCGTCACGACCGCGGGAGCGATCACCACCGCCTCCCGGCGCGCCACGGCCATCGCCGCCACGACCGCCAGCGCCGCCGCCCGGAGCACCACGCCCCGGACCGCCACGACCGGCGCCCGGGCCACCGCGCCCGCGACCACCACCGGGACCACCACGCCCGCCGCCGCTACGCGCCGACGGAGCACGGTTGCCACCTGCGCCGCTAGGCGCGCCCGACCCACCGATTTCAGCCATGATCAGAACTCCAGGCCGCCCTCTCGGGCGCCATCGGCCACAGCCTTCACTCGGCCATGGAACTTGTACCCGCCACGGTCGAAGACCACCTTGGCAATTCCAGCCGCCTTGGCCTTCTCGGCGATCAGCTTTCCGACCGCCACCGACTTCTCCATCTTCTTGCCCGTGAGCTTCGAGTCGCTCACCGTCATGATCGTGTGGCGCGCCACGTCGTCGACGAGCTGCGCCGTGATGTGCTTCAACGAGCGGAACACGACCAGGCGCGGGCGCTCGGCAATACCGGTCACGCGCTTGCGGACGCGGAGGTGACGGCGTGCGCGCAGCTCGTGGCGGCCCTTGGGATTACGGATTCTCATCGCTTACTTGCCTCCCGCCTTGCCGGCCTTACGCCGGACGACTTCGCCTGCGTACTTGATGCCCTTGCCCTTGTACGGCTCGGGCGGACGCAGGTTGCGGATCTCCGCAGCCACCTGCCCCACCTTCTCCTTGTCCGCGCCGTCGATGAAGACCGTCGTCGGCTGCGGAGCGGTGAGCTTGATCCCCGTCGGCGCCTTCACTTCGATCGTGTGCGAATACCCGACCGAGAGCAGCAGCCCGTAGGGCTTCACTTCGGCCTTGTAGCCGACGCCCGTGATCTGCAGCTCCTTCTTGTACCCCTTGGTCACGCCCTCGACCATGTTCGCGATCAGTGTCCGCGTCAGTCCGTGCAGCGCCTTGTGGCGCGTCTCCTCGGACGGACGGTTCACCGTCAGAACGTTCCCCTTGATCTCTACTGACAGCTCCGGGTGCAGCGTTCGGGCGAGTTCGCCGTTCGGCCCCTTCACCTTGATGTCATGCCCGGTGACCGTGGCGGTGACTCCCGCCGGGATCTCGATCGGGCGCTTGCCAATGCGCGACATGGTCCCTCCTACCAGATGACGGCGAGCAGTTCGCCGCCGGTGCGGGACGCGCGCGCCTCGCGGTCGGACATCAGTCCGCGCGAGGTCGAAAGAATGGCGATGCCAAGGCCGTTGCGCACGCGCGGGATCTCGCTCACGCCCACGTACTTGCGCAGGCCGGGCGTCGACACGCGGTGCAGCTCGCGGATCACCGACTGCCCGCCATGCGCGTACTTCAGGATCACGCGCAGCAACGGACGGCCCTCGTCGTTCTCGACGAGGCGGTAGTCCTGGATGAACGCGTTCTCCTTGAGGAGGCGCGCCACTTCGGTCTTCATCTTGCTCGCCGGAAGGTCCACGCGCCGGTGCTTGCTCCCGCAAGCGTTCCGGATACGCGTGAGCATATCGGCAATCGGGTCGGTCATGCTCATGTCAGAGTCCTATGGTATCCGGTCCAGCCGGACCTGTAGGAGGTGAAGGCGCCTGAAGGCGAGCTTACCAGCTCGCCTTGCGGACGCCGGGGATCAGCCCGTTGAGGGCCATGTCGCGGAACGCCATTCGGCCGAGGCCGAACGTGCCGATGTAGGCGCGCGAACGGCCGGTCATGCTGCACCGGTTGCGCACGCGCGTCGCCGAGGCATCGCGCGGCTGCGCCATCATCGCCGCATACGCCTTCGCCTTGTCGGCCTCCGAAGCCTTGGGATCCCGGAGGATCGCCTTCAGCTTGCGACGCTTTTCCGCGTACTTCAGGACCGTCGCCTTGCGGCGGTCATTCTTCTCGATGCTGCTCTTCTTCGCCATGGGAT
Source organism: Gemmatimonadota bacterium (assembly GCA_043744185.1). Classification (GTDB taxonomy): domain Bacteria; phylum Gemmatimonadota; class Gemmatimonadetes; order Gemmatimonadales; family Gemmatimonadaceae; genus JACPPC01. The sequence continues at coordinate 2,825 of JAYTVE010000110.1, read as the reverse complement.
CCTCGTAGGCCTAGCGGGCGTTCGCGGCGCGGTCTTCGCCGCGGAACGGCATGCCAAGTTCCTTCAGCAACGCCAGCGCATGGTCGTCGCGGTTGGTCGTCGTGACGAACGTGATGTCCATTCCGTGGATCAGGTCGACCATGTCGAAGTTGATTTCCGGAAAGATCATCTGCTCCTTGATGCCCACGGAGTAGTTCCCGCGGCCGTCGAACGAGCGCGTGCCCAGCCCTCGGAAATCGCGTATGCGCGGGACAGCCGTCGAGATGAAGCGATCGACGAACTCCCACATGCGCGTGCCGCGCAACGTCACCGCTGCACCGATCTCCTGCCCCTCGCGCAACCCGTAGTTGGCGATCGACTTCTTCGCCTTCTTGCGGGTTGGGCGCTGGCCGGTGATGAGCGACAGCTCCTCGACGATGACGTCCAGCAGCTTGGGCTGCTTGATCGCCTCGCCGAGCCCGACGTTGATCACGACCTTCTCCAGGTTCGGGATCTCGTGCGGGTTCTTCAGGCCGAACTGCTGCTTGAGGCGCTCACGCACCTTCTCGTTGTAATGCGCCTTGAGGCGGGGGGCCGGCACCGGGAGCTTATCCCCCGCGTGCGACGTCGGCAGCATCGATCCCTGGCGCTGGCCCTTGGCCCCGCCCGAACTCTTGCTCCCCTTCTCCGCGCCCTTCTTTTCCTTGGTCGCCATGACTCTCTATCCTCAGGCCTTGCGGCTCGGCTTGGCGATCGACTCGCCAGACTTCGCGATCCGCTCCTTCGTCCCGTCCGCATCAACGCGCGCCTTGATGCGCGTCGCCTTTCCGGTCTTCGGGTCAATAAGCATCACGTTCGACAGCGCCATCGGCGCCGGCTTCTCGATGATGCCACTTTGCTGCTCGGCGCTCTTCGCGCGCGTGTGACGCTTGACGATGTTGATCCCTTCGATGAGGACGCGGTTCGTCTTGGGCAGGATCTCCAGCACCTTGCCCTCCTTCCCCTTGTCGTCGCCGCGGAGGACCATCACCACATCGCCCTTCATGATGCGCGTCTTGGTGCGCTCCGCCCCGTGCGCGTGGCGCGCCCGACGAATGCGACCCTCGGTCGCGCGCTGCTTGAGTACGCGCATGCTACAAAACCTCCGGCGCCAGCGAGACGATCTTCATGTACTTCTTCTCGCGCAACTCGCGGGCCACCGGCCCGAAGATGCGCGTCGCCCGCGGCTCGCCATTCTCGTTGATGATCACGACTGCGTTCTCGTCGAAGCGGATGTAGCTCCCGTCCTTGCGGCGGGTCTCCTTGACGGTGCGCACCACGACCGCACGCGCCACGTCCGACTTCTTCACGGTGCCGTTCGGGAGGGCGTCCTTCACCGCCACGATCACGGTATCGCCCAGTCCCGCATAGCGCCGCCGGGTGCCCCCGAGGACGCGGATCACGAGCGCACGCTTTGCGCCCGAGTTGTCCGCGACCTTTACCACGCTCTCCTGCTGGATCATGGTCCCTGTCTCCTAGCGCGCGCGTTCAACGATCTCGACCACGCGCCACCGCTTGTCCTTCGACAAGGGCCGGGTCTCCACGATCCGCACGGTGTCGCCTGCCTTCGCACTGTTGTCTTCACAGTGCGCCTTCAGGCGCGTCGTCCGGGTCACCATCTTGCCATACACGGGGTGCGGCACGCGACGTTCGATCGCGACCACCACCGTCTTCTGCATCTTGTCGCTGACCACCAGCCCAGTGCGCGTCTTGCGCGCCGGTCGCGGGGTCGCATGTACCTGGCTCACGGGTTCCATCGGTCCTCGGTTCCTCCTAGCGGCCCGCGCCGGCGCTTGCCGACAGCGCGCGCTCGCGGAGGATCGTGTTGATGCGTGCCACAGCCTTCCGGGTCACGCGCAGTCGCAGCGGATCCTCGAGCGGCTGGGTCGCGCCGCGGAAGCGGAGACGAAAGCGCTCCTCGGTGAGCTCCGCCAGCTTGGCACGAAGCTCCTCATCCGACTGGTTGCGCAGCTCTTCAGCCTTCATTGGTCTTTGCCTCCTCGCGAGCCACAAACTTCGTCTTGAGCCCGATCTTCGCCTGCGCGAGCGCCATCGCCTTCACGGCGATCTCGGGGGTCACACCCTCGAGCTCGAACAGGATCCGACCCGGCTTCACCACGGCCACCCAACCTTCGGGTGAACCCTTGCCCTTACCCATGCGGGTTTCCGCAGGCTTCTTCGTAATCGGCTTGTCCGGGAAAATCCGGATCCAAACCTTGCCACCACGCTTGATATGACGCGTGAGCGCCACGCGAGCCGCCTCGATCTGACGGTTGGTCACCCAACCCGGCTCCAGCGCCTGCAGCCCGTACTGGCCGAACGACACCTCGGCGCCACGGGTCGCGAGCCCCTTCGTGCGGCCCTTGAACATCTTGCGGAATTTGACACGCTTCGGACTCAGCATCGTTCAATCCTCACGCGTCGGAAGAGAAAGTCGAACCACGGCGGTCTTCCACGATCTCACCCTTGAAGATCCACACCTTGATCCCGATGGTGCCGAACGTGGTCTTTGCCGTCGACGTCGCGTAGTCGATGTCAGCTCGGAGCGTGTGCAGAGGCACACGGCCCTCGTGGTAGCCCTCGACCCGCGCGATTTCCGCGCCGCCCAGGCGGCCACCCGCCTTCACCTTGATGCCGAGGGCGCCCATCCGCATCGCGCTCTGTACCGCGCGCTTCATCGCACGGCGGAACGAGATGCGCTGCGCCAGCTGCTGGGCGATGTTGTCCGCCACCAGCTGCGCCTCGACTTCAGGACGCTTGATCTCCTCGACGTTCACGCCGACTTCCTTGCCGGTCAGCTGCGCGAG
>JAYTVE010000109.1:0-7481 GCA_043744185.1 Gemmatimonadota bacterium | reverse complement strand
GCAAGCAGCATCGTGGCGGCCGCGGCGTATGCAAAACGCGGAACGCGAAAGGTCGGCGTCACGGCCGAAGCATTCGCAAGCCGCACGCGCCGCACGTCGTTGCTCGCCGTGCGAGACGCATCAACCACCGCGCCGCGCCGCGCCTGGATCGCCTGCCACATCGCATCGCGCGGCACGATGTCGCCGACTGCGTGATACGCGATCGCCGCCTGGCCCTGCGCGCCAGTGAGCGGCGCTTCTTCCCGTTCGGTTGGTTCGGTCATGCCCAGTCTCCTGCGAAGTCGGCCAGTGCGGTGCGCAGCTTCGCGCGGGCCCGGAACAGCTGTGCCTTGCTCGTGCCGGGCTGAATCTCGAGTGCCCGGCCGATCTCCTCGTGCGTGTAGCCCTCGAGGTCATGCATGAGGAACACCGTGCGGTATCCATCCGGCAGCGCATCGATGGCCGTGCGCATCCGGTCCTTCAGGTCCGGCTCGGACATCCGCTTCGTCACGGCGACGTCCGGTGCCGTGTCCATGTCGATCTCGCGCTGCCCGCGCATCTTCCGCGACTTGATTCCGTTGAGCGACACCGACACGCAGATCGAACAGACCCACGTCGAGAGCGCCGCATCCCCGCGAAACTGCGCAAGCCGCTCGAACGCCCGCACGAACGTTTCCTGCGTGAAGTCCTGCGCCAACGTCCCATCCCCCGCCAGGCGATATGCGAGGCGGTAGACCCGGTCCACGTGCCGGTCGTAGAACTCGCGCTCAGCCCGTGGGTCGGCCGCGAGCACCTGCTCGATCAGTTGCTGGTCCGTCACGCGTCCCCAGGGTCGATCGCGTCCAGCCGGATCGGCTGCTTGCCCACCTCCGACAGGACGACCGCCGGAAGGGTTGCGTCCCCCCGCGAAATCTGGGCGGCAACCCTCCCCGAGTCCCCCGGTGTCCATGTAGCAGCCCCGGTCATCCGGACTTCCATCGCCATCTGGTCAGGAGTGCGCCACCATGCGAGCCACGATCCACTCACTGCTCCTCCTGCCGGCCGCCGCCGCTCTGGCCTTGCCAGCACGCGCCCAGGAGCGCTCCACGCCCGAACCTCGCGCCGAGCGCAGGGTCACCATCATGCGCGGCCCGGGCAACAGCTACGCATACAGCACCGACGGCGGCGACCGCGCCTTCCTCGGCATCGCCACCGGCTCCGGCGGCAAGCGCGACACGCTCGGTCTGCTCATCCAGTCGGTCACGCCCAACTCGCCGGCCGAGAAGGGCGGGCTCGAGGAGGGGCAGCGGCTGCAGTCCATCAATGGCGTGAACCTCAAGCTCGATCGCGAGGATGCGGGCGAACCGGAGCTGAGCGGCATGATGCAGCGCCGCCTGAGCCGCGAACTCGCCAAGGTGAAGCCGGGCGACGACGTGAGCCTCGGCGTCTGGTCGAACGGCTCCGTGAAGACGATGCGCGTGAAGACCGGCTCGCCCGATGACATGCTCCCGGAGAATGCGCGCACGATGAAGGAGCGTGTCAACAACCGCGCCGTGCTCGGCGTCTCGCTCGGCGGCAGCGGCAGCAAGCGTGACACGCTCGGCGTCTTCATCTCCGGCGTGACCGACGGCGGTCCGGCCGACAAGGCGGGGATCGTTGAAGGCGACCGGATCGCGTCAATTGATGGGACCGACCTGCGCGTGCCACGCGACGATGCGGGTGACATGGCGCTCTCGAATGCGCGTCGCAATCGGCTGAGCAAGAGCCTGCGCGACAAGAAGCCCGGCGACGACGTGACGGTGCGCGTCTTCCAGAACGGCCGCTACAAGGACCTCAGGGTGAAGCTCGGCAAAGCGTCCGAGTTCGGCGGCGAGGGCGGGATGTTCATGTTCGGCGACGACGGCGACGGGGTCAACATCCGCAACTTCGGCTTGCCGCGCATCAGCATTCCCCGCATCAGCATTCCGCGCGTCTGGCGCGATGGTGATGACGACGACATGCGGCCGGCCATGGCGCCCCTCGCACCCTACGCTCTACGTGCGCCACGCGCGCTGATGGCCATGCTCGCGCCCATGAGCCGGCGTGCTGCGATGGCGCCGTTGCCGCCTGCGGCACCGCGCGTGCGCATCACGCGTGGCCTCGTGAGCATCTGAGCGCCCTATCGCGCGCGGCGAAACGTGAGGTTGTAGCGATACTCGCCGGTGATCGGATGCGCGCCTGGCTTGAGCGCATCCACGCCGTGAAACGCGAGCCGCGAGCAGCCGCCCCACACCACCACGTCGCCGTGCGCGAGCGTCACGCGTCGCAGCGGATCGGTGCGCTTCAACCCGCCGAACGCGAACCGCGCCGGTAATCCGAGTGACACCGACACGATCGGCTGCTCGAAGTCGATCTCGTCCTTGTCCTGGTGCAGCGTCATGCGCGCGCCGGGTTCGTAGCGGTTGACCAGGCACGCATCCGAATCAAAGGCGTCGAAGCCACCTGTGGTCGCCGCGTACCGCGCGAACTCGGCGAAGCCGTCCGGCATCGCTGGCCATGGCGCGCCCGACACCGGGTCCGCGCCCGCGTAGCGATAGCCGCGCGCATCGGTCACCCAGCCCGCGTTGCCGCAGTTGGTCATCGCCACCGACATCTGATGGCCGCCCGGCGTCTTCATGTGGCGAAAGGGCGCTGCGCTCGACACCTGCGCCACGCCCGCGAGCAGCATGGCCGCCGCCTCGAGGGCAAATCCGTGCAGCACCACGGCCCCCTCGGCCAGTCCGGTGCGAAGCGGAACCGCCGCGTCGCCGAACAGGTCGAGCACGTGCGGATTGCCCACTAGAACGACGGTCCGAGCAGCGCCGCGTTCATCACGAGCCGGTCGAGGGCGCGCCAGAAGCCGCGAAACATCGGATCGTTCGCGAACGCCACCAGGTGCCCACCACCGATCTTCTCGTGCACAAGAAGCGCCGTGCCCTTGAGCAGCCGCTCCGTGTTGTCCGGAAAGGTGAAGCCGGCGCGCTTGAGCGGGCCCGTGGTCGGGAAGACGGCCACGTTTGCTCCCTCCTTGCTGAGCTTGAGGAAGGTGTTCGTCTCGAGCATCACCGTCATCCGTTGTTGCTCGTACCCGAACGTCAGCCAGTGCGACTTGTCGAGCACCACGTCGAAGTGTGCCCCGGGCACGCCCTGCGGAACATCGGGGTTCGAGCTCGGGCTGGTCACCGCGAACATCGTGTCGGCTGGCGCCTTCACGTCGCTCTTCGCGTCCTTGCCGTCCTTCCCCTCCTTCTTGTCGTCGCTGCCCACCGCGCGCGCCGAGGTGAGGTTGGCCGTCTCGCCGGCGGCCCATTCGGTCGCATCGCCCATCGTGATGAGCGTGCCCCCCTTCTCGATCCACGCGCGAAGGTTGGCGGCCTTGCCGAGTCGCCCCGGGTTGCCGGTGGGGAGGAGGATCACGTTGAACGCGGACAAGTCATTGTTGAGCGCATCGACCGTGATCGGCGTGAACTCGATGCCGTAGCGCTTCTCCAGGTTCCACCAGATGTGGCCGTATGCGCCGAGCGAAATGCCATCGCCGCCCACGAGTGCGATCTTGGGCGCCCGCACGGCACGCACCACTTCGGAGCCCGTGCCGTACTGCGACGACTCGGGGAAGGCGGTGTTCACGCCCGTCACTTCCACGCCAGCCTCGCGTGCCAGTGCGTCAATGCGAGCGCCGAGCGTGCTGTCGTTGCGCGAGACGCGCGCGATCCAGGTGCCGCGCGGCCAGTCGAGCTTGCCCGTCTGGATCGGCTCCGTCGCGATCGCGAGCCGGAACCCGTCGCGCATCAGCGAGGCGGCCAGTCGTGAGGCCCCGTTGCGATCATTGCGGAAGAGGTACGCCGAGCGCGCATTTGCGCCGTCGATCACGCCACTGGGAATGCTGACGGGTAGCTGTTCGCCATTCACTCGCGGCGCGTCCGCGGCTGGAGCCACGAGCAACTCCGCCGTCATCGGCAACGCGTCGTCGGTCCAGTAGCCCTCCACGCCAAAGGTCACCGGCAACGCCCACGCGGTGATGTCGTAGAACTCGTAGCCTTCGCCGTCGGCCTGCTTGCCGCGCTGCAAGTTGCGCTTGAACCGGTCCACCTGCGCCTTCGCGAACACCGGGTCGAGCACCGGATCGGCCTCGAGGAACGCCTTGGCCATCTTCCCCTGCGGTTGCGCAAGGTCCACCACGTACGAGCCTGCGGGGAATATCCGCGACTGAGCCGCTTCGTCTGAATATCCGTGTGCCTTGGGCGATGACAGCGGCTTCGTGAGCCGATGCACCTCGATGCCACTTCGCATCAGCATCGCGGCCAGCTCCGCCGCACGCCCCGGATCGGTGCCGGGCGTGAAGACCACGCGCTTCATCATGCCGCTCCGGCCGTCGGTCACCGCCTGCTGGCGATACGCGAGGTAGTCTTTCACGCGCTCATGCGCGCGCTTGGCCGTCGTCTCGAACGTCGCGATTGACGCCACGTAGTGCTTCGCGATACCATCGCGGAGCGACAGCAGCGTGCCGTCGGCGCGCTTCTTGAGCAGCGCGGGGCCGCCGTCCGTCTCGTACGTGGCGCCCATCGCGCCCGTCAGTGCCGGCCACGAATCGTAGTAACCGGGATAGTACAGGTCGAACTGGTCCCGCACGTAGTAGAGCCAGCCATACTGGTCGAACGCGGCGGCATTGCCCGCACCAATCACCTCGTTCCACTTCACCGGAAACGCGCCCGCGATGTTCACGTTCACCGGGCGTGCCGCCGGCGCCATGTAGTACTGCGACACGTAGCCGTGCAGGTCAGCCGTCACCATCGGATGCCAGCGCAACATCCCCTTGATGATTGCGCGCACTTCCTGCTGCGTCGAACTCATCACGTCGCGGTTCATGTCGAACCGGTAGTGGTTGTAGCGTCCGCTGATGCTCCAGGGTTGTCCCCGCTGCTGCTCCATCGCCTGCCGCTCGGGGCTCCCCACCGCGATTGAGTTCGACCACACCGAGAAACGCTCGTGCCCGTCCGGGTTCGAGCTCGGGTTGATGATCACGATCGCGTCCTTGAGCAGCCTCATCGTCTCCGGGTCCTCGCTCGCCGCGAAGTGGTAGAGCAGTTGCATGCTCGCCTCGAAGCCCGGCACCTCGTCGCCGTGCACCGAGCCCGAGAACCAGACCACCGCCGGCGTCCGCGCGGCAATCGCGTCGATCTCCGCAGCGCTCGCTCCGCGCGGATCACCGAGCCGGTCCAAGTCGGCGCGCACCTGCTCGATCTTCGCCATGTTCTCCGCGCTCGACACCACATAGATGCGCATCGTGCGCTTCTCGGCCGTCGTGCCGATCACCTCGACCTTCACGCGATCCCTCGCGGCATCGGCAATGCCGAGCAGCACCTTCTCCTGCCACGCATACTGCGTGTGCCAGCTACCGACGTCGTAGCCGAGCAGCGATTCGGGGCGCGGCACCTGGGCGCGGTAGGGCCCACGGCCGTAGAAGGTGAAGGCGGCATCGTCGCGCGGGCCGCTGTTGGCGCGTGACTGGGCGGAGAGCGCGGTCGGGGCGAGGAGCAGCGCGATTGCTGCAACGGCAACGTGGGCGGAGCGGAACGTCATCGGCGTGAGATCGGTGGTCAGGGGGCCAACGATTCCCGTCGCGAGACGGAAACCGCCGGGAATGCTAACGCTCGCCGCTGTGGTAGCGCTGCGGCGTGGCGCGCATCCCTTGACGTCGGGGAAACGACGTACAGATTTAGTCTCACCTAACTCATGATGAAGCCTTTACTAACTCGGTCCGCATTCCACGGCGCCATCACGGCCGTGGCGGTGCTCGGTGTGGCGCGACCGCTCCAGGCGCAGGCCGTCCGCGTCCTCGTCACCTGCGCGGCCGACACGACCGGCACCGCCGTCGCAGGGGCCACCGTGCGCGTCCTCGAGGCGGCTCGCACCGCGCGCTCCGGCGCCGACGGGTGCGCGCGCTTCGCCGAACTGCCGCGTACGACAGTGCGCGTCGTCGTCACGCGGCCGGGCTTTCGCCCCGTCACGAGCACCGTCCTGCCTGTGCTCGCCGCCTCCGACACCCTCCGCGTCGTTCTCCACCCCGCGGCCGTCGCACTTGGCGCCGTGCAGGTCAGTGCCACCCCGCTCGCGACCCGCACTTTTGACGCGCCACAGGCCACCGCCACCATGGACGACGCAGCGCTTCGCACTGCGCGCGCGCCCTCGCTCGGCGAGACCATCGCGCGCATGCCCGGTGTCCAGAACCAGAGCCTTGGTCCCGAAATCGGGAAGCCGGTCATCCGTGGTCTCACGGGCAACCGCGTGCTTGTAGTCGCCAACGGACAGCGCCAGGAGTTCCAGCAGTGGGGAGAGGATCACGCCCCCAACATCGAGTTGCCCGATGCCGCCGCGATCGAGGTCGTGCGAGGGCCCGCGTCGGTGCTCTACGGCTCCGACGCACTCGGCGGCGTCGCCAACGTCATCGCGCGTCCGCTGCCCGATGCCCTCGGGCGCGATGCGTTCACGCAGGCGCGGCTGCGCGCGGGATACGTCACGAACAACGCCGCCCCGGAGGGCAGCATCGCACTCGAAGGCGCACGCGGTGCGCTCGGATGGCGAACGTCGCTCGCCGGCCAGATCGCGAGCGACCTGCACACCCCCAACGGCCCGCTCCGCAACAGCGCGTACGACATGGTCGGCGGCGGGGCGGCCCTCGGCGCGCGTGGCGCGTGGGGCAGCGCGCAGGTCGAGTACTCGGGCAAGCGCGAGCGACCCTCCATCGCTGAAGATCCGCAGGTGGACCCGTTGTACAGCGGCTACCAGCGTATCAGCACGGACCTGATTCGCACGGAAGCGAGGATGCAGTTCGGTGCCGATCGCCTCGAGCTGGGCGTCGGACTCCAGCACAACACGCGAGCAGAGTTTGCGTCGCGAAGCGCCGCCGAGCCGACGACGGCGCTCGACGCGCGCACGCTCACTGCCGATGCACGCTTCCTGCACGCACCACGGTTCGGGCTCGAAGGCGCGTTCGGCCTCTCGTACTCGGCGCTCACCTTCGAAGGCGGCGGACTGGAGCCGCTCCTGCCGGCGTATCGCTGGCATGACGTGGGGCTCTACGCCTTCGAACAGTGGCGCGGAGGACAATTCGACCTGGCCGCCGGCCTCCGTGGCGATGTCCGCTCACTCGCAACAGGACCCTCGACCGCCCTCTCCCTCACGGCGCAGCGCAAGGACTGGACCGCCCTCTCGGGAAACCTCGGCGCTGTCTGGCATGCGGCCGAGGGCGTTGCGCTCGTCGCGAATGCAGGGCGAGGCTTCCGCGCGCCGCAGCCGAGCGAGCTGTACGCGAACGGCGTGCATCAGGGCACGCTCGCATACGAGATCGGTGATCCTGCGCTCGACGTGGAACGTTCGCTCAACATGGAAGTGGGCCTGCGCGTGGAGCGCACCGCGTGGCACGCCGAGTTCACGGCGTACCGGAACGCGATCAACGGCTTCATCTACTATCGGCCCACCGGGGTGCGTGAGCCGCGGACCGGGTT
>JAYTVE010000108.1:0-2299 GCA_043744185.1 Gemmatimonadota bacterium | reverse complement strand
CGCGCGCGCGCTGAGCGCCGCGTGGGCGGGAGCGAGGGCGCGAAAGAGCGCAGCGTTCGCGGGGTCGGCGCAGAATGGAGCAGGCACGCCGAACGGTGCCTTGAGGGATGCGCGGCCGCAAGTCGGGGGCGACATTCCGGCGATGTCCGATTCACCCGACACCGGAATTCGCGCGCGTCGTCCACTCAGCCCCACCGTGATCGGGCTCGCGGCGGTGTCGTTCCTGACTGACGTCTCGTCGGACATGATCTATCCGCTCATGCCGAGCTTCATGGCCGGCACGCTCGGGGTGAGCGCCGCTTTTCTGGGCGTCATCGAGGGCGCGTCGGAAACGACGGCGGCGCTGTTGAAGCTGGCGAGCGGCTGGTGGTCGGATCGACTCACGAGGCGGAAGCCGCTCGTGTTGGCGGGGTACACGATCGCGTCGGTGGCGCGGCCGCTGGTGGCCATCGCAACGAGCGGCGCACAGGTGCTCGCCATCCGCCTTGCGGATCGGGTGGGGAAAGGGATCCGTTCGTCGCCGCGCGATGCGCTCATCGCCGACGCGACGGACCCGCGTGAGCGCGGGCGCGCGTATGGCGTGCATCGCGCCGCAGACAATGCGGGCGCCGTTGCGGGGCCGTTGCTCGCCTTTCTGCTGCTGGGCGCGGGTGGCCTCTCGCTCCGCACCGTGTTCGCGCTTGCCGCCATTCCCGGTGCGCTCTCGGTGCTTGTACTCGTGCTGCGCGTGCGTGAGCCGCGCGGCGGATCACTTGCATCCCCGCCCGCGCTGGCGATGCGCCACGACGAGGAGGCGAGCGATGTGCGTCTGCCGGCTGCGCCTGCAGCGGTGGCGCCGTCGTCGGGCGCGCCAGTTTCGAGCGTCGCGCCGTTCGCGCCGGGATTCAAGGTCGTGATGGGAGCCGTGCTGCTCTTCACGCTGGGCAACTCCACCGACGCGTTCCTGCTGCTGCGGGCGACGAGCGTGGGCGTCAGCATTGCGCAGGTGCCGCTCATCTGGGCCATGTTCAATGGCGTGAAGGCGCTCGCGTCGACGCTAGGTGGATCCCTCTCGGATCGGATCGGTCGTCGCCCGGTGGTGCTCACGGGATGGCTCATGTACGCCGCGACGTACGCCGGTTTCGCGGTGGCCACGCAGGCGTGGCAGGTGTGGGCGCTGTTCGCCGCCTACGGTCTTACCTTCGGCCTCACCGAGGGCACGGAGAAGGCGCTCGTGGCCGATCTGACACCGGCGGCGCGGCGAGGCGCGGCCTTCGGGTGGTACAACCTCGTCATTGGCGTCGGCGCGTTGCCGGCGTCGATCCTGTTCGGCACGTTGTGGACGACGGCGGGGCCGGCGGTCGCGTTCGCCACGGGGGGCGCGATCGCGCTGATCGCAGCGCTGGTGCTCGCCGCTGCGCCTATCCGGCGAGCGAGCGCCGCAGTCCAGGAGACCTGAGACCCATGTGTGGACGGTACACCATCCGACATCCGCAGCGACTCGACCCCGCACTCTTCGGCGTGGACGTGCTGCCGGTGAGCGCGCCGCGCTACAACATCGCGCCGGGACAGGAGGTGCTCGTGGTGCGCAGCGTTGCGGGCTCGCACGCGGCTGGACTCGCGACCTGGGGGCTCATTCCGAGCTGGGCCAAGGACCCGGCCATCGGCACCAAGCTCGCGAACGCGCGCGGCGAGACGCTCGCCGAGAAGCCCAGCTTCCGCTCGGCGTGGAAGGCGCGACGCGCGCTGTTGCCCGCCGACGGCTACTACGAGTGGCAGGTGATCGCGGGCTCCAAGACGAAGCAGCCATGGCTGATCACGATGGACGACGACGAGCCATTCGCGCTCGGCGGGCTCTGGGAGTCGTGGCGCGCGCCGGATGGCACGACGCGCGTGACCACCACGGTGATCACGACGAACGCGAACGAGGCGACGGCGCGCATTCACCACCGCATGCCCGTGATCGTGCCGCGCTCGGTGTGGGGCGCCTGGTTGGGAGATGACTCGGTCCCGGCGCCGCCGACCGGGTTGATTCGACCATACGACGCGTCGCGCATGCGCACGGTGCCAGTGCGCACGTGGGTGAACGTGCCGTCACACGATGACCCCAGGTGCGCCGAACCGCTCGACGACCGGCGCGATCCGTGAGGCCGCGCTAGCAGCAGCGCGCGCCGGGGCGGCTGTACTTGTCCGCCATGCGCTCGCGCAGGAAGTCGTCGCGCGAGCTGATGGCGCAGTCGGGATGATGCGCGCGCATGTGCGCGACATAGACGTCGTAGTCGGGTACGCCGATGATGCGGCGCACGACGGCGAGCACTCG
>JAYTVE010000107.1:0-2303 GCA_043744185.1 Gemmatimonadota bacterium | reverse complement strand
CGGCGCGGGTGCGCGCGCGACTGGTGGGGGTGGGGAGTGCCGGGGAACTGCTGCGGCTCGCGGGGGTGGGGGTCAAGGGGGCGCGGTAGGAGCGCTGGCGTTCGCGCCACGGACACGTGGCAAGCTGAACCGCGCCACCGTGGCTGGTGAGGGGGTTCATTCGCGAAAGGTCGGCACGCGGTACAGTATTCCGCGCGCGTCCCCACCAGCTTTCACCCCCGGATCGCCACGAATGAGCGCTGCCGCCCGTCTTTCTAGCATACCGTACGCCGCGCTCCTCGTCGCTGCCCTCGCTTTGCCTGGGGTCGCTCACGCTCAGAGCGTCACCGCCCGCACCATCGCCCTCCCTCCCAACACGGGCAAGCACTTCATCCTCTCGGGTGACCGCGCCATCACGGTCGAGATCGAAGCCGACCCTGCCTTCGGCGCCATGCTCGTCGGCACCGCACTCCAAGCCGGCATGCAGGACGCCGCAAACGAGATCAACAAGCGACACCCCGGCGCCAACGCCACCGTTGACGGCGTCGTCAACGACCCAGAACAGCGGCTCGGCAATCGCCTCAACGCCAAGCTCTCCGCAGTCAATCTCACCGGAAGTGCGACGACGTCCTGGCAGCGCACCGTCATCGCGGCCGACTCGGGCGCGCCGGAAGGGCGCACCATGGTCCGCCCCGATGCAACGCGCGGTCGCCTCTTCACCGGCGCCGCGCCGCTCACTGCAATTGATGCGGCCACCGGCGCCGTACAGTGGACGCGTCCCTGCAAGGAGATTGGAAACGTCGACCTCGGCCTGTCGCGCGTGCGCGACGACGGATCGCTCCTCGCCGTCGGTGCCGGCGGATGCACCGGCAACGGGGCCCCGATCCTCCAGCTTCTTGACGGCGCCACCGGAGCGCAACGTTGGCAACTCGCGCGGAAGTTCAACCTCCGCGGCGGACAGCGTCGTGAATTCGCCGTCATCGACCGACCGCTCGATCGCTATCTCGTCGTCGGAGACGTGCTCGAGCTGATCGATGGCAAGGCGGGCACCGTCGTGTGGACGACTGACGCGGGCGTCGGCAGTCTCGAACGGATTCTCCCCGGCGACATCGCAGTTTTCACCCGCGACCAGATGCTTGACGTACGCTCGCTCGCCGACGGCAAGCGACTCTGGTCGTCCGACATCGGCCCGGGCCTGATGAGCGTCGCGCTGGCGAACGCCGCCACGTCGGAGACGAGCGACATCGTCGTGTTCACCGCGCGTGGCGTGACAACGCTCGAGCGCGCCACGGGAAAGCCGCGGTGGAAGAAGGGCTGGATGATGGACGACGAAGACACCAAGGGCGGTTCAGGCATCGCGACGCCGATCGTGCTCGTTGCAACGTTTGCGAGTATCTGGGAAGGACTCGACGCCACGACCGGCAATCGGACGTGGCGCTACACCTTCTCGGGATCCGGCGGACGCGAGCGGCGCTGGGAACCCTCGCTTTCGGCCGCGCAGACGGGGGTGCTGCTCTTCGTCGCCGGCGCGCCGGGCATGAGACCTCCATTCACGATGACCGGCGTGGACCTCGCCACCGGCAAGGAGCTGTGGAAGACGTCGGACGTCGCGAAGGAGAACATCCTGGGCGTTCGCGTCGTCGACTCGACGGCAATCGTCGTTACCGGCAATGGCGGCAAGGCGCTCGGCAACCTCGACGTGAAGACTGGCGTGCCGCTCGTGCCCGACGCGACAGCATCGTCGACCGGGTACGTGTTGTCGTACGACGCCCGTGCGAAGGTGCTGACGTGCCTCAAGGGCAAGGGCGTGCCGGTGTGGACGCGCGACGGCGAACAGAGTCGCTATTCGCGCGTGACGATGCTCGAGGATCGCGGCGTGGTTGTGTGGACGACCGCCGATGGCGTGACGGAAATTGTCGCGCTCGCGAAGGGCACGTCGCTGCTCTCGCAGAAGGGCGATCCGAAGCGCCGGGTGGCGGTGGATCGTGTGACGGGTCGCGTCTTCGTGGCGCAGGGGAACTCGGCGCAGTTGCTGTCCATCACCAAGCCGTAGTGACCGCAACAGTCGTGCGAGATGCCAACGTCCATCGCGAGCGAGGGAAGCCGCAAGGACCGAGTCACCCCACCAGCGCCCGGTCATCCCACGAGAAGTCCGCGGCCGCGCGCGTCTGCCCCGCGTACCACGCAAACGTCTCGCGCATGCCCGCCTCCAACGACATCAGCTCGAGCCCCAGCTCCTCGCGCACACGATCCGACTGCACCGTGATGGGCGGCACGTCGAGGTAGGCGCCGAAGTAGTACGGCGGCGTTTGCAATCCCCCGCC
>JAYTVE010000106.1:0-7514 GCA_043744185.1 Gemmatimonadota bacterium | reverse complement strand
GTGTCGTAACTCCCCGTGGCCAAGTGGTACGGCACGCAGAGCTCGCTGATCGGCACCGTGGCGCTCAGCGTCGGCACGATGGTGACCGGTGGCGAACTGGCTGCGTCGCGCTTCCGCACCATCACCCAGCGCACGTAGTCGGCCACGACTTCGTTCCGCTGGTTGATGCCCGTCGAACGCACCCACACGATCCCCGTCGTCCCGTCCTTGTTCGCCTTCACGCCGATGACCTGCGAGGTCGTCGTGACGGTGTCGCCCGGGTAGAGCGGCACGCCGAAGTGCCCGCACGCGTAGCCCAGATTCGCGATCGCGTTGAGCGAGATGTCAGGCACCGTCTTGCCGAAGACCAGATGAAACGCGAGCAGGTCGTCCACCGGTGCGCGTTCCAGTCCCACCGAGTGCGCAAATGGCGTGGACGATGTCACGGGAAAGCGCCCGCCGAAGAGCGAGGTATACAGCGCCTGGTCTCCTTCCGTCACGGTGCGCGGCGTCGCGTGCACCAACGTCGCGCCGACCTCGAAGTCTTCGAAGAAGTAGCCGTGTCGAGTCTTGGATGACATCAGAAGCCGTAGGCGGTGGCGAGGTCCGGGTCCTTCTTCGCCACGAGGCGCGCGAGGTCGACGATCACTTTGGCCTGCTTCCACGTGGCGTCGTCCTGCATCTTGCCGTCGATCATCGCCACGCCGCTGCCATCTGGCATCGCCTCGAGGATTCGCTTGGCGAACAGCACTTCCTTCACGTCGGGGCTGAACACGCTGCGCGCGATCGCGATCTGGTTGGGCGCGAGCGACCAGGCGCCCGTGCACCCCATGATGAAGGCGTTGCGGAACTGCGCCTCGCATCCGGCCTCGTCGCGAATGTCCCCGAACGGACCGTAGAAGGCGCGCATCCCGTGCGACACGCACGCATCGACCATGCGCGCCACCGTGTAGTGCCACAAATCCTGCTGCGCGAAGGCGCGTGTCGTCTCCCCGTCCTTCGGGTCAGCCAACACGCCATAGAACGGGTGTCCCCCTCCGACGCGCGTCGTCTTCATGCCGCGCGAGGCCGCGAGGTCGGCCGGTCCGAGCGAGAGGCCGTGCATGCGTGGGCTCGCGCCGCAGATCGCCTCGACATTCTTCACCCCTTCCGCCGTTTCCAGCAGTGCGTGGATGAGAATCGGACGCCTTACGCCGTAGCGCGCCTCGAGCAGCGACAAGTACTGATCCACGAAATGGATATCCCACGCCCCTTCGACCTTCGGGATCATGACGACGTCGAGCCGGTTGCCCGCCTCCTTCACGATCTGCTCGAGGTCGTCGAGTATCCACGGCGAGTTGAGGCAGTTGACGCGCACCCAGAGCTGCGTATCGCCAAGGGCGGCTTCCTTGGCCACCGCGATGAACCCCGCGCGCGCCGCCGCCTTGTCCTCCACCGGGATCGCGTCCTCGAGGTTTCCGCAGAGGACGTCCACCTGCTTCGCGAGCTCGGGAATCTTCGCGCGAATCTTCTCCAAGTGCGGCGGGAAGAAGTGGATCATGCGCTCGGGTCGCACGGGCAAGGCGCGCATAGGCGCAGGGGCCCCGATGGCGAGCGACTTGTAGAAGTTGATCGGCAGCTTCACGTGCGGTTCCTCTCCGTTCGTGCGAGTCGGTCAGTTGGCCGGGCTGGCCACGATCCCGTCGTCATGCAGGCGCCCCACGTCCCCTTCACTCAATCCCAGTACCCCGAGCAGAATCTCGTCCGTGTGCTGCCCGAGCTGCGGTGCGGGCGCAATCGGCACGCGCGCGACCCCTGAAAATGCCAGCGGCGACACGGGGGCGAGATAGTCACCCACCCCGGGCTGCGCGAGCGGCTGCAGCAGCGGGTTCGCCGCGCTCAGGTCGGCGTCTTCCGCGAGGGCTTGGCGCACGGTGCGGTACGGGCCCCAGGTCACGCGCGCCGAGTCCAGCGCGGTGCGCACTTCGGCCTGCGTGCGGGACGCGAACCACGGCGCGAGCAACGTCGCGATCTCGTCGCGCACTGCGAAGCGGTTCCCTTCCTCGGCCAGGTCGAAGCCACTGCGCGACGCGAGCGCGGCCACGCCCTCGGCGATGTCGGTCGCCTTCACCAGCGTGCTCCACTGCAGGTCGGTGAGCCCCACCACCATCACGCGACGGCCATCCGACGTCTCGAAGTCACGACCGAATGCGCCATAGAGATCGTTGCCGTACCGCGCGCGATCGCTGTCGTTGACCATCACCTCGGCGATCATCCCCAAGTGACCGAGCATGGCGATCGCGACGTCCTTGAGCGCAAGCGTTACCAGTTGCCCCGCACCCGTGCGCGTGCGATGCCGCTCCGCCGCGAGGACCGCCAGCGCGATCATCTGTCCCGTGATCGCGTCCCACGCCGGGAAAACATGATTCGCGGGACCTCCATCGGCTACGCCGGTGAGCATCGGGAACCCCACCTGCGGATTGACGGTGTAATCCACCTCCGATCCACCATCGCGACGGCCCAACAGGTTGACCATGATCAGGTCCGAGCGATGCTTCACCAGCGCGTCGTAGGCAAGCCATCCGCGCGCGGGAAAGTTCGTCGAGAAGATGCCGGCATCGGCGCCGGGCGCCGCGATCAGCTGCGTGAGCAGCTCCTGACCGCGCGGATGCCGGATATCGACCGCGATCGAGCGCTTTCCCTTGTTCATCCCCGCCCAGAACAGCGACGCGCCCGACGCGGTCACGGGCCAGCGCGTCGCATCGAGGCCGCCGCCGATGGGATCGAAGCGAATGACGTCGGCGCCCAGCTGGGCCAACGTCATGCCCCCCAGCGGGGCGGCGACGAACGCCGACCCTTCGATGATGCGAAGCCCCTGCAGGATTCCCTTCACGCCGACCTCGTGCGCAGTGCGAATGTGGAGCAGACGGATAAACTTATGACCGACTGGGGGCATCTCGCCTCGGCTTGACATTCTCGTCCGGCGCGCCCACAGGGTTCCCGGAATTCACCCGACGCCTCGCCCTGCATGAGCGACGACTTCCGCAGCTGGATTGGACGGACGGAGACGATCCGCGACCGTCTGGCCATCACCCAGGCGCTCGCGGCGGCCGCCACGCTCGACATGACCCCGGATGGCCTCGTCGCCGGCAGTCCGCTTCCTGCGCCATGGCACTGGTTCTACTTCCTGCCGCGAGGGGCCCAATCCGAGCTCTCGATCGACGGCCACCCGCGGCGTGGGGGCTTCATGCCGCCCATTCCGTACCCGCGCCGCATGTTCGCCGGCTCGCGACTTACCGTGCACGCGCCGCTCCGCCTTGAGGTCCCTGCCGAACGCCGTGGCGAAATCCGCAACGTCGAACTCAAGAGCGGGAAATCGGGTGCACTGGCCTTCGTGACGGTCCGCTACCACTTCGTGCAGGAAGGCGTGCTCTGCATCGAGGAGGAACAGGACATCGTCTATCGCGAGCCTGGCGCCCCGGTGCCCGCGCCGGTGCCGGTGGAATGGCCGCCCGTCTCCGCAGGATCATGGAGCCGGGTCATCACACCAGACACACGCCTCCTGTTCCGCTTCTCGGCACTCACATTCAACGCCCATCGCATTCACTACGACCGCCCGTACTCGATGAACGACGAAGGCTATCCCGGCCTCGTCGTGCACGGTCCGCTGACGGCGGTGTTGCTCGCGCAGATGGCAGAGGCCGAGTCGGGGCGGCGCATGACGGCGTTCTCGTTTCGCGGCCTCGCGCCGCTCTTCGACACGGGAGCGTTTCGGTTGGTCGGCACGCCGTCGGGTGACACGGTCGCGCTCGAGGCACAGGGTCCTGACGGACGCGTGGCACTGAGCGCGACGGTCACGCTGTCGTCCTGAAGACACCGAAGGACCTGCTGGTGCGGAGACGCGGCCGCGAGCAGGTCCTTCAATGTATGCAGCTCGACTCAGCCTTTCGGCGCCAGTCGGTCGAGGTCTTCCAACCCCACCAACACGTCTCGCGGTTTGCTGCCATTCGGCGGCCCGAGAATTCCCGCCGCCTGCAACTGGTCGATGATGCGCGCCGCGCGCCCGTACCCGACGTTCAGGCGACGTTGCAACAGGGACGTGCTGCCCTGTTGGTGCTGCACGCAAATCTCCGCCGCCTCACGGAACACCTTGTCACGGTCGGCTGCGGCTTGCTCGCCCTCGCCGTCTGCTGGCGCCAGTTCGGCCGCCTCACGCGAACGCACCATTTCGAGCACGTCGGGTTCATCCGCATGGCGCTCGATGGCCATCAGTCCCTGCGCCTCGAGCGCCCTGCGACGCGACTGACGGCGGTCATCGTACCACTTCATCAACCGCTCGGTCTCCTCGCTCGAGAGGTAGGCGCCCTGCAGGCGGCTCGCCTCCGACTTGCCCGGCGGGATGAACAACATGTCGCCGTTGCCGAGGAGCGCTTCGGCGCCCGCGCCATCGAGAATGGTGCGCGAGTCGATCTGGCTCGCGACGCGAAACGCGATGCGGCTCGGGAAGTTGGCCTTGATGAGGCCGGTGATCACGTTCACCGACGGCCGTTGTGTCGCGAGGATGAGGTGAATGCCGATGGCACGCGCCTTCTGCGCGAGCATCGCGATCGGCGTTTCCACTTCACCCTGCACCGTCATCATGAGGTCCGCCATTTCATCGATGACCACCACGATGTACGGCAGGATGCGGCCCGTGTACGCCAATTCCTCGAAGCCGACCCCCTCCGTCTTCGGGCGCTTGAGGGGCGCGCCTTCCTGCACGCGACGGTTGAAGTCCTGGATGTTCCGGCAACCATTGGCCGCGAGCAGCGCATAGCGCTCCTGCATCTCGATCACGGCCCACTTGAGCACAGCCGCGGCGTCGCGGTTGTCCGTAATCACCTTGTGGCGCAGGTGCGGCAGCGTGTTGTACACCGACAGTTCGACCATCTTCGGGTCGACCATCAGGAAGCGCAGCGTCTCCGGCGTGTGCCGGTACACGAGGCTCGTAATGATCGTGTTCACGCACACCGACTTGCCCGAGCCGGTCGCACCGGCAATGAGCAAATGCGGCATCTTCGCGAGATCGGCCACGACCACCTTGCCCTCGAGATCCTTGCCAAGGGCAATCGGAAGTGCGGCGCGCGCCTGCGTGAACTCCTTCGATTCGATCATTTCGCGGAAGGCGACCATCTCCTTCTCGGGGTTCGGCACCTCGACTCCCACCGCGCCGCGCCCGGGGATCGGGGCCACGATGCGGATCGACGGCGCGCGCATGGCGAGGGCGAGGTCGTTGGAGAGGTTGCCGATCTGCCGGACCTTCACGCCCGGCGCGGGTACGATCTCGAACTGCGTGACCGTCGGGCCCGTCGTGCGCGCGACCAGGTCGCCTTCCACCTTGAAGGTGCGCAGCGCATCCATCAGCTTCGCGCCCATCAGGTCCAGCTCACGCTCACCGGCGTCGCCCTTGCCCGGCGGCGGCGGATCCAGGAGCGTCGAGCTCGGCAGCTCGTGATCGAGCACGTCTGACGGCTCGGATCCATCGGCCGTCTCGATTTCCGCAACGACCGCTGCATCGTGCTCCGCCACGACCTCGGCCTTCGCCTTTTTCTCCCGCTTCCGACGCTCGGACTTCGAGGAGGTGATTCCCTCCGCCTCCTCGCCCGCGGCCGGCTCCGGCTTCACCAGCGTGAGAATCGGCGTGCCGGTCATCTCCTTCACGAGCGCAGGATCCACGGCCGGCATCTCCTCCGGATCGGGCTCGAGCGCCAAAGCGGCCACCGCCGCGGCACTCGACGCTCGCGGCGCTTCCGTTGCCCGCGCACCGTGACGCCCGCCCACGACGAGCCGCACCGGATTCCACCAGAGCGTCCACGCCGTCAGTGCGCTCCCGACGAGCAGCAAGGCAATCCACGCACCCGCGCGACCGATGGCCGCGCTCAGGTAATAGGCGGCGAAGTTGCCCCACAGTCCCGCCCACGCGTCGACCGCGATCGGTGCGCCGCGAAACAACCCGATGGCGACGGGGGCGAGCACCACGGCACCACCCAGGCAAAGGAGCCATGACCGGTCGGGGCGCTCCGAAATGCGACCGAGCAGGCGCAGCCCGTGCACCAGCGGAAGGAGCGGCAGCAAGGCCGCGGCCGGGGCGCCCAGCAGCGCGAAAAGCCCCGAGCGCAGGCACGAACCCACGGGGCCGAAGATGCCGGCCCCCTGCGTGCATGAGGCCGCCTCATGCTCAAACGCGAGCGCGCCAGCAACGAAGATCGCGGCAAGCAACAGGCCAATGCCCGCGATCTCGCGAATCAGCCGTTGCCTGCGCGGATCAGGCACCGCATCGTCCGTATGCGGGACGTCCAGTTCCGCGCGGCTGGCGCGCGGCCGAGGAGAATCCTCGGTCGCGGCGGCACGGCGCCTCGGCTTGGCCGGGGCGTCCTTCAAGGCTGAGTCTGTCACGAAAGATAGACGGCCCGGGACCGGAGGGCGTCACGGCGACATGCCGGGACACTCGGCCGCAGTTCCCGTGCGTACCCCGTACTCCGCGCGCACCAGTGTCGCGTGGCCATCTGCCCCCAGCTGCAGCACGTACAGGTTCGCGTACGCGGCGTCGCAGATCGCGGCTAGGACGGGCCCGCCCAGTGCCTCGATGATCAGCGGCACGGTGTTGCTGTGCCCCACCACCAACACCGCACCAGGTGGTAGAGCGCGCACGGCGCGGGCCACCTCGGCCGCGTGATCGCGAGCGGCGCCAGCGACACCCACGACGTGGGGAGTGAGTCCCAACCGCGCCGCCAACGGCCGCGCGGTCTCGCGGGTTCGCAGTAGCTGCGTCGTGAGGACGGAAGTTACACCCGCATCGGCGAGGGCCGTGGCGAGCGCCTCCGCTCGCGCCTGTCCCGCCGCCGTCAGCGGTGGATCGTTTGCGGGCAACGTCCCCTTCTCCGCATGACGCACGAGATAGACGGTTCGCGCCACAACCGATCCTACTGCCGGCGAGGGAGCCGGCGCAGTGGCGCAAGCCCCGATGGCGACCGTGGCCAACGCGAGCGATGCGAGCACGAGGCGCGCGCGATCCGTCACGCATCCACTCAAACGGTACATCCGACCCCTCCGGCCCAGGATGGGACTGACAGCAAACGCCGCCGTCCCTTCCCGTCAGGCTAGCGCACCGAGCGCACCGTCGGAAGCTTCCTCGGTCGACTCGAGTGCCGCGCCAGAAGCCCTGCGGCGACCAAACGCCGGCACTAGTCCTTGAACCGCTCGAAATTCCGCTCCAGCCACTTGGTGTCCACGGCGCCAGCCACGAAGTCGGGATCGTTCATGATCTTGCTTGCGAACGCGATCGTGGTGGTTGGCCCCTGCACCACGAACTGGTCCAGCGCCCACTTCATCCGGTTGATCGCCGCCTGCCGAGTTTCGGCCGTGACAATCAGCTTGCCGATCATCGAGTCGTAGTAGGGCGGCACCCGATAGCCCGCGTAGGCGTGCGTGTCCACGCGAATGCCAGGACCGCCGGGCGGATGGAAGACCTCGATCAGCCCCGGGCTCGGCTGGAAGTTCCGCTGCGGATCTTCCGC